>NZ_JAGYGN010000014.1:0-158826 GCF_019947515.1 Pseudomonas sp. A-B-19
CCCCAACGCCAGCCCCGACCCCAACGCCAGCTGTCGATCCGGCGCCGGTCGCGCTGACCCTGGATCAGATGCGCGCCCAAGTCATGGCGGCGGACGGAGCCCGCCGCACGGCGATCAATGCCGCGTTCTGCGGTTCGCTGGTCACTAGCCACACCGAGTTGCTCAACACCTGCCTCAATGACCTGAGCTGTACGGCCGAGATGGCGCGGGAAAAACTGCTGGTTGCGCTGGGCTCGACCACCACACCGACGGGTGGACCTCACCACCATGGCCACATCGGCAACGGCAACCTGGTCGGCGATTCGGTGCGCGCCTCGTTGGCGGGTCGTTTGGGACAGGCGGAAAACCAGAAAGACAACGCCTATAACCACATGAGCCTGCGCGAGCTGGCCCGCGCTTCGCTGCATGATCGCGGCATCCTGGTGGCCACCCTTGATCCGATGGCCATGGTCGGCCTTGCGTTCACCCATGACTCCAGCGACTTCGGCAACATTCTGGTAGACAGCGCCGCCAAGTCGGTCCTGCTCGGCTGGGACGAGGCGCCGGAGACCTATCACCTGTGGACAAAAAAGGGCCGTTTGAGTGACTTCAAGGTGGCATCCCGGGTCGGCATGGGTGCGTTCCCGAGTCTGCGTGAAGTTCGCCCAGGGGCTGAATACAAGTACATCACCACCAACGACCGTGGCGAAAAAATCCGCCTGGCCACCTACGGTGAGATGTTCAGCATCACCCGTCAGGCGATCATCAACGATGACCTCGACCAACTGAGCACCGTGCCTTACAACATGGGTCTGGCCGCACGCGGCACCATTGGCGATCTGGTCTATGACACGCTGATCCATTCGCCGGTGATGAGCGACGGCAAAGAGCTGTTCGATGCCTCGCGCAATAACCTGTTTTCCGGTACCGGCGCCAATATGTCGATTGAAGCGCTTAGCAAGGCCAAGACCGCCATGGCCTTGCAGAAAACCGAGGTCGAGGGCGGCAAGCCTCGCACCTTGAACATTCGCCCGGCGTTTGTCCTGGTGCCGGTGGCGCTGGAAGACAAGACCAATCAACTGATTCGCTCGGCCTCGGTGCCCGGCGTCGATACCAATGCCGGCATCGATAACCCGATCCGCAATTTTGCCACGGTGATCGCCGAGCCACGCCTGGACGATGATTCGCCGATCACCTGGTATGAAGCCGCTCGCCAAGGCGCCGACACCATCGAAGTCGCTTATCTGGACGGCGTAGAGCAGCCCTACATGGAGCAGCAACAGGGATTCACCATCGATGGCGTGACGAGCAAGGTGCGGATCGATGCCGGCGTCGCGGCGCTGGATTATCGTGGTCTGAACAAGTCGATCGGTGCGGTAGCAACAAAAGCCCGCTGACGGTAGTGATTTCCCTCAATACCCCGCCGCGTGCGGGGTTTGTTTTTTCTGATCAGGAGAAATACGTATGTCCAAGAATTATTCGGGTCCCGGCAGCACGCTGACTTTTGTGGCGCCAGACGGTGGCGCGACGGCGGGGGTGCCGTTGGTGCTGGTGGATACGGTGGTCATCCCGATCGCCAGTGGCGCGGCGGGTGATGTCCTGGTCGGCCATCTCGACGGCGTTTGGCGCCTGCACGCCGATGCGGCGCTGCTACAGGGGCAAAAGGTGGCCCTGCAAGCCGGCGTCCTGGTTGATCCGCTCACGGCCATCGGTGATTTGGTGCCGTTCGGCAAGCTGATGAGCGCTCCGGTCGGCGGTATTGCCGAAGCGTTGTTGATCCAGTGACCACGCTGGGCCGCTTTCGTGACGTCACGGCCCGGATGGATGCCGTGCTGGTCGATCGCCTCGGCGATCGCGCCATCAAGCCGGACGGCCTAGCGCTGTACGGTGCGTTCTTCTCGCCCTTTGTCGGTGCGGATGTCGGCGGCAAATCGAAGAGCGTGCGTCTGGGCAATGCCATCGTGACGGATAACGTTCTGGCGCCGACCTTCACGGCTCGCGTGGTGGAGGCAATGGGCATCGAGAAAGACACCTTTCTTACCATCGATCTACCGGCGGAGCAGGGCGGCGGTCGCTACAAGGTCAGCAAGCGCGAGCCGGACGGTGCCGGCATGGTCAACTTCATACTGAGTTTGAACAATGGATGAGCTCACGACCTTACACAATGCGATCGAGGCGACCTTCCGGGCGGGCTTACCGACGGTGGTGAGCGTCGAGGCTTTTCCCGAGCTGGATGCGGAAGTGGGGTTGCCGGCAGTGTTGTTCGCCCTGACGGAAATCGGCGAAGCCGCCGACAATGGCAGCGGCAAAACCTCCCTGAGCGGCCGCTTTCAGGTGTGCATCATGGTCGATTCCACCATCAGTAAAGCGGCCTTGCAGGCTGCGATCCTGGCCGCCGAAATCAGCAAAATCCTGCGCGGGCAGTATTGGGATCTGGACTTTGTCGAAGAGGTGCAGGACGTCCGTGCATTCCCGGACGACTCGATGCCGGAGCTGGCGCAATTTGTGGTGTGGATCGTTGAGTGGAAGCAGGTGTTCCAGATCGGCGAAACCGAATGGTTATGGGCAGTCGAGCCGCCCGGTTCCCTGTACCTGAACGTCGACGGCTGCACCGGTACCGGCAACGAAGACCACTACTTTCAGCCGGAGGATCTGGCATGGGATACGCCAGCGCTGAACACGACCGGATGATCGCGGCGATGCTGCTGCCCTGTGTGGTGGTCGGCATCGATCTGATGGCCGGCCGGGTGCGGGTCAAGGCCGGTACCTGGGTCAGTGCCTGGGTGCGCTGGCACAGCCTGGCCGCCGGCAAGGCCCGCCACTGGCGGGCGCCGAGTCCGGGGGAGCAAGGCGCATTGTTCAGCCCCAGTGGGGACCCGGCCATGGGCACTTTTATCCCGGGGCTGTATGGCAACGCCGGAACGCCGCCGGACAACCGCGATCACGTTGAGGCCTGGTACTTCGACGATGGCGGCTCGCTGATCTACGACTGGCAGGTCGGCAGATACAGCATTGACCTGCCCAATGGCAGCCGCGCGACCATCGCGGTGGGTGGCTCGCAGTTTGAAGTGACGCCGGCTGAAATCCGGGTGACGGCCAGCCAGATCACCCTGGCGGGTGAGGTGAGCATCGACGGCGCGCTGAGTGTATCCGGCGACATCACCGGCGCCGGCACGATCATGGACGCCGGGGGCAACAGCAGCAATCACTCGCATTGAGTTCACATTCACCTTCAGCCCGCCGCGCGCGGGCTTTTTCATGTCTGGAGAAAAAGCATGACGAGTAAAACCAAGGCGGTTCCGGTCACCACGGATGCGCTCGCGTCGGCCACGCTGAGCTTCTTTCGCGACACGCTGTACACCTCGCGGGTGCTGGTCCTGCTGGACGCCGAGCGCACCTTGAACGTCGAAAAAGGCCAGGTCGCGGTGGCGTCGGATGACACGGTCGCGCTCGAGTATTTGCGCGGCCGTAAGGATTTTGTCGCGGTCGAGGACTGATCCAATGATCGGGATGATTGGACTGGACCGCCGCACCGGCCAGCTCATTTCCGGCCTCGATCACCTGCGCCAGTCCATCGAGGACATTTTGTCCACGCCGCTGGGCAGCCGGCGCATGCGCCCGGAATACGGCAGCAAGCTGCGGCGCTTTGTCGACCTGCCGGTCAATGACGGCTGGAAGAGTGCCGTGCAGGCCGAGGTGGCCAGCACGCTCGGGCGTTGGGAACCACGTCTGAAGCTGGGGCGGGTGCGCGCCGTGGCCATTCTCGACGGGCGTATCACGTTCGAGCTGACCGGGCAGTACCTGGGCAGCGACGTGACTTTGGAGGTGTCCACATGACCATGGAACTGGCGGCCCTGCCGCCGCCGCAAGTGCTGGAGGACCTCGACTTTGAAGAGGTCTACCAGGAGAAGCTGGAAGCCTTCCGCCTGAGCATGGGCGACAACTGGAGCGCGGAGCTGGAAAGCGACCCGGTGCTCAAGCTGATCGAACAGGCCGCGTATGGCGCCTTGCAGAACCGGGCGCGGGTCAACGACGCGGGCAAGGCCTTGCTGTTGGCCCATGCCGAGCGGGCCGACCTCGATCACCTGGCCGCCAACGTCAATCTGCAGCGCCTGGTGATTCAGGCGGGAGATCCGAGCACGGTGCCGCCGACGCCGCAGGTGCTCGAAGAGGACGATGCCCTGCGCGAGCGGGTGCAGCTGTCGTATGAAGGGCTGACCACCGCGGGGCCGCGTAACAGCTACATCTTGCATGCACGCAACGCATCGGGCCTGGTGGCCGATGCCACGGCGGAAAGCCCGTCACCGGCCGTGGTGGTAGTCACCGTGCTCAGTCTCGACGGCAGTGGCGCGGCCTCGACGGAACTGCTGGAAGAGGTCCGGCTGCACCTCAATGATGAGGACGTGCGGCCGGTGGCCGATCGGCTCACGGTGCAGAGCGCCGTGGTCATCGATTATCACATTGAAGCGGTGCTGTACCCGCAGGCACCGGGGCCGGAGAACGAAGCCTATCTGGCTGAAAGCCAGAAACGCCTGAGCGATTGGATCAACCCGCGCCGTCGCCTGGGTCTCGAGGTGGCGCGTTCAGGCATCGATGCGCAATTGCACGTTCCCGGCATCGCCCGGGTTGAGCTGCTGGGCTGGACCGATCTCAAGCCGAGCAAGGCCGAGGCGGCGTACTGTACGGGCTACAACGTGGTGTTGGGAGCCAGTCTGACATGAGCAGTCAGCTGCCCCTCAACAGCACACCGCTGGAGCTGGCCGTCGAGGCGGCCAACTACGAACACACGCTGATTCCGCTGCGCAGTTTGTACAACGCCGACACCTGCCCCGAACACTTGTTGCCGTACCTGGCCTCGGCCTGGTCGGTGGACCGCTGGAACAACAACTGGTCCCAGGAGGCCAAGCGCACGGCGATCCGTTCCGCGTACGACGTGCATGCGCGCAAAGGCACCATCGGTGCGTTGCGGCGGGTGGTCGAGCCCTTGGGCTACCTGATTGACGTTGTCGAGTGGTTCGACACCAAGCCGGAAGGTGTGCCCGGCACGTTCGCCCTGGAGGTCGGGTTGAATGACGCCGGCATCACCGAGGAACTGTACGAGGAACTGGCGTGGTTGATCGACGACGCCCGCCCGGTCAGCCGGCACATGACCAACCTGGCGCTCAGTCTGCAGACCGAGGGCGTGTTGGGCATCGCCGTGTGCGTGCAAGAGGGCGAAGAGATCGACGTGTACCCCCCGGCTCCGAAAGACATCGACGTGACCGGCACCTTTGGCCCGGCGCTCTGCGTCGATGAAACCGATACTTTGGACGTTTATCCCTATGATTGATAAAACCAGTCAGTTTTTTGCCATTCTCACCGCGGTCGGCGAAGCCAAACACGCCAATGCCATCGCCATGGGCCTGGACTGGATGTTTACCGAGATGGGCTTGGGCGATGCCAACGGCACCGACCCGATCCCTGACCGTCTGCAGACCCAATTGATCAACGAATGGCGTCGCGCACCGATCAACCAGATCCGCGTCGATCCGGCCAACCCCAACACCGTGATTACCGAGCAGATCATCCCGCCCGAAGTCGGCGGTGAATGGATTCGCGAGATCGGCCTGTACGACGTCGACGGCGACCTGGTGGCGGTGGCCAACTGCGCGCCGAGCTATAAGCCGTTGCTGGACCAGGGCAGTGGCAAGACCCAAGTGGTGCGGATGAACTTCATCGTCAGCAGCTCGGCGAACATCGTGCTGAAGATCGACCCGGCCGTGGTGCTGGCCACGCGTGAATACGTAGACCTCAAGATTCAGGAAGAACTGGCCAAACTGGATCACAAACAGTCAGCGCGGGTGGCGGCCACGGTCGCCATCACCCTGAACAACGTGCAGACCATCGATGACGTGGCCGTGGTCGTCGGTGACCGCGTGCTGGTGACCGCCCAGACAGAAGCCCAGGACAACGGCCTGTATGTCGTCAGCGCCGAAGGCTGGACGCGGGCCGCCGATGCCGATAACAGCCTGGAAGTGACACCGGGGTTGTTTATCCACGTCGAGCAGGGCACGACCAACGGCGACAGCCTCTGGCAGTTGGTCACCGACGCGCCGATCACCCTCGGCACCACCGGTTTGCAGTTTGAAATGATCGCGGGCGGCAATGGGGGCGGTGTCGGCACGTTTCGCAGTGTCACCGTCGATGCCCTTGGGCGTGTGATCGCTGGCACCAACCCGACCACCCTGGTCGGCTACGGCATCACCGATGCCATGGCAGTCAGCGAAAACCTGGGCGATGTTGCGGATGTGGTCGAGGCTCGGAATAACCTCGGGCTGGGCACCGCCGCGACCGCTGCTGTGCAGGTCCATCTGCACGATGAAACGCCTGATGCGCTGATGAAGGTCGGAGCGTTCGGCTGGGGCGGGGCCGCTTATGCGGTCAGTGATGTTGACATCGGTGACCTGAACGCGGTGACGGCCCTCTATTTCGTCAGCAATGGCGCGGGAGGGCCAGGTGGCGCGCCCTTTGAGGGTTGGGTTCGCGTCTCGGCGATTACACCAGGTCAATACGCCTTTCAGGAGATCTATGGGAATGCCGACCACACTCTAAACCGCCGGGCCTTGACTGCCGGTGTTTGGGGCGAATGGGAAAGCATCTGGGACTCAACCAATCTGGTTAAACAAATCTACCCCCAAGATGACACACCAGGCCGTGTATTGCTCACGGGTGCTTATGGCATCGGTCACGGGGGGATTGTCCTTCCCGACGGCACCGATCTAAACACAGTCACCACCGTGGGTATTTACCGGGTGAACCCGGGCCCGAACGTTCCAGAGGGCGGTCAATTCTCCCCCATGCTGGTTGCGGTCAGTCAAGACACCCTCTGGCAACAAATCATCGGCTATGACACCGGTACAACGCTTACTCGTGGCGGTGTTCAGACCCCAGAGGGATACGTATTCAGTGCGTGGGTAACGGGTTGGGACACTAGTAACTTTGACCCTGCTGCGTACCAACCTGCGTTGGGCTTCACGCCCGTACAGCAAGGCGGAGTGGCGGGTCAGGACGCCAATAAAATCTACATTGGCTATGCAAACGCCTCGGGCAAAATAAAAATACAGGTTGATGCGCAGGATTTCGGGGGGATCTGGACCGAAAGCAATTTTGATCCTGCTTCCATATTTTCCGTCCCTGTCGGCGTGCCGTTTCCATGGCCAACCGCTACGCCACCCGACAAATGCGTTTTGATGGGGGGGCAGGCGTTCAATGTCGAGTGGTACCCGGCATTGGCAACCGTGTATCCCAGCGGCTTCCTGCCAGACATGCGCGCCGAGTCGATTCGTGGTTTGGATGGCGGGCGCGGAATTGACCCCGACTCTGGGCGGCCCGTGTTGAGCCTTCAACTCGACGCGCTACAAAACATGACGGGTGAACTCAGGCTACAGGACGATGATTCGATGTTGCTGGTGAATACCGCGACCGGCGTATTTACGGCTACTGGTTACATGACGGGTGATATACCCGCTGCACCACGAGTCAGTACAACGGGCAATATGTCTGTAACTTTCAATCCATCGGCGGTTGCCCGTGTGAGCACGGAAACCCGTATGCGCAACGTGGCGTACAACTACATCTGCAGGATGTATTAATGACGACTTTAGTGAATGGTTTTTTTGATGAGAACGGTTGGATCGACGTTTACACGTTCAGTGAAACCACCACCGAATACCTCGGCCAACACGAAACCTATGTGAGCTGTGGCTGCGGTCTGCCAGCGGGCGCCACGTTGGAAGAACCGCCCGAAGCCGGGGACGGGGAGGTGGTGGTCTGGAGGGATGGCACGTGGCTGGTGGTGCCCGACTACCGAGGCGTAGCTTACCGCACCACCGATGGTGCCGAGGTGACGCATTCGATACCTGGCGAGTTACCGGCCGAGCTGACGACCATGCCGCGACCGAGTGCGGCCTATGTCTGGAATGGTCTTGTTTGGGTACTGGATGCCGCGCGCGATCTGGCGATTCAAAGCCTGCGAGAACGGTCATGGATTGAAAATGAACTGCATTGGGCGGGCCGAGAGATCGACAAGCATCTGGATGCTGACCCGGCTGCGCTGAACACCGAACTGGCCTGGCGCACCTATCGCAATGAGCTGCGGGCTTGGCCTGGGTCGCCGGACTTTCCGGCCAGTGATAAACGGCCGCTAAAGCCGGACGGATCGACCAACACCGCGTCCTGACGCCCCGCATTGCCGGGGCGTTTTCTTTTCCGTTACGCGTCACGTCACTCACAGCCTCGTTCGTGCGGGGCTTTTTCGTTTCTGGAGCATCACTCTATGAGTTTCTTTCACGGCGTCACCGTGACCTTGGTGGACACCGGCGCCCGGCATATCGCCACCCCGTCCGCGTCGATCATCGGCCTGTGCAACACCTTCACGGTGGGGCCGCCGGCGACCGCGGCGGCCAACGAACTGCTGCTGATCACCCGCGAAAGCGAAGCGGTGGCGGCCTGGGGCCCGGATGCGGCGATCACCCAGGACTGCAAGGCCATTTTCAAACGCTCGAAGGCGGTGATTGTCGCCGTCGGCGTGCCGCTGCTGGAAGACCCGGCCGAGCAGCTGTCGGCAATCATCGGCGGGGTTTGGGCCGATGGCAGCCGTACCGGCATGCAGGCGTTGCTCAATGGCAAAAGCAAGTTCAACGCCCAGCCACGGTTGTTGGTGACTCCGGGGTACTCGTCGACGCTGGCGGTGGCCACCGAGCTGGTGGCACTGGGCGACAAGATGCGGGCCATGGCCATCCTCGACGGGCCGAACACCACCGACGAAGCCGCGATCGCCTATGCCGCCAACTTCGGCAGCAAACACGCCTACATGGTCGACCCGGGCGTGCAGTTCTGGGACACCGGGACCAGTGCCACCGTCAACGCACCGGCGTCGGCCTGGACCGCTGGCCTGTTTGCCTGGACCGATGCCACCTACGGTTTCTGGGCTTCGCCGTCGAACAAGGAATTTGTCGGCATCACCGGCACCACGCGGCCGATCGAGTTTCTCGACGGCGATGCCTCGTGCCGGGCCAATCTGCTGAACAACGCCAACATCACCACGATCATTCGTGACGACGGCTATCGCCTGTGGGGCAACCGCACGCTGTCCAGCGACCCGAAATGGAAGTTCGTCACCCGGGTGCGCACGTTGGACATCGTCATGGACGCCATCCTCTACGCGCACAAGTGGGCCGTGGACCGCTCGATCACTGCGACCTACGTCAAGGACGTGACCGAAGGCCTGCAGGCGTTCATGCGCGACCTGAAGAATCAGGGTGCGATCATCAACTTCGAAGTCTATGCCGACGAGGAGTTGAACACCTCCAGTGAACTCAGTGACGGCAAGGTGTACTGGAACATTCGGTTCACCGACGTGCCGCCGGCCGAAAACCCGAACTTTCGCGTGGAGGTGACCGATCAGTGGATCACTGAAGTGCTGGACACCGCCGCCTAAGGAGGCCGCTTTATGATTCCGGAAGTGCTCTACAACACCAACCTGTTTGTCGACGGTATCAGCCTGCAAGGCGATGTGCCGAGCCTGACCTTGCCCAAGTTGACCCTCAAGACTGACGAATACCGCGCGGGCGGCATGGATGCGGCGGTCGAACTCGACATGGGTATGGAGAAGCTGGAAGCCAGCTTCCTCACCAATGGGGTGCGCCGCGAGGTGCTGAAGTTCTTCGGCCAGTCCGACTTGACCGGGTTCAACGCCTCGTTCCGCGGTGCCTTTAAGGGCCAGAAAGGTGTGGTCAAGTCGGTGGTCGCCACCCTGCGTGGCAGCCTCAAGGAAGTCGACCCGGGGGACTGGAAACCGGGCGAAAAGGGCGAGTTCAAGTACGCCGTTGCGGTGACCTATTACAAGCTGGAGATCGACGGCAGCGTGATGTTTGAAATCGATCCCCTCAACTCGATCCGCGTCATCGATGGTACCGATCAACTGGCCGCTGTGCGGTCCGCCTTGGGCATGTAAGGAGCAGCACCATGAGCAACGCGAAAGACAACGTCCTGCCGAAATGGCTGCAACTGGGCAGTGGCATCGCCACCGTAACCCTATCCCGACCGAGCGAGGCTAACGGCATTCAGGTCGACAAGCTGACCCTGCGTGAACCGACGGTGCGCGAGATGCGCGCCGCCACCTTGCAGGGCGGTAGCAACGAAGAAGAACAGGAAATGGTTTTGTTCTGCAGTCTTGCGAGCATCGGCCGCGCGGATCTGGAGGGGCTGCTGATGCGTGATTATCGTCGTCTGCAGACCGCCTATTTTCGTGTGGGAGCAGATGACGGGGTTTAACCCCGCGCTGCAAAAGGCCCTGGCCAAACGCTTGGCCGTCGAGCTGAACTTTTCGGCGGCCGAGATTCAGGGGTTGTCGTTTTCCGAGATGGTTTGGTGGCTCACGGACTGAGCCTAATCCCGTCGCACACAGGTAACCTGCATGGCGAACAAACTCTCGCTCGGGCTGGTGATTGGCGGTGCCGTCGATTCCTCCCTCGGCGCCGCCTTCAAGAATGTCAGCGGCGAAATGAAAAAGCTCGAGGCGCAAACCACACGCGCCAAGGGCTTGCAGAAAGTCATCGGCGAGACCATACGTCTACGCGATGAATGGAAAAAAGCCCACGACAGCGGGGCGGCCAATGCCGACGCCTTGCTGCGCAAACTGGAAACCAACACCAACAGCTTGCGCAAGCAGGGTGTCGAAGTCGGGCGCCTACGTCAGGAGTACCTGACGCTGGGCAAGGTGGTGCGCAGTGCCGAGTTCAAGGCCAAAGGCATAGGCCAAGTGCAGGAAGGGCAGGAAAGCCTGCGCAGCGGGTTTGGCACCGCGGTGGCCGGCACGACCCTTGCGGCGGTGCCGACCAAGGTCAGCGCGGATTTTCAGGCGATCATTCGCGACATCGCGATCAAGTCCGGTACCGCCAACACCCAACAGGAAGTGGACACCGCCCGCGACATCGTCCAGACCTCAAAAGACACTGGCATGGCCAACACCCAGGTGGCCGACCTGGTGAACCAGTTGGTCGGCGGCGGCATGGAGTTGGCCGAGGCGCTGAAGTACGCCCCGGTGGCGGCCAAGTTTGCAGTCGGGCAGGGCGCGTCGGGTACCGACACGGCAAAAATGATTCTGGCGATGCAGAACAACGCCAAGATCACCGACCCCAAAAAAATGGAACAGGCCTTGGCGTCGGTTGCCCTGCTGGGCCAGCAAGGCAGCTTCGAGGCGGCCGACATGGCCAAGTGGTTTCCGGAGTTGTTGGCGCAGATGGCCAGCAGCGGCATCACCGGTCAGGAGGCGGTGACCCAGTTGGGCGCCATGCTGCAGGTGCAGGTCAAGAGCGCCGGCAGCGCCGATGAGGCGGCGAACAACCTGAAAAACTGGATCGCGAAAATCGGCTCGGGGGAGACGGTCAAAGGTTATGCCGATGCCGGGATCGACTATCAGGGCTCAATGAACGCCGCCATTGGCAAGGGCCTGTCGACCTTTGAAGCCAGCTTTGAACTGGCGCGCCGGTATGTGGAAAAGACCGACCCGAAAAAGGCCAAGCAGCTGAATCAGGGGCTGACCCAAATCAGCCAGGAGACGGACCCGGCTAAGGCGCAAGCGATGGCCGATGCCTTGGCCGCCACGTTGCGTACCGGCGATCTGTTTGCCGACATGCAGGTCAAGACGGCCCTGATGGCGTACACCCAGAACAAAAAATTCTACGCGGAGCTGAAAAAAGGCGCCTCGGACCCCGACGGCCCGCGCAAGGACATTCTCGACAAAAACCTAAACGAACGTCGCGAGAGCTCGTCGCAACGCTGGGCCGAAACCGGTCAGGCGTTCAACGATTCGCTGCGTGCGATCGGTGATGCCCTGCGGCCGGCGACAGATGCGCTGGCCACCGGTATCGGTGCGGCAGCGCGTGGCTTGACCGCCTTGTCCGAGGAGACGCCCAAGGTGGTGCTGGGCCTGGCGGCGTTGAGTGCCGGAGCGTTGCTGGCGGGCAAGGCCTGGGCCGCGCTGAAGATCGGTCGGGGGCTGGTGAACATCGCGCGCGGTTCGGCCGGCGACCGGTCCAATATCGTGCAGCGGGTATTCGTGACCAACGCGAATGACGGCGATGACGACGGGCTGGATCACGGCAAAGAAGGGAAGGGCGGAAAGGGCAAAGGCCCTGCAAGTCGGCTGTCCCGTGGCCTGAAAGTGGGTGGGGCGCTGGCGGCGGTCGGTGCCGGCGTTCAGGTGTTGGACACTTACCAGAATGCGACCACCCGCGATGAGAAGGCCGAAGGCTATGGCGCGGCGGCGGGAGGGCTTGCCGGTGGATTGGCTGGCGCCGCCGCCGGTGCCGCCATCGGTTCGGTCATACCGTTGTTGGGCACCGCAGTGGGCGGGATGATCGGTGCCTGGCTCGGGGCGTGGGGTGGCGGCGACGTGGGCGCGACCATGGGCAAGGCGTTATTTGGTGGGCCGGACACGCCAATCGTACCCAAAGCACCGCTCGGCATCTTTCCCATGGCCGCCGGCCAAGGGGTTGGCGCGGTCGTGCGCTCGATGGACAGCGCCCCCACCGCGCCGGTCACGGCGGCGGCATTGATGTCGAGCACCGCGGCTAAGACACCCGAATGGCCGAAGGTTGATCAGCAATTCACTTTCGCCCCGGCCCCGGTGTTTCAGGTGCACGGCGATGTGAAAGACCCGGCACAGTTGGTCCAAGAATTGATGCCGTACCTGCGCCGTCAGTTTGAAGACTTCGCCCGGGAAGCACGTGCCCGGCAGTTGTTTGATGCACCCCACGTGGGTTGAGGACGTGAAATGGCGAATGAAAAAACTTACCTGCAGCACCTGCAGGGCGGGCTGAAGTACATGGTCGACGCGGGGGAGGCAGGGCGCACTGACCTGGAGTCCATGACTGGGCCAATGAATGGCGCGCTCAATGAGATCAGTGGGGCGGCGGATGCGCTGGAAGGTCTGCCCTTTATCAGCGAGGACCTGAGCGACAAGACCCGGCGTCTGCAGGATGCGATCAACTCGGCGCAGGCCAAGATTGGCAAGGTCGCCAGCTACTACAACCAGACCCAGCGCGCCTTGGCGCAGTTTGAAGAGCACTTTTCCGCGCTGACCGAACAGATCGGCCGGTTTGGCGCGGCGTTCAACAAGGTGGCCGGCAAGGCCAATGCCGCGTTGGGCAATATCCTCCCCACGGAATGGTTTGCCGGCGACATGACGCCGATAGCCGACGCGGTGAAGCCGTTCCCACACCTGCTGATTCTCTACCCGCTCAAGGCCAATGAGCGGCCGTATTACTTCAACCTGGACACCGCAGCGTTTGACGAACTCCGCCGGCAGACGTCGTTTCGCTGGGCCGCGCAGGAACGCCTGACGCGGCGCCCGGCACAGCAGGCGGTGGGTCTGGGTGAGGAAAAAATCACCATCAAGGGCGCGATCTACCCGAGCTTCAAAGGCGGGCTGAAGCAGCTGGATACGCTGCGCAGCATCGGCGCCAAGTTGCTGCCACTGAACCTGACCACGGGTTATGGCGAGGTATTGGGCAACTGGTGTTTGACCAATATCGAAGAAGAGCAAAGCGCCTTACTGCCCGGGGCGATCCCGCGCAAGCAGGGCTTTTCATTGGAGTTTGTCCGCTATGGCGATGACCTGCAGAACAGCTGACGGGGATCTGCTCGACACCCTGTGCCACCACTATTACGGCCACCTGAACCGCAGCGTCGAGGCGGTACTGGCGGCCAATCAGGGCCTGGCCGATGAACCACAACCATTCCGGGCCGGCGTGCTGATCAGGTTGCCGGATCTGGTAGTGGAGACTGACAGCGTCATTTCGTTGTGGGATTGATCCCGTTACCCAGCCCGCCGCGTGCGGGCTTTTTCTTGTCTGGGGGTGCCGACATGCAACCGCTATTCCGTATTGTCGCCGACGGCGCCGACATCACGGCCTTGATCAATGATCGGCTGGTCTCACTGCAGCTGGCCGACCGGCCCGGGATGGCCTCGGATTCATTTGAGCTGCGCATTGATGATCGCGACGGAGCGGTGTCGCTGCCCGTGCGTGGCGCGAGTATCGAAATCTACCTCGGCTACGCCGGCGCTGACCTGACCCGCATGGGCCGCTACACCGTGGACGAAGTGGCCGTCTCCGGACCGCCGGACACGCTGGTGATCAGCGGCAAAGCCAGCGACATGCGTGGCAGCGGCAAGACCACCCGCAGTGGCAGTTGGGAGGACGTCAGCCTGGCGCAGATCGTTGGCGATGTCGCCGCGCGCAATGGCTGGCAGCCGTCGTGCCCGGTCGACACCCGGGTGCCACGCATGGATCAGCTGAATGAGTCGGACTTCAACTTCATCACCCGTCTGGCGAAGAAACACGACTGCACCGCCAAGGTGGCCGACGGCAAGCTGCTGGTCCTGCCACGACAGGGCGGACAGAGCGCCAGTGGCAAGGCGTTGGCGGTCATCACCCTGCAGCGCAGCGATGTCACCCGCTGGCGGTTTCGCTTGAGCGACCGCAGCACGCATCAGGGCGTCAACACCCAGTACCAGGACCCGGCCAGCGGCGAGCTGCTCATCTCGCACCTGGACAACCCGAACGTGCCCGAAGGGCTGCCGCCGGTGCATACCGATCGCCATATCTATCCGGATCGCACGGCGGCCGACGAAGCGGCCAAGGCCCGTCTGGCGGCGTTCAATCGTTCGACCGCCTCGGTACGTCTCGACCTGCCGGGTCGGACCGACCTGTTTGCCGAAGTCATGATCCAGGCGCAAGGCTTCAAGCGCGGCCTCGATGGTGAATACCTGGTGGAGTCGGTGGATCACACCTTTACCCCGTCCGGGTGGACGGTGTCGATGGAGTGCAATGGCGGCAAGGAGGGCAAGGCCAAGGCGTCCGGCAAGCCGCAGAAAGTCGTGCTTGAAGTGCCGGATTGATCGCCCGGGCGCATGAGTCGTCCCGAGTCAAAAGTTTCAAAAATTAAAGTAAAAGGAGCGGCCAGTCTGGATGCGTCAACATCCAGCCTGGCCACCGTCCCCGCAGATTGTCCCTGCAAGTCCCGCCAAGGCTCCTGCTCTGTGCACAAAGCAGAGCGAGCCTAGCACCTGTTTATTTATACAGTAAAGGTCTTGCTATCCATGTCTTCACCCATCATCCCTTGGATGGGCGGCAAACGCCGTCTGGCCGATCGTCTTATTCCGCTGTTTCCACCCCACGAATGCTACGTCGAAGTCTTTGCTGGCGGCGCCGCGTTGTATTTCATGCGGCCCCAGGCGGCGCCCGTGGAAGTGCTCAACGACATCAATGGCGACCTGGTGACGTTGTACCGCGTGGTGCAGAATCACCTCGAAGAATTTGTGCGCCAGTTCAAGTGGGCGCTCAGCTCGCGCCAAGTGTTCGAGTGGCAGAAAATGACCCGCGTCGAAACCCTCACCGACATCCAGCGCGCCGCCCGATTTTTCTACCTGCAGCACCATGCCTTCGCCGGCAAGGTGTCCGGGCAGACCTTCGGTACCGCGACCACCACCCCGTCGATCAACCTGCTGCGGATCGAGGAAAACCTCTCGGCCGCTTGGCAGCGCCTGTCTGGCACCTACGTGGAAAACCTGCCCTGGCTGGAGTGCGCCGAACGCTACGATCGTGCCCATACCTTCCACTACATGGACCCGCCGTATTGGCAGACTGCAGGCTATGGGGTGGATTTTCCGTTTGAGAACTATGAGCGTATGGCCGATTTCATGCGCCGCTGTAAGGGCAGGGTGATGGTTAGCATCAACGACCACCCAGACATCCGCCGGGTATTTGAAGGCTTTCATTTCGAGACGTTGGATATCCGCTACACCACGACCAACCAGCGGCAGGGCAAGGCTGAGGTCAGTGGTGAATTGGTGATCATGAATTGGGAGCCCGTAGCTCTGGGAGGATTATTTTAAATCTTAGACAGATGATCCATGGAAAAGGCTCGCTATTGCGTCAGGAGTGATAACTGAGTCAGGCTCTCCTGGATGGCTCTGTGCCATGCTATGGCGCCGATGCGTGAATTCACGGGCAAAAGCTCAGCTAGTGACGTGTTAAATGGAGATTAAAATGATCATGTATCCGAGAGGTTCAGAATGGCGGAAATGGGACTTGCATGTTCACACGCCGGCTTCTGTCCTGCGAAACGAGTTTGGTCAGGACTGGGATACATATGTCGTTGAGCTATTCACTCGCGCCATTGCTGCTGAAATAAGCGTCATCGGTATAACCGACTATTTTCTTCCAGAGGGATATAGAATTTTAAAGCGGGATTATCTTGATAATGCGCAAAAGATGGCATCGCTTTTCGATTCTCAGACTCTGGATGCAATCAGAAAAATAACTATATTTCCGAATATTGAATTTCGTTTAACCAAGCTGGTCTTGGGTAAGGAACGGGATTTATCTTGGAATAGAAAGGTTAATTATCATGTGGTGCTTTCGGATGAGTTGTCTCTCGAGAAGATAGAGAGTGATTTCATTTCTCAAGTGAAATTGTGTTTTGATGCATCAACAGGATCTCAAGCCGAACTCCGTCCACTAACAAGGTCAAATTTAGAAGAATTAGGGCGAAGGTTGATTTTAGAACATCCTCCCTTTGCGGATTTGGGCGGCGAACTATTTGTCGGAATGATGAATGCATCGGTCGATGAAGATGATTTGATAAAGATTTTGAGCCGCAATGCCACATTTAAAGACAAGTATCTAATTGCGTTGCCCTGCGATGAAGATCTAAGTGATGTGCACTGGAATTCCCAAGGGCACAACATACGCAAGACTCTCATAAAGCAGGCGCATTTTATATTTTCCTCCAATCCTAAAACCGCAAAATTTTTCCTGGGTGGTGTTGATAAAGTTTCCTTTGTTAAAGAATTTGGTGCGATTAAAGCTTGTTTGTGGGGGTCCGATGCTCACACCAAGGAAGAAATGTTTCGCCCGGCCATGAACAGACATACGTGGATCAAAAGTGATCTGACTTTCGAGGGTTTGAAACAAGTTGTGTACGACCCAAGCTCCAGGGTATCAATACAAGAGCTATGTCCACAACAAAAAAGTAGCTATCAGACAATTGACCGTGTTCGGTTTTTAGAGCATGGTTCAGATAAATTGTTTAGTAATGACTGGCAGCTTTTAAATCCCGATCTTAATACTATTATCGGTGGGAAATCTTCTGGCAAATCTTTATTGCTCTATCATATGGCGAGAGCAGTCAATGCCGAAGAAGTTGATCAAAAAGTAAGGCTGTCTAAGTCGTCAGCCTACACTGGGCTGAGTTCTGTCGACTTTGAAGTTGTTTGGTCGAATGGTGATGTAAGCAAGCTGTCCGAGCTTGACGATAGAAAACCTATTACCTATATCCCTCAGTTGTATATTAATCATTTAGCGGAGGAGGACGGTAAAGGGCAGTTGAATTCATTGGTAAAAAATATACTCCAACAGAACTCGGGTTTTAAAAATTTCTCGGAGGCTCAGGAGAGGGTCATAACTTCTGTTGATAAGGAGATTGGCGCAAAGATTGATTCTTTTTTTGAATTACGGAAACGATACCATCTGTTGGGTAAGGAGTCGGAGGCGTTTGGCACACGACCAGCGGTAGAATTAGAAGTTGAGCGGTTGAAGGTGAGCATTGCTGCCTTGCGAGATAAGTCAGGATTTACAGAGTCTGAGGAAGCACAATTCAAGCGATTGACCTCTCGTAAGGCTTCGTTGGATAACCGGGAAGCAGTTCTCGTAAAGATAGAAGAGGCAAGCCGACAGGCAATAAGCGCAACAAAAGATGCTTCAGATGCTCTGGTTGAAGATTTCAAAGATAAGTTGCTTTCGGGAATTGAGTTGCCGGGTGATTCTTTATATGTCATTAAAATGATGGCATCACTGGAGGTGAATCTAAACGAAGCCCTAGCAAAATTCCACAAAGGAATTCTGTCTAGGATTGACTGCATTCCAGGCTCGAAAGATAAACTTAAAAATATATCTTTTGCGAATGAGCAAGCACTTCAACCATTGCTAATTAAAATTGTTGATCAAGAAGCGCTAAAGCTTGCGATAAAACAACTTGGCGTTGAGGAGGCAAAGCTAAAAAATATCGACGATATACTTGAGAAGCAAGAGTCAATTAAGCGGCAGGGAATTGAATGCAAAAACGAGTTGTTTTCGTTGTACGAAAAGCTTGTGAGTGCTTACAAGGTATATGCTGAGGAAATTAAAAAACCTGAGTACCAATTTGATGCCGGTGTTAATGTTTCCGCGGTGGTGGCATTTAAGGAAGATCGCTTTAATGAATTTGTATTGTCATTTGATAGGCGCGGAAGTTTGGATGCTTTACTTGGTTCGCTAGTTTTGCCAAGTGGTGAATTCAATTTTGACATAAATCAGCAAGCTGCACGCGTTAAGGATATTCATGACAACTTCATGAAAAAGTCGCGAGTTCCGACGGTCCGTAAAGGTGTGGAAGATATTGATGTGCTGAAAAGGCTTTACAGTGACTGCTTTTATATAAATTACATTGTTCGTTATAAAGATGATGATATTGCCACAATGTCGCCGGGAAAACGAGGCTTGGTGCTGTTGAACCTGATATTGCATTTAAGCAATTCGTCGCATCCTATACTAATTGATCAGCCTGAAGATAATTTGGATAACAGAACGATTTATGATCAATTGAAAGATTTTGTGAGGCAAAAAAAAGCTTCGCGGCAAATTATCATGGTTACACATAATGCCAACTTGGTAGTCGCTGCGGATGCAGAGTGTGTAATTGTGGCGAACCAAGCTGGGCAGCAAATAGATGGTGATGTCGGAAAATATCGTTTCGAATACTTTAGCGGTAGCTTGGAGTGTACATTTGATACCTTGGTTCATGATGGGGCGTTGAGAAGTCAGGGGATACGCCAGCATGTATGTGAAATACTCGAAGGTGGAGTTTCAGCATTCAAAGAGCGCGAAATGAAGTACGGCTTCAAAGTTTAATACTCTGATGGTAAGCGCTGTAAAGGTTATTGGTTCAATAATGTGTTCATGATAAGCGAGTTCCGGGAAAGCGCGACAGGGCGTCGATCGTGAATGTTCACCATCCCGCTAGCGCTTTCGGTGATGATCACAATGCCGTCATGTTGGAACGCGCCTGCATGAAGAAAGTCATCGCTTTTCGGAGGCGGCCAATCGCGCGAGAGATATGCATCCTTCGCTCGTGACAAACCCTGTCGCCTCCGCCTCCGCCGGCAGCATAAATAGAACGTCGAGCGGTAACTCCTTTCCTGCAATTCTCAATTCCGCCTTCAGTCGAGACAGAGGCTCGCCAGACGGGCCGACGATCAAAATGTCAAAATCGCTGCCCACACCGAACAGCGAAGAGCCAAACATGAAGGACTCGAACTCCCGCAGGGTCTCGCAGGATCTAAGTAGGTATTTTGCGACTTCACGTGCCGTCATCAGCGGTTCTGTAACAGCACTTTTAACTCGTCCCATTTCATTACCTCGCATCCAAGGCTTCGCCCTGCTTCTATGGCATTCTGAGTAGGATACCCATTGGGATTGATGTGCCAGGCAATATCGATGGGGCCGAACCGATCCCAGAAGGTGCGAATGGCATCGGCTGTCGGCTCGTACTCCATAATCATGCCTACCCGGAAGGTGCGCCCATTGGCGAGCGTCATCGTGAAGACGCGATCAAACTCCCTATCGAGGTTCGTAACGGATCTAATTTGCCGTATGAGCCGATACGAGAAGAAGTAGTCCTTCTGGGCCGCAGTCTTTACGTCGCCTGTGTAAATGGCGGAACCGAGTGTGCCGGCGTTTCCCCAGCCTACTGTGTTGCTTTCTAAATATCTAATCGCCTCGCCTTCCCAGATACACTCCTTTCGATATCCGCATAGGAAATCCATGTCGGGGAAATCCGCATGGTATCTCATTGCTAATTCGGCGTTGATCGCGTAGGCGGCCGAGATAACCGCCACTACATCGGGTCGGTCAGGCATCGTGATCTTGATAGCGTCATCGCGGATATGCTGCGCCGACGCCGCTCCGTGATTTGCCCAAATATTTTTAAGTGCGTAATTCACCTGCCAGTTCATTTGAAGATTCCATCCATTTCTGCGGGATAGCGGATAGCACCGCCGGCGACACCACAAACGTGACGTTCTGAGAGACCTCGAACATGTTCTTGATATCGAGCGAATGTCTGTCGCTCAGCTTCCGTCATGTGGTGCAGGTTTGCCTTGATGATGGCTTGGATGCGGAAATGATTAGGCAGAATGACCCCTCGCATCCTCTGCACCCACGTCATAGCTGCTTCAGATTCCGGATCATATTCGAAGCTCGATCCATCGGAAGGCGCGAACTCCTTCCATACGGCCTTGTTTTCGGCCATGGCGGCGACCACAGCGTCTCTGACTTGGCCGCGCTCATCGTAGGCACGAATTCCTTGCTTGGTTGCCAAGGCAGCGAGGTGGTTACTTTTCCAGCCTAGCAATGTACCCCGGCTATATCCGTCGGGATCCTTGTCGATGATCGTATGGCAGGTCGGGCATAACAGAATAAGGTTTTCAAAAGAGTCAGCCTTGAACTCTCCGGCGGGCCTTTCTTCGTGGCGCGGTCCCGATTCTCCGTGCGGAATCACATGAGCCATTTCGGCTATATGCTTGTCTCCGCCCATTTCAGCTGGGAATAGAGGCTGGAGGCACTCGGGGTGTTGGCAGTGACCTGCGGCTTCAGAAAACAGCCGCAGTTTCGTTTCTTTAGGTATATGTTTGCGATCTGCCATGGTTGGGAGCCTAAAATCCGACGAGACTAGAAATGGTGCAGAAGGTACAGCCCAAATAGATCAATAACGACAAATACTGACGCTGAGAGTTGACGAAGAAAACATGCTTCACCATTTTGTAGGGGCGACTATAAATCGAGCGACTACTTTAGCCGATTGCAGTCATTCCGGCGCCATCATCACCGCGAGCGTCATTTTGATGAACTCTTCATTCTTATCGATTGCTTCCAGGGCACCGCGCACGTTATCGGCGACGTCAGCCGATCCGCGCTGCTCGACCCAATTCGAAAGCTCCATGATGGCGGCTTCCAGGGCGAGCTGGTTTTCGTTGATCTTGAAGAGCAGGGAAGGGAGCAGGTCTGAGTTTGGCATCGCGAATCCTCCGTGGAGATTTCATCGTAGCATCATGAAATCGGGCATGAAGGGATTGATGCTCGGTCGGCAGGACGCCGGGAGAGAGGTGCGCAAAACCTCCTCTGGAGGCCGCGAGTTTCCGTTTGCAAAAACACAAAAAAGCGGATTCTTTGTTACCCGCAGAGAAGTGAATATTCTTTTAAAAACAATAGGTTAGGTTATTATTGGCCCAAGCATGGGGTGCTAGGGGTCGAGTGTTCGAATCACTCCGTCCCGACCATATTTTTCAATGACTTAGGCCAATGTTCATAGCATTGGCCTTTTTCATGTGCGTGACTTTTGCGTGACTTCTCGATTTTTCACGCCTGTTTCCTCTTCAATATCGTCAGGACCGGTCCACGCGAATCGGTGGCTGATACCCTGTTCTCAGCTTCAATCAGATGCCCGAGCTCAGCGCCCGAGTAGTGGCTGGTGATGCTGCCGTTCTTGTGGCCCAGAAGTGCCTTGCGGTCTTCCTCGGTGACGCCTGCTGCGCGTAGCCGACGGCCAAATGTGTGTTTGAGGTCATGTATCCTTATGGATGCATAACCTGGGTGAGCGGGGCGAAGGTTTTCCTTCTGCCAGAGTTTCGCCGCTCTCACCCGCGCCTTCTTCCTGGCCGAGTCATTCATCCGGCGCATCGCGGTGTCCTTGTAAGGGAAAACCCATTCCTTGCTCAGGCCCCGCTGCTTGTCGATGATCGACTTCGCCACGTCGTTGAGCACGACCAATCGCTCATCACCGTTCTTCACCCCGGACC
The DNA here is from genome assembly GCF_019947515.1 of Pseudomonas sp. A-B-19. NCBI lineage: Bacteria > Pseudomonadati > Pseudomonadota > Gammaproteobacteria > Pseudomonadales > Pseudomonadaceae > Pseudomonas > Pseudomonas sp. A-B-19. Next base: position 21,920 of record NZ_JAGYGN010000014.1, read on the forward strand.
GTTCATGTCTCCCGCCAAAATCAGCCGGTATCAGAAATACACTGCTCCCGAGTTCCGGTACCGCAATCTCCCAATCCCATCTCAGCTTGCAGACTTCCTGCTCCCGGGTGCCGGTGTTCACCTTGAACTGCGCCATCGTTTGCAGGTGAGCCGGCAATTCCGCAAACAGAATCGACTGCTCCTGCCATGACATCGGGTACGGCTTGCGGCTCGACTTCTTCTCTTCCAGCTTCGTGAGCATCGGCACGCTATCCAGCCACGGCCTTCTACTTGGGCATGTGCCGCGCTGAGTTCGACAAAACCGTGCGCCCTTATGTCAGCGAATTTCCATCGGCGAGCGCGGTGTCGGCTTCGACCGGCAGAAGGTGGCGCGTTACTGGGGATTCGTACAGGCGAAAAAAAGCCCGCACTCGGCGGGCCTCGTCGTCGATGAGGACGTGTTATGCATGAGCTTCTTCACGCTCAGGTACAAGGCGAACCTCTACCCGCTGGCCCAGCGCCCGAGCTGCGCTGGAGAGAGTTGCCAGAGTCATGCCGGGATCATTTTGGTCGAGCGCACGGTCCACAGCAGTTCGGCTTGTGTGCATGCGCTCGGCCAAGGCCTTCTTTGTTACCTTCTGGGTCTTCATGGCTTCAGCGATCTGCCAAGAGATGACACGCTTGAGGGCAGCAGCAGACACTTCCTCTGCGAGACCTTGTTCTGCAAGAAAGTCGTCGAAATCGGAGCCGATGTGCTGGTTCATTGCTTGTTCCTCTCTAGTGTTGCTTTGCGCTGTCTGGCGGTTTCCAGGTCGGACGCAGGTGTTTTCTGGCTCTTCTTGATGAAACCGTGAAGCAGAACCATGAAGTTGCCGTCTACGGTGAAGAGCACTCGGGCTATGGTATCAACTAGGTTTACCCGGACTTCCCACAGGCCTTTTTCGAGCTTTCTAACAACAGGCATTCCGATTGGCCATCCGATCTGCACCGTTTTTATTTCAGTTCCAATCATTCGCTTGTGATCGCGATGGATTTCGGTCAGCCATTCGCGCACCGGTTCGTTACCCGCTTCCGTGCGAAAAAAGCGGACGTTCAATGTTGGTTGCTTTTCACTCATATGGTGAGTGTACCAAAATTGGTGCGCTATTCAACCTGTAGTTGAATACGGAGAAGAATGCGGTGATCAATGCGGTGAAGAGTTCGGCGGCGAATTCGTAGCTCAATGCGTGGGAAAACCCTGCGGGCCGGACTACTCTTGGGCTGCTGCAGACTGCGGATCAAGAATTCCGAGCAGCATCTGATCGTGCTCCTCGCGCGTTGCTCTGTAGAACATGCACCGATCCAGCAGGATCCTTTTCATGCTTCGGGCCGAGGCAAGGTGCCTGGGCTCGACTGAGACCGTGGCGGTCTTGCCACTCCGGGTATCGGTCACTTCTAGGTGGTAGCGCCCAATCAGGCCGTCATCCCGCTTGGTGTGGCCGAGACATTTGAAGGTGAGGGTGGGCATTCCACATTCCTTGTTTGCATTTGAACTAGTGAAGAAAAAGTAAATTGGATCTCAGCCAAAAGCCCAGCCCACCCGCTGGGCTTTTTGGAGGTGGGGCAGTCTTGCGCCGGCACGTGGGTCAATTCGGTGTCGGCGTGAACACACAGTAGTGGCATGCTGAAATACCGCAAGACCACCATTCACCAAGCTTGTGAGCCAACCCACTCTCCAGCGGTGGGCGGCCTGCAGGAGAAAATGGAAGCGTAGCGTCTGCCCGAAGCGTGCTACTGATTGATGTTGGATCCTTGTGTCGTGGCACCCCAACCGCCGGTTCACCACGGGGTGATCTTCCCGAGGGTGATGATGCTCGCTGAGGCTCTGCTTCGCCATGTCGGCTCCTGGGCACCGTCGCTGATGGTGCCCAGGTTCTTGGCTTACGCTGCCTGAAAGTTCCGGCGGGTACGGCTATCAGAAAAGGCTGATGTTATAGCTGAGGATCAGCCGGTTCTCATCAATATCGCTACGGTAGTTGGAGCGAGCAATAGCGTTGCGGATGCGGATACCCACTCCACGCAGCACTCCACTCTGGACAGCGTAGCCAATATCCAGATCCCGCTCCCAGTCCTGACCTTCAAACCCCCGCCCAGTGGTGACGTTGTCTCCAGTCACGTAGCGCAGAGTGGTGGTCAGACCGGGAATTCCGAGGGCGACGAAGTCGTAGTCGTGCCGGACTTGCCAGGAGCGTTCATCCGGTGCGGCGAACTCGTAGGTAGGCAGGGTGTTGCCAAGCGGGTTGGTGTTGGCGCCAACCTGGATGAAACCATCGTCACCGCCGATCTGTTGGTAGCCCAGGTAGAAGGTATGGCCGCCGCGCTTCGCCGACAACAGGTTGAACAGTGCATGGTTATCGAGCTTGCCGGCGATGCTCCGGCCGTCATCGCGGGCATCGAAGTAGCCGACACTTATGCCGAGCGTCCAGTCACCTACTGGCTCGGCGTGCTTGAAGCTGTAGTAACGCTGCTGGTAGATGTCTTCCAGTTGCGCCTGCCAGAGACCGACGCTGGTGCGATTGGCGTTGAAACGGTAGTCGGCACCCAGATAGTTGAAGCGATCGCTGGTGAAATTGGCGATACGCGCCGGGTTGATCGGGTCATTGATCAGTGCATACATCTCCTGGGTGTTACTCGAGTCGCGCAGGCTGGTGGAGTGCAGTTGGCCAGCGTTTACGGTCAGTCCGGACAATTCGTTGGAAACCAGCGAAGCGCCCTGGTAGGTCGGCGGCAGCAGGCGCAGATCGCTGTAGACCAGTACCGGCAGGTTGGGCCGCAGCTCACCAACTTTCAGCTCAGTGCTGGAGACCTTGAGTTTCATCGCCGCACCCAGGCGGCCGTACTCATCGGCGGATCTGCCGTCGACGTGTGTCGGCAGCAGTCCGGTCCTGGCCCGGCTCGGGCTGCTGTCGAGCTTGACACCGTAGAGGCCGAGCACGTCCACGCCGACACCGATATTGCCCGGTGTGTAGCCTGAGCGGGCATCAAGGATAAAGCCCTGGGCCCACTCCTCGGCCCTGGATTGCTTGTTGGGGCCGACGATGTCAGAGAAATCGCGGCTGAAGTAGTAGTTGCGCAGTTGCACGTTGGCCGTCGCGCCTTCGATGAAGCCTGTTTCTTCGGCGAGCAGGTGCGGAGCCAGGCCGAGTGTCAGGCAGCCGCCTAGGGCGCCGCTGATTGCATGGGTTTTGCGCAGTGCTGGAGTGTGCATGCTGTTGATACTCCGGAATCAGGGCATAGCGCCTCCCGTCAGACGAAGCCGAGGCTTGTCCGCATGGAGGGCTTGAACATGGGGTTGGCCGGCGGCTCGCGGCCCGGGCTCGATCTGCTCCACGTCGGAGGGATCAGTCGCAAGGGAGCCGTATGAGGCCCCCTTGCGACTTGCGCCAGGACACGCAGTCGCCTGGCTTACGTGTCTTAGCGATTGACCAGCTTGGCCGGCAGGGCGATCACCAGGAAGCTGCTGAGAATCAGGCAGCCGGCGAAGAACCACAGTGCGCCGGCGCTGCTGCCGGTGACGTCGATGGCCACGCCCATCAGCGAGTTGCTGACCAGCCCGGCAATGTTCGCCACCGAGCAGGCGAGGGCGAAGCCGGTGGCCGCCGCGGTGCCTTTGAGAAAGGTTGCTGGCAGGCTGAAGAACACCGGCACCGCGCCGATGATCGCCGCCGACGCAATAGCGAACAGCGCCACGGTCGCCACCACGTTGTGGACAAAGAAGGGCGCACTGGCCATGGCTGCCGCGCCCACCAGAAAGGGTACGATGATGTGCCAGCGGCGTTCGCGGTGTTTGTCGGAGCTGGCGCCGATCAACAGCATGCCCAGCAACGCGGCGATGCTCGGCAGCGCGGTGAGCACGCCGATGTGAAAGGTATCGACGACGCCTGCGTTGCGGATGAAGGTCGGCATCCAGAACCCCATGGCATAGGCGCTGAGCAGGATCGAGAAGTCGATGCCGCCGAGCATCCACACCTTCAGGTTGAAGAAACCGTCGCGAAAGCTGTGCTTGCTGCCGGAGGAGTCGGCGTCGTCGGCGCGCAGTTCCTGTTCCAGCAGGTTTTTCTCGTCATCGTTGAGCCATTTGGCCTGGCGGTAGTTGTTCGGCAAGGCCCAGAAGGTCAGCACACCGAGCAATACGCTGGGTATCGCTTCGAGGAGGAACAGCCACTGCCAGCCGCGCAGGCCGCCAGCGTTATCGAAATGCCCCATGATCCAGCCGGACAGCGGGCCGCCGAGCACGCTGGACAACGGCAGGCCGATCATGAACAAGGCGATGATGCGGCCGCGGCGATAGGTCGGGAACCAGGTGGTCAGGTAATACAGCACCCCCGGCAGAAAGCCCGCTTCGGCGGCGCCGAGCAGGAAGCGCAGGAAGTAGAACTGCGTGGTGGAAGTGACGAGCATGGTGCAGGCCGAGAGCAGCCCCCAGGTGATCATGATGCGGGCGATCCAGATCTTCGCCCCGACTTTTTCCAGGACCAGATTGCTCGGAACCTCGAAAATGATATAGCCGACGAAAAACAGACCGGCGCCCAGGCCGAAAGCCGTTTCGCTGAACTGCAGATGCTCGAGCATTTGCAGTTTGGCGAAGCCGACGTTGATCCGGTCCAGATAGGAGGCCAGATAGCAGAAGCAGAGGAAGGGAATAAGCTTCCAGGTGATCTTGCGGTAAAGCGCCTGGACTGGGTCTGCGACGGTGGTCGCAGTGGGTGTACCTACATTTGCAGAGGGCATGGGTGTCTCCTGGCGGTGACTTTGTGATTGTTGTTTAGCCGCGGATCAATGCTTTGGTAGCACCGGTCGGCGGCTTCCAAAGGCAGTGTCAGAAGACTGGGCAGGGTTTGATGTCGACCCTTGCTCAGTATTTGGCGACCAGTGCTCTACGGCCTGGTTCTACGGCAGATATCCATTTCTGCCGGTTATTCGGTAAAACCGTGAATCTGTAGAGGTTGCAGGCTTGCCCGGGAGGGCACTGTATTAGCCCGGGAAAACCAATGGCCCTCTCATTTTCTGAACTGCGTCATGGCCTCCTGTTTACTCACCACGTCGCCATATTTGCTATCAATGTCGAACAGGTTGGCTTCGTGTGGTGCGGGGTGTCGATCGCCGACGCATTCGCGAACAACGATGGTCCGGAATCCGTGCTGCACGGCATCCACCGCGGTCGCACGAATACAGCCACTGGTCGAGCAGCCGGCCAGTACCACTGTGTCGATGCCTTGGGCGCGCAACATCGACGCCAGGCTGGTACCGAAAAACGAGCTGGCGTACTGCTTGCTGAGTACCACTTCATCGGGGTTGGGCAGCACTGGCTCGCAGAAAGCAGCCAGTGGGTTGCCCTCGACCATGTCTTTCATGACGGGTGCTTTTTTGACCCACATGCCGCCGTCGGCAAAATGCCCTGGGTGGTAGCGAATGTTTGTATGCACTACCAGGATTTCATGCTGGCGGGCGCAGGCCAATAGTTCGACGCTCTCGGCTACAGCGCTGACCACGCCTGGCGCGTACAGCGGTGCGCCTTCTTGGGTATAGCCCTGCATGAAATCGATCATCAACAGCGCAGGCTTATTGCCAAAGCCGATGCGCTGGCCCCACACGCCCTGATAGTTGGCGTCGGCACTTTGTTCTTGGCTCATGACAGGCTCCTATTTATAAGCACCGGACAGCAGCGCGCCAGCACCCGGAACGATAGGCTCCAGGTCCAGTGCCTTGAGCATGGCGTAGGTGGTGGCGATGGCGGCGGTGAGTACCGGTTTGCCGGTTTCGGCCTCGACTTGTGAGACCACTCCCAGCGATTGCATCTGCACGCAGGCCGACAGGACGATCACATCCACGCCTTCAAGGTTCATGTCGCGCACAATGGCGGGCAGGTTGGCCGGGTCGTGGCGGGCGACGGCCAGGTTGTCGGGAATTTCCAGGGCGCGCCAGTCCACCACCTCGAAACCTTCTTCGCGAATGTAATCCACCACCAGCTCGGTCAGCGGCTTCATGTACGGCGCGACAATGGCAATGCGTTTGGCGCCCATTACTTTCAAGCCATCGATCAAGGCGCCAGCACTGGTGATGACCGGTGCGTTACCGTCGTTGTCGGCGGTGGCCTGGCGCAGGCGTTTCTCGGACTGGCGATGGTAGCCCAGGCCCATGGCCATGATTGCCACCAGGCAGGCATAACCCAGCACGTCGACCTTGGCGTCAGACAGCTCGACCGCGCAGCGATCGGATTCGCCATCCATCGCCGCCAGCTCTTCCTTGCGCACCTGCTTCATGCGCATGCGGCTGGAGTGAAAGGTGAAACGTTCGGGGCGGATCAATTGGCGTGCTGCCAGCATCGCCGGGATCTCGGTTTCCATGGTGGTGTTGGAGCTCGGCACAATCTGGCCGATACGATAAGGCTTGATCACAAGCTATCTCCTTTGCAACGTGCGTTGAATTCAGGTCAGGGGTTGGCCGAGGAAATCGCCGAAAGCCGCGAAAAAACCTTCGAGGTCATCCCACGGAATCATGTGCCCGGCGTTTTCAACGTGAGCAATCTGGATCGCGGGTTGCAGGTCGCGAATTTCCGCTTCGTCCCCGGCCTGGATTACGCCGCCGCGACCGGCAACGATCAGCAGGGCAGGGACAGGCAGGTGCGGCAGATCCTGATGAAAGTCCACGTCATGGAAATCGTTGAAGGCGCGGACGATGGCAGGTGCGTAGCAGGTGTGCAGCCACTCGGCGCGGACTTGCAGTTGCTCCTCGGTCCAGGTCGGGCAGAAGGCGCGCATGGCGTTGGCGTCCATCCCGCTCAGTGATTGGCGGATCGAGTCCACGTACCACGACAGCTTGCTCGGGTACGCGCTCCGGCCGGGGCCGGAGACGGGTGGATCGATCAGTACCAGGCTTTGCAGGCCTTCTGGATTGCGTACGGCGCTACGCACGGCAAAGCGCGCGCCCATGGAGTGGCCCATCAGGTGATAGGCATTGATGCCCATGGCCTTGGCGAATGCGCCGATGTCATCGGCGCAGGCGTCGGTGCCGTAATCCAGTTCCGGTCCGGTGGAGGACAGGCCGCGGCCACGAGCGTCGAGTACGTAGGTATCGAAATACTGGCCCAGGCGCTCGGCGACAAACCCCCAGGTGATCGCCGGGCTGGTGATGCCGGGAATCAGCAACACTATCGGTTTGCCGGTGCTGCCCTGACCGCCGTAACGCAGGTAGTGCTGGCGGATACCATTGGCTTGAACGTTGCCGCCCTGAATGAAGGTGCTCATGCGGCCACTTCCGATTTCAGTGGGTGGCCGTAGAGGTCATAACCGTAGACCCAGGCCGGATCTTCCTGTGTGCGCAGCCAGGTGTTGGCATTGGACACCGCCTGTACTCGCGAGGCGCGGTCCTTGCGGTTGGCTTCGTATAGCTTGAACGCGGTTCGGTAATCGGTGAGCCCGGTTTCCTGCAGGCAGCGGGTCAACATGGCGGCATCTTCGATAGCCATGCCCGCGCCTTGCGCCATGTGCGGTTTCATCGGGTGGCAGGCATCACCCAGCAACACCATCCGTCCTCGGCTCCAGAGCGGCAGCGGGTTGCGATTGAGCAGCGGCCATTTGGTCACGCTTTCACTGGATTCGATCAACGCTTGAACGGTGGGGTGATAGCCCTGGAATGCGTCGTACATTTCGTCGCGGCTGCTATCGACAAAGCTGCCCTGGAAGTCCCAGGCCGGGTGCGGTACGCCGGTGACGTAGTAGTACTCATCGCGCTTGCTGGTGGTGTGGTAGACCATCATGTGACGATCTTCGCTCCACCACTTCACGCAGTTTTCAAAGTCCATGTTGTACTTGGCCAGCACCTCGCCGCGAATCAAGGCGCGGTGGGCAACCCAGCCGCTGTACAGCGGTCTTTCCGCGCCGAGCAACTCTTCGCGAATTCTGGAGTTGATGCCATCGGCACCGATGACAATATCCACCTCTGTGGTGCTGCCGTCGCCGAAGTGCAGGCGCACCAGTTCATCGGTTTCCTCGATCCCGGTCAGGCGCTTGTTGAAGTGCACAGTGCCCGGCGCAATGGTCGACATTTGCAGTGCATGCAGGTCCCCGCGGTGCACGGTGATGTAAGCCGCGCCGTATTCCTTGCGAGCGAATTCACCCAGGGGGATGCGGGACAGATAGTCACCGCTGGCACCGTCGCGGCTGAACCAGAAGTCGGGGTGCGAACCCATGTCGCTCAGCTTCTGTTCAATGCCCATGCGGCGGAAGATTTTCATGATGTTGGGGCCCATGTGGATACCCGCACCAATACGGGAAAACTCTGGCGCCTGTTCATAAACATCGACCTCGAACCCGGCTTTCTGCAACAGCGTGGCAGCAGCAGCGCCACCTAGACCGGCGCCGACGATTGCGATTTTTTGTTTGTTTCGCATGGGGCTTTTCCTTCGATTTGAATATTTGGCTGGTGAGATCGGGTTGTCGTCTCGCCGCGAATTGGAGTGTATACGCTATTGTTTTTCGAATGGAAGAGGCCGATTGAAAAATAAAAAATCAACGATAAACGATGCGCGTAACGCGTAGTAACCAATAAATAGTGGTGGTGTGTCGCTTTGTAACGTTTCATTCCTTCTCTTGAGACGTTCGTTAATTTGCTGTGCTATTGTCATTAAATAGCGTATACACTTCAAATTCGTGCAGTTGCCAAGCCCGCTGCCTTGCTTTGGTGCACAGGGTGCGAGGCGTCGAACGAACTCAACAGGTTAAGAGGAAGACAAAAAATGCCGGTAAGCGATTGCGAACTGACCCAGATGTTTGAACACGTGTTGAAACTGTCGAAAGTGGACTCGACTCAAAGCGTCGCGGTACTGAAAAGCCACTACTCCGACTCGCGTACCGTGCGGGCGGCCATGGACGCCGCACAGCGTCTTGGGGCCAAGGTCTACGCGGTCGAGTTGCCGTCATTCAATCACCCTATGGCCATGGGCAATGACATGACCGCTTACTGCGGCGACACCGCGCTGACCGGCAATATCGCCGCGCAACGGGCGCTGGAAGCGGCGGACCTCGTGGTCGACACCATGATGTTGCTGCACTCGCCGGAGCAGGAGCAGATCCTCAAGACCGGGACGCGCATACTGCTGGCGGTCGAACCACCGGAAGTGCTGGCGCGGATGCTGCCTACGCTGGCGGACAAAGAGCGGGTGATGGCGGCCGAGAAGCTGCTGAAGCAGGCGCGCTCGATCCACGTGAAGTCCAGGGCCGGCAGTGATTTCAAGGCATTGCTCGGGCAATACCCTGCGGTCACCGAGTACGGTTTTGCCGATGAGCCGGGGCGTTGGGATCACTGGCCCAGCGGTTTTCTATTCTCCTGGCCAAACGAGGAAACCGCCGAGGGCGTACTGGTGATCGACGTCGGCGATATCCTGTTGCCGTTCAAGAATTACTCGCGAGAGAAGATCACCCTGGAAATCGAAAAGGGTTTCATTACCTCGATCCATGGTGGCTTCGAGGCCGAATACCTGCGCGATTACATGAAGTACTTCAACGACCCCGAGGTGTACGGCATTTCCCATATCGGGTGGGGTTTGCAGCCGCGTGCGCAGTGGACCGCCATGGGCTTGCATGACAAAAACGACGGCATGTGCATGGATGCCCGGGCGTTTTATGGAAACTTCCTGTTCTCCACCGGGCCCAATACCGAGGTGGGCGGTACCCGAAAAACCCCGTGCCACCTGGACATCCCGCTACGCCATTGCGATATCTACCTAGATGATCAGGCGGTGGTCCTGGGCGGTGATGTGGTAGCGCCGCAGGCCTCTATCGCGCAGTGATATAAAAGAGGGGGGTACGGGACAGTGACTCACCACGATTGAGTTACCTTGATCCCCCTCGCAGGTTAATGTAAACGCCACTCACTTTTTTTTGATAGAGCCCGCCGTGCCGGATACGACAGACAACACCCCACAGACAACCGTTCCCTATGCCTTTTCCGAGCAGGTCGGTCATTTGCTGCGCAAGGCTTACCAGCGCAACATGGCGATCTTTCAGCAGAACGTCGACGATTCGCAGCTGACCGCTGTGCAGTTCATCACGCTGTGCGCCGTGCGTGATGCCGGACCTAGCTCATTGACCGAGCTGGTCAAGGCCACTGCGGTGGACCAGGCAACCATTCGAGGCATCGTCGAGCGGCTCAAGGCGCGCGACCTGATCACCCTGGAACCAGACCCCCAGGATCGGCGCAAAGTCATCGTTGGCCTGTCCGACAGTGGCCATCAATTAGTGCGTGACACCGTGCCTCATGCTGCCCGCGTCAGCGAACTGACCATGGGTAACCTCAACCCGGCCGAGCGCGTCGCGATCCTGTATCTGCTGCGCAAGATGATCGATGACGCCGACGATTGACGAGTAAGAAACCGCCCCTGGCATTCTTTTTGCGTCTGATTCATGAAGTGGATACTTCATTAAAAATTGTAGTCAGGGGTAACGTGAGGAGTCGGGTAGCCATCCCCCTCATCGAGCTCTAGAACCCGCATGGCACTGCGCAGGATCTGTGCAGCCTGCGCATGTGGTACCGGTCACGCCTTTTTCATGTAGTGATTACTTAATAAAAAGCCGCACCTCATCAAGAGAGCGAGCGGTAACACCTGGAGAGTGCGACATGAGTGAGCAAGCACTGGCGCCGGAAAAGACCGTGACGCTTCACGTCAATGGCCAGACCACTACGGTCTGTGCCATGGCTGACACGCCGCTGTTGCTGGTGCTGCGCAATGATTTACAGCTCAACGGCCCGAAATACGGTTGTGGCCTGGGCGAGTGCGGCGCCTGCACGGTGATCATCGATGGTGTTGCGGCGCGGGCTTGTGTGTTCCCGTTGTCCGGCGCCGAGGGTCGGGAAATCACCACCCTCGAAGGCATTGGCAGCCGAGAGCATCCGCACCCGGTGCAGCAGGCCTTCATTGAGGAGCAGGCGGCGCAGTGTGGCTACTGCATGAACGGCATGATCATGACCGCCAAGGCCCTGCTCGATCGCACCCCGCACCCCAGCGAGGCACAGATTCGCAACGAACTGTCGGCCAATCTCTGCCGCTGTGGCACCCATATCGAAATTCTTCGTGCGGTACTGCGTGCCGCCCGTCAAAAGTCTTGAACGGATTGATGACCATGACCCATGCAACGCTCACCCGTGCTCAGCTGTTGGCCAAGTCCGGCGTCTTGTTGATCGTCGATCAGATCCAGCCACCGTCCGGCCCCGTCGCCAAAGGTGGTGTACCCGTGATCAAACCCCAGGAGCTGGCGTTGTTCATTGCGGTCAACGACGACGGCAAGGTCTATGGGTTCAACGGCCACGTGGACCTGGGCACCGGTATCCGTACTTCGCTGGCACAAATCGTCGCTGAAGAGCTGGACCTGGCGCTTGATCAAGTCTGTATGGTCCTTGGCGATACCGACAGCGCGCCGAACCAGGGCGCAACCATCGCCAGTGCGACCATCCAGATTTCGGCCATCCCCTTGCGTAACGCCGCGGCTGAAGCCCGGCGATTTTTGCTGGCACGGGCGGCCCGGTGTTTTGCCGTTGCAGCTGACACCTTACGGATAAACAGCGGGGTAGTCAGCAGCGAAGACGGTCGTCAGCTCACGTTTGCCGAACTGGTGGAGGGCGAGCGTGACCAGTTGACGATTTCCGGCGATGCGCCGCTCAAGCGTCTGGAAGATTATCGGCTGGTGGGCAAGGGCGCAGCGCGGGTGGACATTCCGGGCAAAGCCACCGGTGAGCTGACCTACGTGCATGACATGCGGCTGCCGGACATGCTGCATGGCCGGGTGATTCGCCCACCTTACGCCGGGCTCGACAGCGGTGATTTCGTCGGTAACAGCCTGCTGGAGGTGGACGAGTCCTCCATCGCGCACATTCCCGGCATCGTCCGGGTGGTGGTGATTCGCGATTTTGTCGGCGTGGTCGCCCTGCGTGAAGAGCAGGCCGCGAAAGCCGCCCAGGCACTGAAGGTCACCTGGAAAGCCTGGAACCACAAATTGCCGAACATGGATGACATCGCGCAGGCCATTCGCGACAACCCCAGGGTGCAGCGCGTCGTGCTGGACAAGGGCAATGTTGATCAAGCCTTGGAGCAGGCCAGCGAGCGCATGGCCCGCACCTACCTGTGGCCGTATCAGCTTCACGCCTCCATCGGTCCTTCCTGCGGGCTGGCGGACTATCAAGAGGGCGGCATTCGCGTCTGGTCCGGCACGCAAAACCCGCACTTGCTGCGCGCTGACCTGGCATGGCTGCTGGAGTATCCGGAAGAGCGGATCGAGATCATCCGCATGGAGGCGGCAGGTTGTTACGGGCGTAATTGCGCCGACGACGTGTGCGCCGATGCGGTGTTGCTGTCCCGAGCCGTCGGCCTGCCGGTACGGGTGCAACTGACCCGCGAGCAGGAGCATGTCTGGGAACCCAAGGGCACGGCGCAACTGATGGAAGTCGATGGCGGCATCAATGCCGATGGTGGTGTGGCCGGTTACGATTTCCAGACCAGCTACCCGTCCAATGGTGCACCGACCCTGGCACTGCTGCTGACAGGGCGTGTCGAACCGGTAGCGGCGATGTTCGAAATGGGCGACCGCACTTCGATCCCTCCGTATGATTTTGAACACATGCGCGTGAGCGTAAATGACATGGCACCCATTGTCCGGGCTTCGTGGATGCGCGGCGTGTCGGCGCTGCCCAATACGTTCGCCCATGAGTCGTATATCGATGAATTGGCCTTTGCCGTGGGTGTCGACCCCGTCGAGTACCGTTTGCGTTATCTGAATGATGAGCGCGCCTCGGATCTGGTCAAGGCCACGGCTGCCCGCGCCGAATGGACGCCGCGTACGCAGCCGATGCAAATCCCGGAACAAGACAACATCCTGCGCGGCCGTGGTTTTGCCTATGCCCGTTACATTCACAGCAAATTTCCAGGTTTTGGCGCTGCGTGGGCTGCGTGGGTCGCGGACGTGGCGGTGGACAAGCGCAGCGGCGAAGTGTCAGTTACCCGGGTCGTGATCGGTCATGACGCCGGCATGATGATCAACCCGGCCGGCGTGCAGCATCAGATTCACGGCAATGTGATTCAGTCCACCAGTCGCGTGCTCAAGGAGCGTGTGACCTTTGAAGAGTCCGCCGTTGCCAGCAAGGAATGGGGCGGTTACCCGATCCTGACATTCCCCCAGGTGCCGCAAATCGATGTGCTGATGATGCCGCGCCAGAACGAAGCACCCATGGGGGCGGGTGAGTCGGCGGCAGTGCCGAGCGCGGCAGCGATAGCCAATGCGATTTACGACGCCACCGGGATTCGCTTTCGTGAACTACCGATCACCGCTGAGCGTGTGCTGGCCGCGCTCAAAGGCTCGGCGGACGAAGCGAATGCCAATCCCCCTGATTCGCCAAAGGCCAAGCGCTCGAAATGGTTGTTTGGCTCATTGTTCGCAGCGTTCGGCGCGCTACTTGGCGTGGCTGCCACGGCTTTGCCCTGGCGTGCGGAAATCGCACCGATCACGCCACCCAGCGCGGGCACCTGGTCTGCGGCAACACTGGAGCGAGGGCGTTTGCTGGCGGCAGTCGGCGATTGCGCGGTGTGCCACACAGCGCCAGGCGGCGCGACCAATGCGGGCGGGTTGGCCATGCAGACGCCTTTCGGAACGCTGTACAGCAGCAACATCACACCTGACCCGACAACCGGGATTGGCAGTTGGTCCTATCCCGCGTTCGAGCGGGCCATGCGCGATGGCATCAGTCGCGATGGCAAGAATCTGTATCCGGCATTTCCTTACACTGCTTTCCGAAATATCAACGACGCCGATATGCAGGCGCTGTACGCGTACCTGATGTCACAGATCCCGGTGAGCCAGCCAGCCAAGGTCAACGATATGCAGTTCCCATTCAATATGCGGCCGCTGATGGCGGGTTGGAACGCGTTGTTCCTGCGCAAGGGTGAAATCCAGGTGCAGCCGCAACGCAGCGAGCAGTGGAATCGCGGCGCCTACCTGGTCAATGGGCTGGGTCACTGCGCGGCCTGTCATTCACCGCGCAACCTGATGGGGGCGGAGAAGGGCGGTAAAAATTTCCTGGCGGGCGGCATGGTCGATGGCTGGGAAACTCCTGCGCTCAATGGCTTATCCAGGTCGCCTACGCCGTGGACTGAAGATCAATTGTTCACCTACCTGAGCAGTGGTTATTCCGATGCCCACGGTGTCGCGGCGGGACCCATGGGGCCAGTGGTGAGTGAATTGGCGAAGCTGCCCAAAGCAGACATACGGGCGATGGCGGTGTACCTCGCGTCGCTCGATGGCACGGCGCAAGCACAGGCTCGCTCAAGCACACAAACCGTAGCGCAACCCAGCATCACAGAGGTGTCGTTGAGCAATGGTCGGCGGGTGTTTGAAGGTTCCTGCCAAGGCTGTCACGCCGATGGTCTTGGGCCGAAACTGTTTGGTGTCAGTCCCTCGTTGGCGCCTAATACCAACCTTCACAGTACGCTGCCAGACAACCTGCTGAAGGTCATTTTGCAAGGCATCTCCAACCCGGCGACGCCGGACCTTGGTTATATGCCAGGCTTCAAGGACAGCCTGTCCAACAGGCAGATCGCCGAACTGACGGCCTATCTGCGCAATCGCTTCGCCTCAGCTGAACCTGCGTGGCAAGGGCTGGAGCAGAAGGTCGCGCACTTGCGGGCCAATCCCGGAACTCATTGATCAGAGAGTCACTGAGACGCAGGCAGTGTCAGCACGCTGCGCACCACCAGATCGCTGATGAACGCCAGCCAGTCCTGCTGCTGGCCTTGATCCGCCAGGTCTTGACCCAGAAATGAGGTGAGGGTGTGCCGGTTGGAGTTATAGAAGTAGCAGAGTGAGGCGATCATCAAGTAGACGTGATTGATGTCGATGTCCTGGCGAAACACCCCTTGTCGCTGACCCGCTTCGATGATCGGTGTGATCACGCCCAGCGTGGTGCCGGACAAGCGACGAAGCTCACTGGACTGCCTGGCGTGCGTGCCCTCGTGCAGGTTTTCGATATTGAGGATAGCGACGAATTCCGGATGCTTTACGTAGTAATGCCAGACGAATGCTACCCGATCACGCAGGGCCTGCACGGGGTTCGAAAGGTCCGGGCGTAGCATGCTTTCGGCCTGGTTGAATGCTTCATAAGTGTGCTCAAGCACCCGTACAAAGAGGTTTTCCTTGCTGCCGAAATAGTAATAGATCATCCGGTCATTGGACTCGGCTTCACTGGAAATCTGTTCGATCCGCCCGCCCGCATAACCATCACGGGTGAAGACCTTGACCGCGGCCTTGAGAATACGAGCCTTGGTCTGGTCGGCCTGCTGGGCTCTGATACCGGTTTTTTTGTTCACGCTGTTGCCCTTGACGATTATGCGTAGCGATATTCATGGCCAGTAAATGACATGCCATTGCGTGGTCGTGCGCCACCGATCTCTGAACTGGGCACTCCGGCCAAAGGGTTTCTTTGGGCGCCCCGGGTTTCATTATCCGATTGGGTTGGATTTGAGGGGCGATACCCTGGCGAGCGTGGCCTTGGCCATTGTTGGCGAGATCACGGCCTACTTCAATGAGCGCAGTGGCGGCAAGAACCAACAACCTCCGAGCCCCCCGTTTGCGTTTCGAGAGCGTACGCCTTACTAAACCACCGCTCCGAACAGCGATCCCACCAGCGCTGTGATGCCCATGGCCAGCGCACCCCAGAGGGTCACCCGCCAGGCTCCGGTCATGACCTTGGCCCCGCCGGCCCTGGCAGCAATGGCACCCAACATCCCGAGAAACACCAATGACATGCCCGATATCCAGGGCACCACGCTGTGCTCCGGTGCAACAAGCGTCACCGCTAGAGGCAATGCGGCGCCCACCACAAAACTGGCGGCCGAGGCCAGGGCGGCCTGCAAGGGTTTGGCGGTGAGGGTGGCGCTGATGCCCAGTTCGTCCCGGGCGTGAGAGCCCAGCGCGTCGTGGGCCATCAATTGATCGGCCACCTGATGCGCCAGTTCAGGTGACACGCCGCGATGCATATAGATATTCGCAAGCTCAAGGTGTTCGGCTTTCGGGTCGCTTGTCAGTTCTGCCCGTTCGCGGGACAGATCGGCCCGCTCGGTATCGGCCTGGGAGTGTACGGAAATGTACTCGCCAGCGGCCATGGACATGGCCCCGGCCATCAGTCCCGCCATTGCGGTGATCAGCAACGTGGCATGGCTGGCGTTGGCGGCAGCGACGCCGATCAGCAGGCTGGCGGTAGAGACAATCCCATCGTTGGCACCCAGGACAGCGGCGCGCAGCCAGCCGATACGATCGCTTCTGTGTGCCTCGGTATGCCTGTGCATGAATTTCATTGTTTAACGGGACTCCCTGTCATCAGGCGGTTCACATCGGACGGGTTCCGAGCGGGCCGGCAATCGGCGTCAGCGGGTTTCAATTTGCGCCTGCAACTGGCCGCCGACAATGGATATTTCTTTGAATTGTTCACCCGCGCGCAGCACGAACAACGCGTCCATCCCGCGCTCCTGAGCCAGACGTGGGCCCTCGGTTTCGCCCAGGACCATTAGCGCCGTGGCCCAGGCATCGGCGAGCATGCACGAGGCCGCCACCACGGTGACGGCGGCGAGCGGGTTGCACAGCGGCGAGCCGGTGGCCGGGTTCATGGTGTGAGCATAGGACTGACCGGCCACGTCGACCCAGTGTCGATAGTCCCCGGAGGTCGCGATTGCGGCATCGCTGAGTTCCATCACGCCCATGACTTCACGCACGCCCCGGTTGGGCTTTTCCAGGGCCACAGCCCAGCACTGGCCGTCAGGTTTGACGCCCCGGGCGCGCATCTCGCCATCGATACCGACCAGGTAGCGGGTGATGCCCAAACCCTCCAGGCAACGGGCCAGTTCATCCACGCCAAAACCTTTGGCGATGCCACTCAAATCAAGGTTCAGCGGCACGCGCTTGTGCACCTGATTGCGTTGCGGCTCAATCACCAATGCGGCGCTGGCTAACAGCCGGGTGCGTGGCGCAATCGTGCCGATCGCCTGCTCTGTGACCGTCTGCTCCCCTGGGCCGAAGCCCCAGGCGTTCACCAGGTCACCGACAGCGATGTCGAAGGCGCCGCCGGATTGCAGACTGACGCGCAATGCAGCAGACAGCACCGTGGCCAGTTCCTTGGGCACCGACACCCATTCCTGCTCGGGGGCGGCATTGAGGCGGTTGAGGTCCGAGTCGGGTTTCCAGGTGGACATTTGCTGGTCCACCCGGGCCACGGCGCAGGCCAGGCGCTGGCCAACTTCGTCGGTATCGATCCCGGCCCCGGCATAAAACAGGGCGGTGTAGCGGGTGCCCATGGTTTCGCCGTTCAGGCTATAGCGCTGCAACTCAGTAGACATCTTCACGGTAGCGTCCTTGTGCCTTGAGGGTCAGCACACTCAGGTTGAGAGGCGCCAACACTTCATCAAGGGCCTGCATCACGCCTTTGGCCATTTCGCGACTGCCACACACCAGCACCTGGGCACCTTTTTCCATCAGCCGGCGCAAGGCCAGGGCATCGCTGATCAGCCGGTCTTGCACGTAGCAGCGGTCCTGAACCTGAGAGAAGGCGGCGCGCAATGCGGTGAGGCGGCGGTCTGACAAGTATTGGTTGAGCTCCGGTTCGTAGAGAAAGTCCGAGGCCGGGTTGCGCCCGCCCCAATACAAGTGCATCGGGTGTCGGGCCTTGTTGTTGCGGATAAAACCGGCCAGAGGACCGATGCCGGTACCGGCGCCGATCAGGATCACCGGGTGTGTGCCCGATGCCGGACGAAATTGCGGATTGGGCTGGATGAAGGCTTCGATCTGCGCGCCGATGTTCAGGCCATGAAGGAATTCCGAGCACATGCCACCGTTGTGTTTACGCACACAGATCTCCAGCACGCCGTCCTGGAAACCGCTGGCCAGCGAGTAGAAGCGCGGTATCGGGCTGCCCGGGGGCAGAATCCCGACCAGGTCGCCGGCCAGAAAGCCCGGCAGTTCGCCGCAGGCTTTGAAGCGCAGGACGTGGGTCGGTGCATTCACCTGTTCGCCATAGGCAATCCGCTCTGTCAGCTCCAATTGATGGGTACGCGGCTGCTGCGGGGTGTGAACCAGCGCCAGCTCCTGCCCCAACACGTCGCCCAACGCGTGGCCCCAGCGCGCAAACTCCTGAGGGGACTGGCGGTTGACGGTTTCCAGCTTCAGCAATGGCGAGCCACCGGCCTGCAACATTGCGTCCTGCACTTGATGAGCGTACTGACAGAACTGCGCAAACTGGCGCTCGCCCAGGCCCAGCACCGCAAAGGGCAGGCCGGGCTTGAGGCCGGTTTTGGCCAGCCGCGCCAGGAACTGCGAAGCCGAGGCCGGCGCATCGCCGTCACCGTGGGTCGCGGTGAGGATGAACACCCGTTGGGCATTGCGGTAATCGCCCACCCATTCATTCATCGCCGCGCTGTGCACCTGATGGCCACTCTGGTGCAAGGCGTCGTGCAAGGTTTTGGCAAAACCCCAGGTGCTGTTGTGTTCACTGCCCACCAGAATCACGCTGTCGGCGGAGTGGGCAGGGCTATTGTGGCGGATGTTCGGGCCAGCCTTGCGGCGGCGCCACCACAACAGGATGCCGGTCACGCTCATCAACGGCACGCAGAGGGCGCAGAGCCCAAGCGTCAGGCCCAGCCACCAGAGGCCTTCGCCGGTGTGCAGCTGATAGATCCATTCGTAGAGGTTGTGCATCGAGTCGTGGACTTGATAGGACAACAAGGCGCCGCTGGCCTGATCCACGTAGCCGTCGCCCTGGGCCGTGCGCAGGGAAAACACGTTCTTCGGGTTACCGGGACTGGGGTAGACCAGCTCGCGCAGGTCGTTCAGGTCGGTGGCCTGCAAGGCTTGCAGCTTCGCCACCGGCAAGGCCGGGCCGGCGCTGACGTGGGCGGGGAAGGCGGGTTCTCTCTGACTGCCGTCGGCGATAAAACCAAAGGTGGTGGCGCACATGTAGAGCCCGCTCAATGCCGACAGCAGCAGCCCGAGCGATGCCAGTCGCCCGACTTCAGCATGCCAGCGCTGGCTGAAGGTGCCCCGCAGTGGCCGCAGCAGGTTGCGCCAGCCACCCAGGCGCCGAGCCAGCAATAGTGCGCCGGACACCGACAGCATCAGCATGAACAGCGCGCCGACCCCTGATACCCCATGGCCCGGCGTGCCAAGGAACAGCGAGCGGTGCAGGCCTTTCATCCAGCGGGAGAACGCGGATGGCTCGTAAGGGGCGAGGCCTTGGCCGGTCAGTGGGTCGACTTTTTCCGCCCCGGCCTGGCCGTTCTGGTTGTAGTAGACGATCACCGTGCCGGACGCTGAGCGCTGGATCTGCTCCACGCCCGGAAAGTGGCTGGCAACGCGTCCGGCCAGTTGGCCGACGTTGAGTTGTCCGGCAGAAGTGGACGTGCTGTGCAGGCGTTCCAGCGCCGGGTCCACAGACAGGATCGCGCCGCTGACGGCTAACACCATGACCAACAGGGCGGCGATCAGGCCAGGAAGGGAATGGAACTGACGAAGCATGTTCAGCCTCCAGAGATGGCGGGTGCTACAGATCGTAAGTAAAGGAGTCGACGTAGGCACTGCCGGTCGCCGGCTTGCCTGAGTCCCTGGACGTCAGGGGTACGCTGACATCGCCGCGGGCGTCACGTTTGTCCTCGACGGCGCTGTCGATGCGGATCTGATACCCGGCATCAATCAGGGTGTCTGCCAGTTCGACGCTGACTTTGAGCGTGCGCCCACTGCCGACACTGGCGCCGCTGACCCCGTCAAACTCGCTCGGGTTCATCCCGCTGCCACGGGCCCAGTCGCCCAGGTGTTTGTAATATTTGGCCTTCTTGCCGGCCACCCAGAGGGTTTTCTGGTATTGGCCATTGGTGTCGGTGACGTAGATCGCCAGGTAGGCATCATTGCCGCTGTAGTCCTTGAGCTGCGTGGTCAAGGTCACTTCACGGGCCTGGGCCAGCCCCGGCAGGGCAATGGCACCGACGAGACAGGTTGCTGCGATGATCTTGTTCATGAAGGCGTCCTTTTGATCGTTAGATCGAGAGCCTGGACCTGCTTGCTGACAGCAACCTGAAGCGCAGGAAAAACTCATCGACAGGTGAGGTGTCATTCGGCGAGCGGGCTGCCGAGGTAATCCCTGGCATCGTCGTCGTCGCGGAAATGGATCTCGAGTGTGTGCAGGCGCAGCGATGCCGGTGAGTAGCTGGCTTCGATGGCATTGCCTTTGCGGTCCAGGCCCTTGAGCTCGTAACAACCGTCATCGACTTTGATGTGCTGCACGCTCCAGCCGTATTGCCGCTCTACCTGCTGGCGCAAGGTTTCGCGCGGTTGCCAGTCGCTCACCGGGTCGCTGCAGTCGTCACCGGCCAGGGCGTAACCGCTGAGCAGCAGGCTCAACAGCGTGGCATTGACAATAAAACCTGATTTCATGATCTGTCTCCTGCCGAGGTCGGCGTCTGTGGCATACCCTAAGATGCATTCCTGACAACCAGCTGAATCTTCAGATTCACGTCAGGTAAGGCGATTAAGGTGCTGCACGACAACCATCACAGGAGGTTCCAGATGCGGGTTTTATTGGTCGAGGACGCTCCAGGCTTGGGGGAAGCGGTGCGCGAGCAGATTGCCGATGACGGCCACGCCGTCGATTGGGTGCAGCGCCTGGACCACGCGCGCAACAGCGTCCGCACCACGCCTTACGACCTGATCCTGCTGGACCTGATGCTCCCGGACGGTCGCGGGCTGGACTTTTTGCGTCAGCAACGCTCGGCAGGGGACGTGACACCGGTGATTATCCTGACCGCCCAGGATCAGATTTCCGAACGCATCGCTGGCCTCAACGCTGGCGCCGACGACTACCTGGTCAAACCGTTCGACCTGTTTGAGCTCTCGGCCCGTGTGGCAGCGGTGGCCCGGCGCTATAGCGGCAACCCCAATCCGCAGATCAAACTCGGTGATTTGCGGGTCGACATGAGCGCTCGCACGGTACAGCGTGCCGGCGCCACCGTGGACCTGACGGCCCGCGAGTGGGCGCTGTTCGAAGCGTTTGTACAGCGTCCCGGCGCACTGCTGTCGAAGTCGCAACTCGAAGAACGGTTGTATGCCTTCGGCGCCGAAATCGAGAGCAACACCATTGAGGTCTACATCAGTCGCCTGCGTAAAAAACTGGGACGTGACCTGATTGAAACCGTGCGCGGCATGGGTTACCGGTTGATGTCCGCATGAAGCCGGCTTCAAGCCTGCAAAAACGTCTCGGCCTGGGATTGACCCTGGGCATGACCTTGCTGTGGCTGGGGGCGACGGTCGGCGCCTGGCTGGTGGTGCAACATGAGTTGAACGAGGCGTTCGACAGTGCACTGGAAGAGACTGCACAACGCATCCTGCCTCTGGCCATATTGGAAATCAGCAACCGGGAAGAGCCCCGTGAGGCACAACA
Source organism: Pseudomonas sp. A-B-19 (assembly GCF_019947515.1). Taxonomy (NCBI): domain Bacteria; kingdom Pseudomonadati; phylum Pseudomonadota; class Gammaproteobacteria; order Pseudomonadales; family Pseudomonadaceae; genus Pseudomonas; species Pseudomonas sp. A-B-19. The sequence continues at coordinate 43,394 of NZ_JAGYGN010000014.1, forward strand.
CGTAGCTACCCTGAAAATGCACAAAGAGTACCTGACGTACTTGGTGCGCGATGCCAAAAGCAAGATCCTGATGCAGTCCCACGACGCCAACCCGAAGATCTTCAATCAACGACCAACCGAAGGTTTTTCCACCTCTGAAAAGTACCGCTTGTATGGTGCCAGTGCGTTGCGCGAGACGCTGTTCATCGAAATCGCCGAGCCACTGGATCATCGCCGAGAAGCTGCGCGGGAAGCCTTGTTTGCCTTGTTGTTGCCGTTGTTGGCGCTGATTCCCATCAGCCTGTTGGGCACTTGGTTGTTCGTGCGTATCAGCCTGCGCAGCGTGTTGGCTTACGGTCGTGCCGTAGAGACCCGGGGAGCGGGTGATCTGTCGCCGATCAAGGTGGCACGTCTTCCGGCAGAAATCGATCCGTTGGCCGACGCGGTCAACCACCTACTGAAGCGCTTGCGCAAGGCACTTGAGGCCGAACGTAGCTTCACCGCCAACAGCGCTCATGAACTGCGCACGCCACTGGCCGCGACCCTGGCGCAGGTTCAGCGGTTACACAACGAGGCGCCCGAAGGTCCGTTGCGAGTGCGTGCGGCGAAGATCGAAAACGCCTTGCGCGATCTCGCGCGGCTGTCAGAAAAGCTCATGCAACTGGCAAAGGCCGAGGGCGGCGGGCTGTTGTCCGAAACGCCTCAGGACCTGATTCCGTTGCTGGCGCATGGGGTGGACGAGTGGAACCAACGCAGCGGTCGGCGCATTGAGTTGCAGCTGCCAAACCAGGCCAGCGTGTACTCGACCATTGATCCGGACGCCTTTGGCATCCTGTTGCGCAACCTGATCGAGAATGCGCTGAAGTACGGCGCAGTGGATCAACCGATCGAAGTCAGCCTCACCGAACAGGCACATTTACGGGTGGTCAATAGCGGCCCGACGGTGCCGCAGTCGGTATTGCAGCACCTGACAGAGCGCTTTGTGCGTGGTCAAAGTGAAATCAGTGGTTCAGGGTTGGGGTTGGCGATTACTAAAACCATCGTGCAAGGGGTCAACGCGAGAATGAAATTGGTTTCCCCTGCAACAGGTCGACAGGAGGGATTCGAAGTCTGCATCTGGTTACCGCTTGCCTAGTTCCAATCAGGTCGCCAGGCTCCACTACTTGGCTCTTTCTCAGCGTCGAGAATAACGAACGAAAGTTAAGTTCGGGGCGTCCACCGGCAACAGATCAGTCACGGATTGCTGGAGTGTTGACGTCAGGTCTCCAGCGCAGTAAACAACAACATGCCGGTCAGCATGGCCAACATGAACACGATCACTTGCCAGTGTCCTGTCAGCAGTATTGCCACTGCGGGGCCAGGACAGATGCCCGCTATTCCCCAGCCGATGCCGAACAACAGGCTCCCGCCAATCAAGCGCGGGTCTAACTCACGCTTGATCGGTAGCTGCATTGGCCTGCCCAGCAGCGAACTGGATTGTTGGCGCGCCCAGGTTAGCGGGCCAACGGCTATGCCAATGGCCCCGACCATGACCAGCGCCAAGGAAGGGTCCCAAGCACCGGCTAAATCCAGGAAAGCCAACACTTTTCCCGGATTGGCCATGCCTGCCAGAAGAAGGCCGAAGCCGAACAGTAAGCCGGCAATGAATGCACTCAGTTTGATCATGTTCAACCCCCCAGCAGATGACGCAAGACAAACACCGTGGCGAAACCACTGAACATGAAACACGCCGTGGCGACCATCGATCGCGGCGAAAGGCGCGATATGCCGCACACGCCATGTCCACTTGTGCAACCTGAGCCGTAACGGGTGCCGATGCCCACCAATAAGCCAGCAGCGGTAAGTCCGAGCCCGCCACTCCGGAACTCGATTTGGGGCAGGGTGGCAAACAGTCCCCATAACAGCGGCGCGATGAGCAGGCCCAGGAGAAACAGCACTTTCTCTATTGCGCCTTCGCTACGGCGCTGTAAAAGACTGCCAATCAGACCGCTGATACCTGCGATACGTCCGTTGGCGACGACGAATAGACTGGCAGCCAGGCCAATCAAGGCGCCCCCTGCAAGGGATGACCAAGGAGTGAAGTTGAGCCAGTCGACATTCATGATGCTTCTCCGGAGCAAAATTGTTGATACAGCGTCTGGGTTACCACCAATGCTGCGGGGGCTGCTGACACCTCTAAATGCTCGTCGTATGCCTGCTCAATCTCACCCGAGCGATACATCTCGCGGAGCGCAGTATCGACGACCAACCGAATGAGGGCACGCTCAACTCGGACTTTATTGTGTTGACGATGTTCAAGCAGAGATCAATCGCATAACCGTTGGCCTTGTCACCTTGCTGGGTACTAAACGGGCGAAACCACCCACACGCTACAGGGCAACTTGTACAGCACATGTTCCACCGTACTGCCAACCAACCGCTCCATGCCGCGGTGACCAATGCGTCCCATGACAATCACATCGATGTCGTAGGCCTGCGCGTAACTGGAAAGCACCCTGGCCGGATTGCCCATGATCATGTGCTGATGCTCCGGCGGGATACCGTTGCGCTCAGAAAGTTCGCGAAACGCATCAGCCTGCGCCTCGAACAGCGTCTTGGCTTTTCCCGAGGAGAAAAACGCCGATCCATTGCTGAAACCGAATTCGTCCGCACTGATACTGGAAAGGTCATGGGCGTAGATCACGTCCAGTTCTGCATTACAGGTGCTCGCCAGTTTGGAGGCCTCACGCAGAATTCTGTCGTTGAAGCCTTCGTATTGCTCATCAGAATGAAAAGGGTCAACGGCGGCGACGATCTTGCGCGGCAAAGCGTTGTGCAAATGACTGACAAAATGCAGGGGGACCGGGCATTCACGTAGCAGGTGGATGTCCAACGGCGTAAACATCAGGCGTGACAGCAACGATTCGTGCTCCAGGGCCTTGATCAACACGGCCATCGGCTGTTCTTTGAGATGAATGAGGATCTCCTGCAAGGGCCTTTCGACCCAGACGACTTCCGTGGTGACGTGCACACCGATCTTGCGCAAGGGGCGAGCCTGGTCTTCGAGCCACTGGCGATGGCGCTCGACATAGCCCAGTCGCATCTGCTCCAGCGCCTGTTCGTTGACCATTGCGGCAGTCGCCAGCCCTTCAAGATAATCGAACGCCACGATATGCAGGGCGGCACCTGAAGCCTTAGCCAAGGCAGCGGCCCGGTCGAAGGCGGGGCTGTTTTCCATCAACGGCGAGACGACCAGCATGAAGCGTAGTTGATCGGACATGACAGATCTCCGGTAGGTAATCGCTTGCCCCGATGGCTGCGGTGATTGGGCAGTGAAGCCTTGTACCTAGCCTGCCGCTGTTCAGGGCGCCGGGTTTGATCTTTATCAAATGGAAGGCAATGGATGGTATTGCCTGACGTGCGGTAATCCGGACTTCGTCCCGTGACGAAATTGTTGACCATGATCAATCTTTCGCCCGGCTCCCCGGTGCAGTCTTTGGACTCGTGCTGAATTTTGGCTTAACCGACGTGCCCATCCTGCGCGGCCCAGGAAGGGCCAGATACGCCGTGAGGTTGTGCGCGCTGATTCTTTAGTAGTACGGAGGTTTCTATGATCATTGATATCACGGAGAAGCCGGCAAACCATTGCTGGGTCGTGTGCATGGATGCCTTGCAAGTGAACTTCAACAGTCAGGGAGAAGCACAGGCGTTTGTTGGCCAGCTCAAGGCACGTATCGAGGCGCCCCATGTCTGGCCAAGTGTAGCTGACCCAGGCGTTGTGGGCGGGGATGGTGCTGCTCGAAAGGAAATCGTGCAGGCAACTGATAAAAATCAAGTGGTCGGAACAAGGAGCAATCAATCTGTGGTTCTACTCCCGGATTGAATTGGCCGTGTACCGAGGTGCCCCATGTCGCAATCTCAGTGTTTACTCTTGATCGTTCCTTCAGCCATGACTCGGACACCGGCATTCGACCGGGCTGCTGCGCTTGCGCTCGCGATGCAATTGCCGTTGCACATCGTGGCGTTCGACTATTCACAGGTCCTGGCGCTAGCCGGACTGTTCGCCCCGGAACAATTCTGCCTGGCTCGGGACGGCTATCTGCAAACCCATCGCCAATGGCTCGTGGAGCAGGCCGGATTGATGAGCAAGCATGGCGTCGAGGTCACCAGCGAGGTGGTGTGGGTACAGCATCCTTATGAGGAGATTCTGAGCTTCATCAATGAGATGCCGCTGATGCTGATCATCAAGGACGCTCAGGAAGAATCGGCGTTCAAGCGCGTGTTTTTTACCCCGCTGGATTGGCAGCTGCTGCGCGATTGTCCTGTGCCGGTGCATCTGGTGACGACTGCGCTGAATGCCCGACCACGCAACGTACTGGCCATCATTGATGTGTTGCGCGATGAAGATCAGGACCGTGTGTTCAACGACCAGATCATCGACGCTGCTGCGAAACTGGCCGCGGTCTGTGATGCCAGTCTAGAGTTGCTGCATGTGTATGACTGGACGGCTGCATACGTCCAGGACATGGGCTTTGCCGCATTGCCGCTGGCCACCGGTGTTTATGAAATGCTGGGAACGGCACAGCATGAGACATTTACCGCCATCGCTGAACGTCACGGCGTGCCCCCGGAACGTCGTCACTTCATCGAGGGGGCACCCGTGCCGAGCATCTGTGAATTCGTCTCGGACCACCGTACCGATGTCATTGTCATGGGCACGGTGCAACACAATGGCCTGAGCAAATTACTCGGAACCACGGCCGAGCAACTGCTGCATCGGGCGCCGTGCAGTGTGCTGGCGATAAAGCCGGGAAGAATGCTGCAATCCTGGGGGCTTGATCGCCCCGCGACAGCACGTGGCGACCGTCCTTGAGCGCTTCGATCCAGTATTGGCCGTCGACCGCGGCGTAGGTGGCTGCAGCCCGATCATTGTGGTCTCTGACGGTAAGCATGAGGGTGTTCCTCCAGTGCGGTTTGAAAGCTTGGCATGCGGCAAATGAACCGCGTTTGAATCCTTTTCTACACCGCGGTCGATGCTTGAATCTGATCTGGATCAGACAGCTGTGCCGACGGCACTGGTTTGCGTGTGCTTGATGTAAATCAAACCGCACGAGGTGATAGAGCGCAGTCTTGAAGACATGCCGGCACTGTGTGACCGGAGTCGAATGGAGGTGTGTGATGGGGCAATATCAACGTTTTCTGCTGATCGCTGACCAAACTCTGCATCAGTCTCCCGCCCAGTTGCGTGCCGTCGCCTTGGCCAAGGCAGCCGGGGCCGTACTGGATGTGCGGGCCTTTGTCGAACCGGCACCGGTGGTTCATTTATGGCAAGAAAAAGTCGATGACGCAGAGCATCAGCGCTATTTGCGTCGCTACCGCCGCTGGGAGGCGGAAGAGCTGGATCGACTCAGCGACCTGGGGCTGGAGGTGACGGTCAAAGTCGTCTTCACCACCCATCCGCTGCTGGATATTTTGAAGACGGTCGAGGATCTCAAACCCGACCTGTTGATCAAAGATGTCACCCTTGAACCTGTGCTCAAGCGAGTGTTCATCACCCCGCTTGATTGTCACTTATTGCGTGAATGCCCGATCCCCGTGCATCTGGTCAATCACGTCCGCTACGCCTTGCCGCACAGGATTGTGGCGGCAGTGGACCCGTTCGATCCGTCGACACAAATCAGCGGATTGAACGACATAATCATTCAGACTGCCAACGCCATGGCCCTGCAATGCGATGCGCCGCTGCACCTGCTTTACGCTTTTGATTTATCGCCCGCCTTCAACGGCGACGCGCCAATGGCCGGGGGCGGTTGGGACGTGGATCTCAGCGAAGAGCTGCGTCAATCCTTGCACCAGGCGTTTGTTGCACTGGCCGAACGCTACGGAGTGCCACCGGAGCGACGGCATTTCGTCATGGGACTGCCGGTGCCGGTGATCAGTGAGTTTGTCGAGCAATACCTGGCCGATGTCGTGGTGATGGGCACTGCGCATCGGGTGGGGCTCGACCGGTTGATCGGCAGCAACACAGAGCGAGCGCTGTACTCTGTGCCAGGCAGTATTTTGGCGGTCAGGTCGCGTGTCAGGGAATGAGCACTATCGCGCCGTTCAACTGACCTGTGCACAGCAGCGCCCGCCAGAACCATGGCATGCATGAAGATTTTCCAGTCAGCAGGTGTCAGCGGAGGTTGCGATGGCAGCCCACGATCAGTTGCTTGAGCCCGTCCATGTTCAGGATGTTGACGTCGCGGCCGTTTATTTCCACCAGTCCCTGGTCACGCAGGTGCGCGATGCCCCGACAGATGGTTTCAAGGCGCAGGCCCAGGTAAGAGCCAATTTCCTCCCGACGCATTTTCAGCACAAAGCTGCTGGACGAATAACCGCGCGCATTCAAGCGCTGCGACAAATTCAGCAAAAAAGCGGCCAAGCGTTCATCCGAGTTCATATTGCCCAGCATCATCAGCATGTCGTGATCGCGAACGATCTCCCGACTGAGGATTTTGTTCAGGTTGTGCTGCAATGAGGGCAATTCTCGGGCCAGCTTTTCCAGGTGAGCAAAATGGACTGGGCAGACCTCGCTGTCTTCCAAAGCAACCGCATTACACGCATGCAGCTCGGTGCTGATAGCGTCTAGACCAAGCATTTCGCCCGGGATCTGGAACCCCGTGACTTGCTCGCGACCATCGACCGAAAGCACGCTGGTCTTGAACGAACCGATTCGCACGGCATAAAGCGAACGCAACGGATCGCCTGCGCGGTAGAGTGCTGCGCCTTTTTTGACCTTGAATCGTTGAACGATCAGCGTGTCCAGACGTTCAATTTCCAGACCGGTCAGGCCAAGCGGCAGGCACAGCTCCAGGACACTGCAGTTGGAGCATGCAGACTTGAGGTATTGACTTTGGAACGGCCTGGTTTCAGACATGATCTAAATGCCCCCGGTATGGATGGGATAAGCATAGGTGCTACCTGCCCAAACCACTTCATTGAGGGACACCCGGTCACGGTGTTGAGTGAGTTTGCTAATGAACACAACGTGGATGTGATTGTGATGGGCAGAGTCCAGGCCCATGGTGTGGACAAGCTTTTGGGGAGCACGACCGAGCATATTCTGTATCAGGTGCCATGCTGCGTTCTGGCGGTCTGGATCGAATCTGTACCGGGCTTGATGGCATGCCGTCAGTTCGACAGTTGAGTCTGATACGAGTGAGAAAAGGGGTTAGTTGCGCTTCCAGTACTTTTGCATTTCCAGAAACAGGAAGGATGCGGTCCAGGTGATGAGCACCAGCCCGGTCAGGGCTTGCAGGCCGGTCAGGTATTTGAGGTTGCCCACCGGTGAAATATCGCCGAAGCCGATCGTCGTGTACGTCGTAAAGGAAAAGTAAACGCAGTCCATCAGCGTTCCGTCGAAGTTGCCCGTCAGGCTGCCCCATCTGCCTGAGTGCACCATCAGGTAATAGACCAGCGCAAAGCACCAGACCTCTATTGCGTGGGCCAGGAGGGCGCCGAATACGCCAACTACGATTCTGAAGCGGCTCCACAGCTTGAGCCGGGGCAGCCAGTCATTCAGGCGTAACAGGCATTCGTAGTGGATCACTACGGCGGCGATGACCACCAGCGTATTGATCAGCGTGACTGCCAGCATGGCAAATCTCCAGCGATAGGGGAGGCGGTGAATCAGAGTGTTTCTACGCCAGGAAGCCGGGAAATCGTTGAGCCGGATCAACAAGGTTTCAAGTAATCTAAAATCAATCGTCCCGTTAACGATAGCTGCTGATTAGTTGATAAAAGTCAGGTCCCCCCGCGGCATAAAGCCAAATAATCAAACTACAGCTTTCCGGTCGCAACCCATCGACAGGACGATTATGAAAACGTACTTGTTCGTTGTATTGCGGGATATTTTGCTGGCTGCAGTCATGAGCCTGCTCGACGTCACAAGGGTTTGACTCAAGGCTTCGACAGCCAGGCGGGTTTGCACTCAGGCAGGTTTCAGGGCGAGGTATGTGATGCTCAAACTCAAACGCATTCTATTGATAGCCCCCAGCGAAATGACCCTGACCCCGGCCTTTGAGCGTGCACGAGCCTTGGCGGGTGCAACCGGTGCCCTATTGCACATTGTCGCGTTCGATTATGTCCAGGCACTGGAGGTAGCCGGTCTGCTTGACCATTATGCGATGGCTCAGGCACGAGAAGGCTATCTGCAGGTGCATCGTCATTGGCTGGAGCAGCAGGCCCGGTTTCAAAGATGCGACGGCATACAGGTGACCACCGAAGTGGTTTGGGCCAAGTCGAGCCTGACAAACCTGCTTGAGTACGTGAACGACTTTCATCCGGACCTGGTGATCAAGGACACGCACTATGTGCGGGCACTTGACCGTGCCTTTCACCGGCCTGTGGACTGGCAACTGCTACGCGAGTGTCCGACCCACCTGCACCTGGTGACCAGCGCCAAAAATCCAAAACCCTTGAAAATTCTCGCGGCGATCGATCTGTCCCATCTGGAAGAGATGACTCAGGGATTGAATGACCGAATACTCGACCTGGCCTCTACTCTGGCGGCCAGTTGCGGTGCCGAGTTGCACTTGCTTAACGTCAGTCGCTGGTCAGAGATAAACGATGTGCCGATGAGTGTGCCGACAGGGAGTCTTGACGACAGTTTGAGGGACGCAATCGAAGATGCCCAACAAGAGGCTTTCGATGTGCTTGCCGAGCGCTATTGCATCAAGGATGCCCGTCGACATTTATTGACGGGCTCCCCCCACAAGGTCATTGGATTGTTCTCTCAACAGCATGCCTTCGACATGGTGGTGCTGGGCACGGCTTATCACCATGGGCCTGACCGGTTTATCGGCGATACTGCCGAGAGCGTGTTAAACCGGGCGCCGTGCAGTTTGATGATCGTCAAGCCATTAGCCTCGTCCAATTGAAAGCAACGCCGTCCAGCTTGCAGTTGATAAAAATCAACTGGCCTTGAACCAAAAGGAGCGATCAATAGCGCTCCCCCTGAATGCGCAATGAAAACGGCCATGGGAATCGCATTTTGAGGTGCCGCGGGCACGGTGACGGGAAGCAAGTACTTACTGGACCATCGCAACCAACATGTGCTGATCGATTGCGGTCTGTTCCAGGGCTACAAGCATATGACCATCCAACTTCGTTGCGCCGGGCATATCCTGGGTGCCGCGACGGTGGCGGTGATTGCTGGCGGCCAGACCCTGGTGTGTTCAGGGGATTTGGGGCGGCCTGACGATCCTTTGATGTTCGCTCCGGAAGCTGTCGAGCAAGCGGATTATCTGCTGGTGGAGTCTACCTACGGTGATCGCCAACATCCGGACGAGTCGCCACAGGCGCAATTGGCTGAGGTCATCACCCGCACGGCGCTACGCCGAGGGATTAGCCTCGTGCCTCCACCTGCCCTATGGGCGTGTCCGCGTCGCAGCTGGCTGAAAGCTGCGCAAGGCAGCCTTCAGCTATAAACCATGCGTACTGGGCAATAGTGACGCAGAGTAGAACGCCTACCAGATTGGTAAGGTGTAACTGACGATCAAACGGTTTTCATCCAGGTCGCTGCCGAAGTTGGTCGAACGCACCGTCGCATTGCGCCACTTCACGCCGACATTCTTCAGGGGCCCGCTCTGCACGACATAACCGATGTCGGTATCACGCTCCCATTCCTTGCCTTCCGGGCGGTTGCCGCCCAAATCGATATTGTCACCGGTGAGATAGCGGGTCATGAAGGTCAGGCCAGGTACCCCGATGGCCGCAAAGTTGTAGTCGTAACGCGCCTGCCAGGACTTTTCGTCCTTGCTGGCGAAGTCGCCGATTTGCACGAAGTTCACCAGGAAGGCATCGGTGCCGTTGACGTAGGCGTAGCCGGTATCGCCGCTCATGCCCTGGTAACCCAGGCCCAACGCATGCCCGCCGACGCTGTAGGTGAACATCGCGCCAATCGCATTGTTATCGACATTGCTGCCACCGTCGTCCGTGGAGCGGGCGAAACGCAGATCGGTCTTCAGCGACTGGCCGGTTGTGACCGGCAACAGGTAGGTCAGGTTGACCAGGTGCTGGCTGTAGAAGTTGTCGAGATGACCGGAGCTGTAGCCGGTGGCGAGGTTGCTGGTCCATTTGTAGTTCAGGCTGGCGAAATCGAAGCTGTCGCTGTCGAGATGACGTGTGGTGATGCCCTTGGCGCCGGTGCGGGTGATGCCCATGTCTTCGTAATTGGAGGAGTCGCGCTGATTGACCTGCGTCAGTCGCCCGGCATCCACGGTCAGGCCTTCGAGTTCCAGCGACGTCAACTGACCGCCCTTGAAGGTTTGTGGCAACAGCCGTGAATCGTTGGCCAGTACCGTCGGCAGTTTCGGCAGCAGCGTGCCGAGTTTCAGTGTGCTTTTTGAGGCCCGCACTTTGGCGGTCAGGCCCAGTTCGCCGTACTCGTCCTGGGAACCATTGCGGGGGTTGCTGTGGCGTTTGAGCAGGCCGGAACCCGCGCGATCAGGGCTGGAATCAAGCTTGACGCCCTCCAGACCAAGGGCATCGAAACCGACACCGATCAACCCTTCGGTGAATCCCGATTCATAGCGCAGCAGGAAACCCTGTGCCCATTCCTCTTGCCTGGATTGGGGAGCGTTGGTCTGACGATAATCTCGGTTGAAGTAAAAGTTGCGCAGTTCAAGGCTGGCCTTGCTGTCCTTGATAAAGTCAGCAGCAGCCGGGGCTGAAAGGCTGATGACACCACCCGTGAGCAGGATTCGGGTGGCGAGAGTGCGGGTGCTGCGGTCCATGGTGAAGCTCCTTTGTTTTTATTTTTGGAATCATGGGTCTGCCACCGGGCGACTGGGGCGCGATGTCCGTGGGGCAGTAGGTGTGAAGCAGCCCTCGCCAGAGGGGCGAGAGCTAATGGATAAAAAACGCCAACGCCGAAAGAGAGGAGTTTTTTGACGCGGCGTCGGCTCAATCGTTAGAACTGTTCCGCGCTCAGGCCATACAACGAGGTGCTGCCGGCCCGAATGGATTGCTCCAGGCTCAAAATGCGTGGTAGCAAGCGCTGGATGTAAAAGTCGGCGGTGGCGATTTTCGCATCGTAGAAACCTTCGTCTTCGGTGCGTTTTTGCCGGGCGACCTGAGCCATGCGCGCCCAGAGCCAGGCGTAGGCGACGTAACCGAAAAGGTGCAAATACTCCACTGAGGCAGCGCCGACTTCATTGCGGTTGGTTGCCGCCCGATCCTGCAGCCAGTCGCTGATGTCCTCCAGCCGCTGCACGGCATCGAGCAACTGCGTGGCATAGGGTGCATCGGGCTGAGCGGCGAAACGGCGAATCTCACCGGTGAACTGGCGCAGCACGACGCCTTTATCGGCGAGTACTTTGCGTCCGAGCAGGTCCAATGCCTGGATGCCATTGGTGCCTTCGTAGATCTGTGCAATACGCACATCACGGACCAATTGTTCCTGGCCCCATTCGCGGATGTAGCCATGGCCGCCAAAAACCTGCTGGCCATTGATGCAGCTTTCCAGGCCGGTGTCGGTAAAAAACGCCTTGGCCACCGGCGTCAGCAGCGCAACCAGGTCCTGCGCACTGTCGCGCTCGCTGGCATCGTCGGAAAACTTCGACAGGTCCAGTTGTTGCCCGACATAACTGGCGAACGCGCGGCCGCCCTCGGTCATGGCTTTCATGCCGAGCAGCATACGCCGCACATCCGGGTGAACGATGATCGGGTCGGCCAGTTTGTCCGGGGTCACGGCACCGGTGGGCGCCCGACTCTGAATGCGTTCGCGAGCGTAGGTGACGGCGCTCTGGTAGGACGCCTCGGCGCAGCCAATGCCCTGAATGCCGATGGACAGGCGTTCGTAATTCATCATGGTGAACATCGCCGCCAAGCCTTTGTTCGCCTCACCGACCAGCCAGCCACTGGCACCGTCGAAGTTCATCACGCAGGTGGCCGAGGCCTTGATGCCCATCTTGTGTTCGATCGAGCCGCAACTCACGGCGTTGGCAGCGCCGAGGGAACCGTCGGCATTGACCAACACTTTAGGCACGACAAACAGCGAAATGCCTTTCGGACCAGCAGGCGCGTTCGGCAGTTTGGCCAGTACCAGATGCACGATGTTTTCGGTCAGGTCCTGGTCGCCGCCGGTGATGAAAATCTTGCTGCCGGTGATCTTGTAGCTGCCGTCAGCCTCAGGTTCGGCGCGGGTGCGGATGAGCCCGAGGTCGGTGCCGGCATGCGCCTCGGTCAGGCACATGGAGCCGGCCCAGCGGCCTTCATACATCGGTGGCAGATAGATTTTTTTCAGGGTGTCGCTGGCGTGGGCATCCAGCGCCAGGCAGGCGCCGGAGCTCAACGCCGAGTACAGAGCAAAACTTGAGTTGGCGCCGTAGAGCATCTCTTCGAACTGTATGGCGAGCATTTTCGGCATGCCCATGCCACCAAACCCGGGGTTGCCGGACAGTCCCACCCAACCGCCTTCGATGTAGGTTGCGTAAGCTTGCTTGAAACCGATGGGGGTGGTGACTTGACCCTCATGCCACTGCGCGCCTTCTTCGTCGCCGCTGCGATTGAGGGGTGCAATCAGGTGCGAGGTGACTTTTGCTGCCTCCTCAAGGATGGCGTCCGCCGTATCGGTGTCGATGTTGTCGGCCAAGGCCGGCAGGCGCGCCCACATGGCCGGGGCATCGAACACTTCGTGCAGCACAAAGCGCATGTCGCGCAGCGGAGCTTTGAATTTGGGCATAACGTGAACCTCGTTGGGACGGTTGTGTCACGGGCACAGCGCCGCACGGGCGGGCCGTGCCCATTCAGTCAATGGCTGGAAGCGGCGGCAGCGCCGAGGCCGGTCTGAGCTCGAACGAATTGGTCGGCGTAGGCGTCACGCTCCTTGTCGGCGCGCGCACTGCGGTCGAGCCTGGACACCACGACGATCACCAGGAAGGCCAGCGGCATGGAGAACAGTGCTGGATGGTCGTACGGGAAGATCGCTTGCGCATGACCGAGTACGGTCACCCAGACAGGTGGCGACAGGATGACCAGTGCCAGTGCGCAGATCAGGCCGGCAAAACCGCCCAGGATCGCGCCTTTGGTCGTCAGGCCTTTCCAGTACATGGCCATGATCAGCACCGGGAAGTTGGTCGACGCGGCGATGCCGAACGTCAGGCCCACGAGAATGGCGACGTTCATCTTCTCGAACACAATGCCCAACACAATCGCGATGATGCCCAGGCCCACAGTGGCCATGCGGGTGACGCGCATTTCCTGCTTCTCGTTGGCGGTGCCTTTCTTGTATACGGTGGCGTAAAGGTCATGGGAAATCGCCGAAGCACCGGCCAGCGCCAGGCCGGACACCACCGCAAGGATGGTGGCGAACGCTACAGCGGCGAGGAAACCGAAGAACAGATTGCCGCCGACAGCCTTGGCCAGGTGCATGGCAACCATGTTGCCGCCGCCAATCAAGGCGCCGCCGACTTCGCCATTGACGTAGTACTGCGGATCGGTGCCTATGATCACCATTGAGACAAAACCCAGGGTGCAGACTACGAGGAAGAAGAAACCGATGAAACCGGTGGCGTAGAACACCGACTTGCGGGCTTCCTTGGCGCTCGGCACGGTGAAGAAGCGCATCAGGATGTGCGGCAGTCCGGCAATCCCGAACACCAGGCCCAGCGACATCGACACGGTATTTATCGGGTTGGCGAGCAGTGAGCCCGGGCCCATGATGTTCCAGCCGCTGGCATGAACAATTACGGCTTTTTCGGCCAGGGTTTCATAGCTGAAACCGAACTGCGACATGGCCATGACCGCGAGGGTGGTGCCGCCGGCGAGCAGCAGCACAGCCTTGATGATCTGGACCCAGGTGGTGGCGATCATTCCGCCGAAGATCACGTAGATCAGCATCAGCGCGCCAACGATCATCACCGCAACCGGGTAGTCGAGGCCGAACAGCAATTTGATCAGTTGGCCGGCACCGACCATCTGCACGATAAGGTAGCAGCACACCACCGTCAGCGAGCCGAAGGCTGCGAAGATCCGCACCTTGTTCTGGTCCAGTCGATAGGAAACGATGTCGGCGAAGGTATAGCGCCCGAGGTTGCGCAGACGCTCGGCCATCAGGAAGGTAATGATGGGCCAGCCAACGAAGAAGCCGATGGTATAGATGAAGCCATCGTAACCCTTGGCGAATACCAGGCTGGAAAGCCCCAGCAGGGTAGCTGCGGACATATAGTCGCCGGCAATCGCCAGGCCATTCTGAAACCCGGTGATGCCACCGCCCGCCGTGTAAAAATCCGATGTGGATTTGGTTTGGCGCGCGGCCCACCAGGTGATGGCCAGCGTGCCGAGGACGAATACGAAGAACATGCCGATCGCATTCAGGTTCAGTGGTTGCTTTTCCACAGCGCCCATCGCCGGTGCGGCGAGCGCAATGGAGGCTGGCAACAGACCGGTAGCGGCGAGGATCAGTTTACGCAACAGAGTCATCACTTGCTCTCCTCGATAATGGCTGCGCCCAGGGCGTCAAAGCGGGTATTGGCGCTATAGACATACCAACCGGTCAGTAACCAGGAAAACACGATGATTGCCGCGCCAACCGGCATGCCCAAGGTCAACATCCGATGTTCGCCCAGTGGTGCATGCAACCACTGTGGGGCAAACGCCACCACCAGCATGAACAGGTAATAGGTGCCCAATACAACAGCGCTCAACGTCCAGGCCAGGCGTGAACGGCTGCTCACCAGTTGAATGAATTTCGGATTGCGCCGAATGCGTTCGCAACGTTGGGTATCGGTTGAATGGATATCGATCATCGGTAGCTCCACATTGTTTTTGTTGTCGTTATGCAGGGGCAGGGCACTGCCGAATTCGGCCTGCACGAACCCGCAGCAGCAGGTAAAACACCTGCTGCTTGATGGATGCAATGTCAGATGGGGTTAGAGCGCCTTGGCCCGGTCGCGCAACACGTACTTCTGGATCTTGCCTGTGGAAGTCTTCGGCAGGAGCGTGAAAACCACTGTTCGCGGCACCTTGAATCCGGCCAGATGCTCACGGCAGAAATTGATGATGTCGGCCTCGCGAACGTCCTGGTGATCAGCCTTCAAGGTGACGAATGCGCAGGGCGTTTCGCCCCATTTCTCATCGGGACGGGCGACCACGGCGGCTTCCAGCACACCCGGGTGGCGATAGAGCACCCCTTCGAGTTCGATGGTGGAGATGTTCTCGCCACCCGAGATGATGATGTCCTTGAGCCGGTCCTTGATTTCGACGTAACCGTCGGGATGCCAGACGGCCAGGTCACCGGTGTGGAACCAGCCGCCCTCGAACGCTTCGGCAGTGGCGGTCGGGTTCTTCAGGTAGCCCTTCATGACAGTGTTGCCGCGCAGGAAGATCTCGCCGATAGTCTGGCCGTCGCGCGGGGTTGGCTCCAGCGTTGTGCAATCGCCGACCATCACGCCTTCCAGCGTCGGGTAGCGCACGCCCTGTCGCGACTTGATTTGCGCCCGCTTCTCCAGAGAAAACTCATCCCATTCGGCGTGCCAGGCGCAGACCGTCACCGGGCCATAGGTTTCGGTCAGGCCAAACACGTGAGTGACCTTGATGCCCATCTCTTCGACGGCACCGATCACTTTGGCCGGTGGCGCAGCGCCCGCGACCAGGGCATTGACCGGGTGATCGATGGCCGCTTTCGCTGATTCGGGCATGTTCACCAGTGCATTGAGCACGATCGGTGCACCGCACAGGTGAGTGACCTGATGCTCGCGGATCAGCGTGAGGATTTTCTGTGGATCGACCCGGCGCAGGAATACGTGCACACCCGCCAGGGCGGTGATGGTCCATGGGTAGCACCAGCCATTGCAATGGAACATCGGCAGGGTCCAGAGGTACACCGGATGGTTGCCTATGGCCCAGGTCATCTGGTTGCCCAATGCGCTCAGGTAAGCGCCGCGATGGTGGTAGACCACGCCCTTGGGGTTGCCGGTGGTGCCTGACGTGTAGTTCAGCGAAATGGCTTGCCACTCGTCGACCGGCCATTTCCAGTCGAATGCCGGGTCGCCTTCGGCCAACAGCGCTTCGTAGTCCAGGTCACTCGCGGCCTGACCTTCACCGTATTCCGGGTCATTGACGTCGATCACCAGAGGCGGGTGATCGAGCATGCCAAGCGCCGCCTGGATCACCTCATGGAACTCGCGGTCGGTAATCAACACCTTGGCTTCGCCATGCTGCAGCATGAAGGCGATCGCCTCGGCATCGAGGCGCACGTTGAGCGGGTTGAGCACGGCGCCGATCATCGGCACTCCGAAATGCACTTCAAGCATCTCGGGAATGTTGGGCAGCATCACCGCGACCGTGTCGTCCTTGCCGATACCGCGCCCGGCCAACGCCGAGGCCAGGCGTCGGCAACGGGTGTAGGTTTGCGCCCAGGTGCGACGAATCGAACCGTGGATAACGGCGGGGTGATCAGGATAAGTGCTAGCGGTGCGTTCGATGAAACTGAGCGGAGACAAGGCTATGTGGTTCACAGCCGAAGGGCCTAGGCCTTGGTCATAGATAGACATGTGCGGGTACTCGATGGCTGATTGTTAGCTCTATGGTTGACCTCGCCGAGGCCACCTTCAAAGTCCGGATTGCTTTATATAACATTCCGCTGTGAATATGGAAGTACAACCTATGTCATATAGTATATATACTATATTTTGTTCTTTTGACTCTAAATCACCGCCGCCAGGCCTCCAAGGCTGGTATATGCTTGGTTTCCCTGACGAAGTGGACCCGCAATGATCCTGACTCCCGTTCGATTGCACAGTTGGTTGCGCCTGCAGCGCGAGGGCGTGTCTCTGGCCGCCCGGGCCGATGCGTTGTGTCGGGCGCTGCAGGATTGCCCCGAGGTGCAGCGGGCGGTTTACCTGAGTTGGCAGCCCAATGCGCGGATCTACAGCCATGAGGGCACCGCCCAGCATTTTCCGCCGGGACTTGGCGACCCGGCGCTGGCCAGCGACCAGTTGCTCTTCGAGCATCTGGTCGAGGCAGGGCGCCTGGACCTGTCACAAGTCCGTCAACTCGATTGCTGGTTGTCCGGCCGGTTGCGACGGGCCGCGATCAGCCATGGCCAGGTATTCGATCTGGCCTTGCAGCCGGGGCAGCCGGGGTTGTTGCTGGTGCAGGTGTGCGAGGGCGTGAGTCTCGATTGGCTGGGCTGGGTGCAGGATTTGCTGACGACGCTGCTGAGCAGCGTCAACGGCATGCTGCGTGGTTCGCCGCTGCTGGGCCACGATCCACAACCGAGCCTGTTGCTCGATGCGCAAGGTCGACCGCTGGAGTTCAACGCGGCACTGATGGCGCTGCTCGCCGAGAAGTCGCTGACCGATGTGTTGGGTTTTTTACCGGTCAATCATCGGGTGCTGGTGCGTGCCTGCCTGGACCAGCAACGCGCGATCGAAGGCGTCGAGGCTCAGTTTGAAGCGCAGATCCTGATCTGGACGTTCATCCCCGACCCCCAGGACAACCGAGTGCTCGCCCGTTGCCGCGACGCCACGGCCCAAGTGCTGGCGGAGCGTGAAGCGGCCACCGCACGGCGGTTGTACCGGCTGATCATCGAAAACACGACCGACCTGATTTCCCGTCACACGCCGGATGGGCACGTTATCGATGCGTCACCGGCATCCTGGACCTTGCTCGGTTACTGGCCCGAAGAGTTGCGCGGGCAATTGGCCCAGGGCCTGTTTCATGGCCAGGATCTGGCCGGTCTGGTGCAGCGTGCGCGTGATGCGCTGGAGCAGGACGGCTATCACACCATGACTTATCGCATCCGCCATCGCGACGGCCATTACCTGTGGTTCGAAACTGCCAGCCGGGCGATCCGGGAAACCTACACCGGGACGGTGGTCGAAGTCGTCAGCGTATCCCGGGACATCACCGCCCGAGTGCAGGCCGAGGAGAACAAGCGACGCCTGGCCGAAGTGGTCGAGGCCAACATCGATCCGGTGTTGTTCATCGCCCCCGAGGGCCAGGTCACTTACCTCAATCCAGCCGCGCGCCGGATCCTCGGGATTGATGAGCAACAACCCATGCCCGCCCTGGCCGCGTTGTTCGCCAGCGGCGACCTTGCGCGTCTGCAACGCGATGGCTGGCAGAGCGCCGAGCGCGACGGTGTCTGGAGCACCGATGCGCGGTTGCAACCACCGGGTGGCGGCACATCGGTGCCGGTGTCGCTGGTACTGCTGGCGCACCGTTCCGCCGGGGGCGAGCGTTATTACTCATTGGTCGCGCGCGACATGACCGAACGCGAGCTGCGGGAAGTGCAACAGCGCCGTCATCAGGATGAGCTGGCACACACCGCACGTCTGGTCACCCTCGGTGAACTGGCCTCGGGGATCGCCCACGAAATCAACCAGCCGCTGGCTGCCGTGGTCAATTATGCGAATGCGAGCCAGCGCTATCTACAGACACTGGATTCCAATCCCCAGGCCGCTGCCAGAGTGACCCAGGGCCTGGAACGCATTACCCATCACGCCACCCACGCCTCCGAAGTGATCCGGCGGTTACGCTCCTTTTTGCGCAAGGGACAGCGGCGCATGCAGGCGCTGAACTTGACTGACGTCGCCCGCGAAGCCGTGCGCCTGTGTGCCTGGGAGGCGAGTAATTGCCAAGTGACAATCGAGGATCGACTGCCGGATAATCTGCCACCCGTTTATGCCGACCGCGTATTGCTGGAACAGGTTCTGCTCAATCTGTTGCGCAATGCCATCGACGCCAACCGTGAGCAACATCCCGGGCTACCTTCGCAGATCGTGATGACCGTGGAGCAGGGCAGTGGCACCTGCGTGGAAATCCGTGTGCGAGACCAGGGACCGGGTGTCAGCGAGCCGGAACTGGAACAGATATTTACCCCGTTCTACACCAGCAAGGCCGATGGTCTGGGGCTCGGTCTGTCCATGAGCCGCAGCATCATCGAAGGTTTCGGTGGCGAACTGAATGCCCGGCGTCAGCCTGTCGGGCTGCTGATGTGTTGCCGCCTGCCGCTGGCCGGCCCGACAAAACAACAACAATAGGAATCAGGTAATGGCAGGTGTAACGGAGCAGGTTGTGTACGTGGTCGATGATGACCAGGGCATGCTCGAATCGACGGTCTGGTTATTGGAGTCGGTCGGCCTCAAGGCTTTGCCGTTTACCAGTGGCGTCGCGTTCCTCGATGCCTGCGATGCAAGCCTCGATGCCTGCGTGTTGCTCGACGTACGCATGCCCGGTATGGGCGGCTTGAACGTGCAGGAGGAAATGCGTATGCGCCAACTGAACCTGCCGATCATCTTCGTCAGCGGGCATGCGGATGTGCCGATCGTGGTGCGCGCGTTCAAGGCCGGTGCCCATGACTTTATCGAGAAGCCCTACAACGAACAGCTGTTGCTGGACAGCGTGCAACAGGCGCTCAGCAACTGTGCCGCCAACCGCTCGGGCAGCCAGGGCCACGAAGCCTTGCAGGCGCGCTTGCTGAGCATGACCCCGCGCGAGCGCGATGTCATGTTACCGCTGGTGCAGGGTTACACCACCCGCGAAATCGCGGAGCAACTGGGCGTGAGCGCAAAAACCGTTGATCTGTATCGCGCGCGCGTCATGAAACGCATGCAGGCCAACACGTTGCCGGAACTGGTGGGCATGGCCATCGCGGCGCAGATGGTCGATCCGCTGAAGTTGCGTTGATTCCTCGCTCTTTATATTTCCAATGTAGACGCGAGGGCTTCAAGACGGCGTCTGCGTTTTTACATAGCCTGGGCCGGCTCACCGTTCACGAACGTTATCTTTTCTTCAGGCATGACGTCGTCCTTGCCGCTATAGCGGCTATGCATCAGAGATGAGAGGGAGGTATCGTCTACCCCGGACAAACAGGAGCGGCGACGCGGTTGTTTGAGCTCTGTCACTCAATGTTAAGGATTGATCTTGTGCCGAACTCAGTGACTATCAAGAGAAAGGTATTGTTCGGCGACTGTGATCCGGAGGGGATTGTCTATACGCCCAGGTTTTCGTATTTCGTTGTCGAGGCAGTTCATGATGCCCTTACAGTCTGGCTTTCCGGTCCCGGATTAAGAACCCTGCTAGGTTTTAATCTACTGCCTCCAGCAAGGGCTTTCTCGCTAGAGTTTCTTCATCCGGTCACTTGGGATGACGAACTTTCCATGAAGGTAAGTGTTTCCAGTATTGGGCTTCACTCGTTCACATTTCTAGTCGAAGGTAGTGTAGCGCCAGATGTCATGGCATTCACTTCCAGCCTTACACACGTTTGCATCTCACCGGTTACCAGGGAAGTTATTGAGGTTCCAGAGCAACTGAGGGCACTGCTCCAGTCTTGAGCGTTGTAGTCGCTCGGCCGAGATTGAGCTGGGCAGGCGACTGTCTTGCGCTCCACAGCCATCCAGGGAGCATTGGCTGGCTGAGGCAGATCTGCTTCATGCGGCAGCCTGCCGATCCTGCGATCCAGGCTGTCACTAATGATCAATCGCGAAGCGGGCCAGAGATGGCTCGCGGGGAAGGCGACTGCTCACTTCGTCGCCAGTCGATGGTCGGTGATACGATTTGCGCTCACCGCTTTGAGACTTTCCGATACTCGTTCGGTGACTGTCCAAACCAGCGCCGGAACGCACGCGCGAAGGCTGTAGAATCAGCGTAGCCAAGCTGAAACGCTAGATCTTCCTGCTTCATCTCAGTATTTTCCAACAGTTGCCCAGCGAGTTGTTTACGCTCCGCCTCGACGAGTTTGCGGAAGGTAGTGCCTTCCTCTGTCAGCCTGCGATGCAGGCTGCGCGGAGCCATCGCCAGCTGATTCGCAACATCTTCAAGGGAGGTTGCCAGCCCCGTTGCCCCCAAGAGAAATTGTCGGACCTGACCGGTGATGCCGCCGACTTGCCGTCTCTCCAGTTGCGCGCGGCACTGCTCTTCCAATAGCCGGACCAGATGTGCGTCGTACATCGGCAGAGGCAACTCCGCATCCTGTCGACGCAACACGATGGCGTTGCGCGAGCATCCATAGTGTGGCGCGATGCCGCTGAGTGCTTCGATCCGGTCCGCGTGCGCCGGCGGCCTGCCTTGAAATTCGAGCCGCAGCACGTGCAATCCCGACAACGCGAGCTCGTCGAACAGACGAATGCCTGTCGCCATATCTCGTTCCAGCAGGAACTGCCGCAGGTGGTGCGGGATCGCTGAGGCGTCGACGCTAGTGCCATATTCGTGCTGATCGCAGAATATCTCCAATCGGCAGTACGCCGTGCTAAGCGGCAGATAGCGCAGCGCGCACTGAACGGCCTCGCGCACATTGCGACTGGTTCGCAGCGCAAATCCCCAGATGCCGAAAGTCGCAACGTTGTACCGCAGGCCAAGCTCGAAGCCCAGTGCGGGAACGTCCGGCAAAGCGAGCATCAGGTTTTCAATCAGACGCATCTCCTGCTCGCGTGCGATCAGGGCGTCCGCGTCCCGCAGTTGCGCTTCGATGATGCCGGTGCCCAGCAGGCAGGTCTGTGCATCGACGCCATAGCGCGCAGCGAAATTCACCATCACCTGACTGATGGCGACGGGGTGCTTAAAGATCGCGTGCTTTGGTATGCCCATGCCGGAATCTTCTGAAATAACGGTGTGATACGGCCTGGCCAGAAATGCATGGCGAAAGGCCCCCCATGTCCTACTAAGGGTACATGACTACCGACTAAGGTTGCGCAACCAACAAACAACAAGAACGTCCCGGGAGGACGACCATGGATCCGGATCTCAACGCGCTGAACAAGCAGGCCGTCGCCACGGCACGTGAATACACCACTGAACTGGCCTGGCCGACGATGGCACTGGTGTTACTGGTGTGGACATCGCTTATTGGGGACTTTTACCTGTTCGCGACAGGCCAGTTGTCCCTGACAACTGCAACACTGATCTATGCCGTCGTCACATACATGTCCTATACACCCCTGCATGAGGCCGTGCATGGCAACATTCATGGTGATCATAATCGACTGCAGTGGCTCAATGATCTTTGTGGGTACCTGGTAGCGCCTTTGATGATAGTGCCGTTCTCTACTCACAAGGTTGAGCATTTCACCCATCATCGTTTCACCAACCAGCCGGACAAGGATCCAGACTACGTCGTTCACGGCATGAGCGGTGGATTTCTCGCCTTCCTGGTTTGCGGATTTCGTTTTCTGTGGGTCCAGAACACCTTCTTGTTCCGCGACTATTGGCCGACCGCTCCACGACGGGTAAAGGCAGCCTACATTGCCGAAGTGCTGTTCGCGATCGGCTGGCGGGTCGCGCTCATTAGTCTCATTGAGCGAGAACATACCTGGGCGCTGCTGGTGTTCGGCTACTTGGCCGGTGGATACTTCGTCGCGTACTGGTTCGCCTATCGCCCCCACGTGCCGTACAAGGAATCAACTCGTTACCGGAACACCAACAGCCTGATCATGCCCGGATGGATGAAACCGTTGGAGTGGTTCTGGCTCGGCCAGAACCTGCACTCCGTGCACCATCTGTTCCCGCGGGTGCCGTTCTATCGCTACCACGCATTGCATCGCCGTATCGAGCCGATCATGCGTGCTCACGGTACACCTATGATCGGCACCTTCAATCGACGCAGTGTCGAAGCCGCACGGCGTCCTGAGTAACAGGGGCTGCGACACAACCTTCGGAAATATGAGTGCGCGATTGTTGAAACGGAAGGTAAAAAAGAAACATTGAGTTGCCGCAACCCGCTGCGGACAAATCAATTCCCTGCACTCGTATTTCATTATCACTGCCTGATCGCGCCGAGTCAGTGTATTGATATTTTAGTAAGACATAGCGAGCCCGTGAGGCGACGGCCTCACAGGCTGTGAAGGTAAACTATATTTAAAGCAACGTACTAAAGTAATATAAAAAAGCTGGCTCGAACTCTGTAGTTATTTTAGTCGCCATGTTGATATTCCTCCTCCTGGATAAACATCGCCGCACGGACGCCGATCATTGCGCAAGGCACTTGGGTGTTTCCCGATATGAGTGTGGGCATCACTGACGCATCCGCAACCCTCAGTCCTGCAACTCCTCGCAACCGTAGCTGTGGATCTAGCGGGGCCGAAGGATCACTGCCCATTCGGCAGGTTCCAACCGGATGATAAATAGTGTCACCATGAAGTTTAATAGCCGCACGCAGCTCTTCGTCTTCGAGTTTCTCCAACCCGTGAAGCGATCTGCCGGAGTACTTGCTCATTGACGGTGCCAAGAGTAGTTTTCGGGCAATGCGGATTCCGTCGACTAACGTTTGCAGATCCTCTGGCTCCGACAGAAATTGGGGATCGATCAGTGGTGGATGACGGGGATCGGCCGATTGTAGCCTTACTACCCCTCGACTTTTTGGTCTGAGGCCGCAGATATGCAGTGAAAAGCCACGTTTGGGGTGTATACGTCGGCCATGCCTCTCAACTATCCCCACACAGAAATGGAACTGAACATCGGGTCGAGAAGTCCCCGGCCGAGTTGATACAAAAGCGCCTGCCTCTGCTACGTTAGTTGATAGCAGCCCACCATGCCCCTTCAAATAAGATAAAAGACCTGTGAATAATTGTGGCAATAACGAAGGAACAAGGCCCAGAAGGCTTTTGTCATCAACAGCCCGGGAAATGGTGATGTCCAAGTGATCTTGCAAATTCTTACCGACTTCGGGACAGTCTTTATGAACCATTATGCCTAAACTGCGAAGGTGATCTGCAGGCCCAATACCAGAAAGCATCAACAGTTGAGGCGTACCGAATGCACCTGCGCAAAGCACGACTTCACGACGTGCACTAAAACAACGTCCATCAGCCAATTCGACACCTGTCGCTCGCCCATCTACGATTAAAACTCGAGTCACCTGTATACCCGTCAATATCTTGAGGTTTTGAGGCTGTGGCTTGAGAAAGGCTTGAGCAGCGTTGAATCGCTGGCCGTTATGCTGAGTGACTTGATAAAGGCCGACGCCAGCTTGATGGGCGCCATTGAAATCTGCGTTGAATTCGATCCCGGACTCGACGCCTGCGGCCACGAATGCTTTAGCGCACGAACTAGGCGTTCCGAGATCAGCGACTTTCCAAGGGCCACCGTCACCGTGCCACGTGTTTGCACCACGCGCGTTGCATTCCATCTCTTTGAAGATGGGCAGCACCTGATCCCATCCCCAGCCGTCTGCGCCGTTTTTTTCCCAACTGTCGTAGTCCTCTGACTGGCCGCGGAGATAGATCATGGCGTTGATAAGACTTGATCCTCCCAATCCTCTCCCGCGTGGCTGCAGGCCACGTCTACCGTTCAATCCTGGTTGGGGGACCGTTCGAAAAGCGTAATTATGACGGTTTCGCCAAGGTACGAGCGTCGCGACTGCAATCGGCATGCGAGAAAGCCAGCTTGCTTTCGCGGGGCCTGTCTCTATGAGCGCAATCTGCCTCTGCGGAAATGCAGTAGCCAGCCGAGAAGCGCATGCGCTGCCCGCTGGGCCGCCTCCCACGACCAGATAATCGTACGATCTCGTATCTTCGGAGCAGGGCATAGCGCTTCCTTATTTTTGTTGTGAGATGTTTTTGTTATACCTATTTCGATAGTTAGTGTAAATGCTCTAATTTCCGTCGGCGATTGTTTACATACCTATGGTCAGAAGGGTGGAAATGACTGTTTCTGCCAAGTGATTGTTGACGCCACGTGCCGACGCAAAACTGACCCATCTTCAAATCCGCACAAATCCAGCACAGTCGTATGCGTCTGGGCATTACGCCTTGCGTGATTAGACCGGTTGCCACTTATGCGGCAGCAACTGATCGATCTCACTCGCCCGCTGCGTCGGCGATCATGAGTCTGACCCAGTCTGAAGCGTTGTAGTCGCTCGGACGAGATAGAGCTGGGCAGGCGACTGCCTTGCGCTCCACAGCCATCCCGCCATTGGTAGTGACGAGCACTTGGGAGTCGAAATCTGACACGCCTTGATGATTCCTGACGCCGACAATCGGGTGAATTCCTGACACCTTTGACGCGGCGCGGAGATCGACGATGGCTATCAGTGTTTTTGACTTGTTCAAGATGGGTGCCGACCCCTCCAGCTCCCATACCGTCGGCGCGATGCGTGCCGCGGTTCTGTTTGTCGAGTGTTTTGACCAGCGGGGGAGTGGAACATGCTGCAACTGACCGAGTCTGGCCAGCCACAACCGCCGGTGCTGCGTATTGGTTTCTGGTTGATGGAAGCCTTCGATTTGTATGCCCTTGCCAATGCGCTGGAGCCATTGCGCCTGGCCAATCAGTTGGCGGGGTGCAATGTTTGCCAATGGCAAATGCTTAGCCTGGACGGACAGCAACTGAACGCCAGCAACGGCATCGCAACCGCCACTGCACGACTGGATCAGGCACAAATGTTCGATGTATTAATCCTCTGCGGTGGGGATAACCTGCATCTTCAAACTGAAAATCCAGACTTGCTCCAGCCGTTGAACCACTGGGCGAGGCAACCGATCAGCCTGGGGGCGTTGGGTAAGGCCGGTTGGCTACTGGCGCAGATTGGCGCGCTGGATGGTTTCCGCTGCAGCTTGCCGGAGCCCACCCCAACACTGACCTTTGCTGCTTTGCGCGAGTTGACGCCGGTAGCGGCGCCGTTCTGTGTCGATCGCCAACGTCTGACCTGCGTCGGTCCGCAGGCCGTTCAAGGGTTGATGCACGAGCTTCTCGCCCGGACCCACGGTCGTGGTCTGATACTGCGGATGGAAAAACATGCAGCACGCCAGGCTCGGCCGCTACTACCCTTGCATGACGCCCCGGAAAA
This sequence comes from Pseudomonas sp. A-B-19, assembly GCF_019947515.1. Taxonomy (NCBI): domain Bacteria; kingdom Pseudomonadati; phylum Pseudomonadota; class Gammaproteobacteria; order Pseudomonadales; family Pseudomonadaceae; genus Pseudomonas; species Pseudomonas sp. A-B-19. The sequence goes on from NZ_JAGYGN010000014.1 coordinate 69,120, forward strand.
ACTTCAAGCAACACTGGCATTGATGAACGAGCACTTGCGCCGAACGCTGGGTATCGACGAACTGGCCGACACCATGGGCATTTCCCGGCGACACCTGGAACGGCTGTTCAAGCGCAGTCTGGGTTGTTCGCCGTCCCGACACTACCTGGACTTGCGGCTGCAACAGGCGCGCCAGTTGTTGCGGGCCGGTGAACATTCCTTGTCAGATGTCGCCGGGGAGTGCGGTTTCGTCTCGGTGCAACATTTCTCGCGCTGTTATCGCCAATACTTCGGAGCACACCCTCGCGACCATATGGGCGCGAGCTTGCTCACGAAGGCGCAGAATCCGCGGGTAGCAATGTTGAACGCACCGGCGACATCGCGAGCAAGCACGCTAGCGCACTGACTGCGTTGCCAATGCCTCCGCCAAGCAGATTTTATCGCGCTTGACGGGGGCATTTTTGTTTCTGCCGGGGGGCCGGGGACCACATTCGCAAACAGCGGGTATGACCAACTACAGGTCGGGTTCGCACAAAAAACCTCACCTTGCATCTGTTCGAATGATCTTCAGCGGCCCGCCAGATTGGCGCCTTCTGTTGCTCAAACAATGACAAGGATAAATGACATGCAAATGCCGAAAACCATCCAGATCAAGAACGGCGAAAAAGTGAATCCGACGTTCTCGGCTCAGGAATATGCCAATCGCCAGGCCAAATTGCGGGCTTATCTGGCGCAGAACAATATCGACGCGGCAGTCTTCACGTCTTATCACAACATCAACTACTACAGCGATTTCCTGTACTGCTCCTTCGGGCGTCAGTACGCGCTGGTCGTGACCCAGGACAGCGCCGTGACCATCAGCGCCAACATCGATGGCGGTCAGCCATGGCGCCGTACCGTCGGCACTGAAAACATCGTCTACACCGACTGGCAGCGCGACAACTACTTCGTTGCGATCCAGCAGGCCTTGCCCAAGGCCGGGCGCATCGGCATCGAATTCGATCACCTGAACTTGCTCAATCGCGACAAACTCGCCAGCCGCTATCCGCAGGCTGAGCTGGTGGATATCGCCGCACCGTGCATGCGTATGCGCATGATCAAGTCCGCCGAAGAACACGCGATCATCCGTCATGGCGCGCGCATCGCGGACATCGGCGGCGCGGCCATCGTCGAAGCCTTGCGTGATCAGGTTCCAGAATACGAAGTAGCCCTGCATGCCACTCAGGCGATGGTGCGCGAAATTGCCCGCACTTTCCCGGATTCCGAACTGATGGACACCTGGACCTGGTTCCAGTCCGGTATCAACACCGATGGTGCGCATAACCCGGTCACGTCGCGCAAGGTCAACAAGGGTGACATCCTCAGCCTTAACTGCTTCCCGATGATTGCCGGTTACTACACCGCACTGGAACGTACCTTGTTCCTGGACCACTGCTCCGATGAGCACCTGCGCTTATGGGAAGTTAACGTCAAAGTGCACGAGGCGGGTCTGAAGCTGATCAAACCAGGCATGCGCTGCTGCGATATCGCGCTGCAACTGAACGAGATCTTCCTGGAACACGATCTGCTGCAATACCGCACCTTCGGCTACGGCCACTCCTTCGGTACGCTGAGCCATTACTACGGGCGCGAAGCCGGGCTGGAATTGCGCGAAGACATCGACACAGTGCTGGAACCAGGGATGGTGGTATCCATTGAACCGATGATCATGCTGCCCGAGGGCCTTGCGGGTGCCGGCGGGTATCGTGAACACGACATCCTGATAGTCAACGAACAGGGTGGGGAAAACATCACCAAATTCCCGTATGGCCCGGAACACAACATCATCAAGAAGTAAGATCCCGCGCCGCACAGTGAACCTGTGCGGCGTTTTGTTTTGACGAGTGGCGAAAAATCTTCCCGGTGGCTGAGATAAACCGGAACAAAACAATGCGTGCACGCTAAATAGCGCGCAGCATTTACCGAACCTTGACCCTGCCAAGTAAAACAATAGAGGGTTTTGTCATGTTCTACGCCTCGACTCTTCGTTTCGATCACCACACCTCTGACGCCGGAGGTGCCCAATGAGCACCCAAAGCGCAAGCCTGACGCCGACCCTGGCGCAGAAACTTGAACAGACCGCCGAGCGCAAGGCCCTGCGGCGCGCGGCCAGTGCCAGCTTCATGGGCAATTTCGTCGAGTGGTTCGACTATGCGGCCTACGGCTACCTGGCAACCGTCATCGCGCTCACGTTTTTTCCGCAAACCGACAAGACGACCGCGCTTCTGGCGACGTTCGCCGTGTTTGCGCTGTCGTTTATCGTCCGCCCGCTGGGGGGACTGGTCTGGGGCCACTTCGGTGACAAATACGGGCGGCGTAGTGCGCTGTCCTGGTCGATTCTGATCATGTCGATCTCGACCTTCTGTATCGGCATCCTGCCGACCTACAACCATATCGGCCTGTGGGCTCCGGCCTTGCTGTTACTGATTCGCTTGTTCCAGGGTTTTTCCGCTTCAGGTGAATACGCCGGGGCATCGGCCTTTCTCGCCGAGTACGCACCCGAGGGTAAACGCGGTTTGTACACCAGCATTGTCCCGGCGAGTACGGCGGCTGGTTTGCTCTTCGGCGCGGTCTTTGTCGCCGGCCTGCATGCGTGGATGAGTGTCGAGGATCTGCACAGCTGGGGCTGGCGTTTACCTTTTCTGCTGGCAGCGCCATTTGGGCTCGTGGGGCGTTACATCCGCATGAGTCTGCAAGACACGCCCAAGTTCCTGGAGATGGAAAAACGCCTTGAAGCAAAGGAATGCGCAACCCACGCTCCGGTTCGTGAATTGCTGACCGTGCACCGACGCAGTGTGATGATCGGGATCGGCGCGACCTGCCTGAATGCGGTGGCGTTCTACTTGTTGCTCAGCTACATGCCGACCTACCTGTCCACCGAAATGGGCATGAGCGAAAGTGATTCGTTCCTGGCGTCCACGGTATCGCTGGCGACCTACATCGGGCTGATCTTTCTGATGGGCAAACTGTCGGATCGGTTCGGGCGCAAAACCATGCTGTTGACCGCTTCAGTATTGTTCCTGGCGCTGACATTTCCGCTGTTCGGGATGTTGGAGAATCAGCCGCTGATGGTGATTCTGATGATCCAGATTGCTTTCGGCGCGATCCTGGCGATGAACGACGGCACCTTGCCGTGTTTCCTCGCCGAGATATTTCCCACCCGCGTCCGCTTCAGTGGTTTTGCCTTCAGTTTCAACATCGCCAACGCGGTGTTTGGCGGCACCGCGCCGTTTATCGCGACCTGGCTGATTCAACTGACCGGCAACAAAATGGCCCCGGCCTGGTATCTGCTGGCGGCAGCGGCGGTGGCATTGATTGCCATGTTGGCGAGCCGGGAAACTGCGCATAAAGCCTTACAGGATTGACCCGCACTCGGCGATCTCACTGCCGCCATCGCGAGCAAGCTCGCTCCCACAGGGGATCTTCAATGGACATGCAATCGATGTTCACAAAGATCAAATGTGGGAGCGAGCTTGCTCGCGAAGAGGTCAGTCCATCAATGCACCGCCGCTACTTGCTTGCGCTCACCCATCGGCGATACGCCAAAGAAACGGCTGTAGCATTTGGAGAAATGCGCAGGCGAAACGAAGCCGCAGGCGAGGGCGATATCACGTACCTGCGATTCGCTGCGCAGCAATAATTGACGCGCCCGTGCAAGGCGCAATTCCAGGTAGTACTGACTCGGCGTGCGCTGCAGGTGCTTGTGAAACAGGCGTTCGAGCTGGCGCACCGACACCTCGTTCAACCGCGCGAGTTCCTCAAGGCCCACCGGCTCCTCGAGATTGGCTTCCATGATCGCCACCATCTGGCTGAGCTTGGGCTGCGAGGTACCCAGCTTTTGCCGCAATGGCACACGCTGTTGTTCCTGTGCATTGCGTACCCGATCACACAACAACAATTCGGCCGCATGGGCTGCGATATCGCGACCACCAGGTTCGCGGGCGATCAGTTGCAGGGTCATGTCCATGGAGGCCACGCCACCGGAGCAGGTGTAGCGATCACGGTCCAGTTCGAACAGCTGGTTGGAAATGATGATCCCCGGAAAACGTTCTTTCAGTGCTTCGATGTCTTCCCAGTGAATCGTGCAGCGATAGCCCTTGAGCAGATCGGCGCGCGCCAACAAGTGACTGCCGGTGCAGATCCCGCCCAGTGGTACCTGATCATGCGCCAGCTTGCGTAGCCAATTGAGCAGTGGTCGGCTGCTGTGATTGGAGACGATCGGGTTTGATCCGACAACGAACAGCATGTCGAGTTTGGGGGCATCGGTGATGGTATGGTCAGGCAGGATGCGCATGCCGTTGCTGGCCGTCACCGGCTCCAGGCTGGCGGCGATGATGACCGTGCGGAACATCGGTTTGCGCGCGGCCAGGTTGGCCATGCGCAGTGTTTCCACGGCGGAGGCGAAGCCAATGGTGGTGAAGTTGGGGATGACCAGGAAACCCACGGTTTTCACCGGTCGTTGTTCATTCGCCGAACGTCCTGCGGCGGGTTTCACCACCTGGAGTTTCGCCATTATTACCACTCCTCGACTGCATCAGTGACATGCGCCGCGGCAAGCTGCCGATACGGACAACGTCATCTTGTTGTTGTGATTGTAAGCCCTGTTTACAGGCTTCAGGATTTTACTGTGTGTCCGGTCAATGAACCGTGACGAAAGGAATATGCACGCAAGATGTCATGAGTCTCGATTGGCCGCAGGGGTGTGGAAAACGTGGGGAATAAGGCATGAGTGATCAACAAAAAAACCGGCCAGCTCCGTGGTGGAGAGCGGCCGGAAAGAGGTGAACGAGGATGAGTGTTGTTATCGTGGATAGCGCTTCAAGCGTTTTCGGTTCGTGCAATGTCGACGGCTTGCACTGTCTTCTTCCTGGAGTTGAAGATTGCGCCCATACAGACGATGGACAGTGTTAGCGCACCCGTCGCAACAACTTCCATGCGATGCTGCGGCAAGATCAGCATGACCACCAGGATGCTCAAGATGCAGGCAATGACCAGGTAGCTGAGCCAGGGGAAAAACCACATCTTGAACGCGATCGGTTGCCGCGAAGCATTCATCTTCTTGCGCAGTACCAGTTGCGAAACAGCGATGACCAGATAGACCAGCAGCGCAACGGCACCGGAGCTGGCCAGGAGGAAGGAGAAGACTTCGTTGGGTGCAAAGTAATTGAGTGCCGTGGTCAGGAAACCGACCGCTGTGCTGGCCAGCACCGCGATATAAGGCACCCCTGAAGACGACGTCTTCTGCAGCACTCGAGGGCCATCACCGCGTTTGCTCAGGGAGTAGACCATGCGTGACGCGGTATAGATGGCTGAGTTGAGGCAGCTGGCTACGGCAATCAGCACGACGATATCGACGATCATTTTCGCGTGTGGAATGTTCATCAACTCAAGCGCTCTCTGATAAGAGCCGACTTCCATGAGCATGGGGTCGTTCCAGGGGACGATGGAGATGATGAGGAAGACCGAGACGATATAGAAAATCCCCATTCGCCAGACGACGGAGTTGGTCGCGCGGGTGATCTGTTTGGCGGGGTTTTGCGATTCGGCAGCGGCAATGGTGACGATTTCCGTGCCCATGAAGCTGAACACGGTGGTGAGCATCGCGCCGATGACGGCGGTCATGCCATTGGGCATGAAACCTCCGAACTCATGACTGAGTTGAACGACTCCACTCACCGTCGTATCCGGTAATCCGCCCACCAGGGCAAGCGCGCCCAGCGCGATAAACCCCAGAACCGCGATGACTTTGAGCATGGCGAACCAGAACTCGAACTCCCCGTACCGGGCGACACTGAACAGGTTGGTCAATGTCAGCAGGCCGGTGACCGCTATGGCGAACTCCCAGGTCTGAATGGCGGGAAACCAGGCATGCAGGATGGCGGCAGCGGCGATGGCTTCAATCGGAATGACCAGTACCCAGAACCACCAGTACAGCCAGCCGATGGTGAAGCCGGCGCTGCGTCCCATCGCCCGCTCGGCGTAGGTCGAAAACGATCCTGTATCGGGCGACGCTACGGCCATCTCTCCCAGCATGCGCATCACCAGCACGACCAGGGTGCCGGAAAAAATGTACGCCAGGATGGCGGCCGGCCCCGCCGAGGCGATGGCGTGTCCTGAACCGATGAACAGGCCGGCGCCAATGGCCCCGGCAATGGACAGCATGGTGACGTGACGCTGCTTGAGGCCTGGGGCCAAGGTTGAGCTGCTGGACATGAGACTTACCCTTTTTATTTTACTTGGGGAGGGTGAAGCAATAACCGTGAGTACTCGTTTCGGCACGTCCGTGTGTTCTTCAGGTGTCCAGATCAAAAGCCTCGCGCACAGCGGCGCTGATGCCAGAGACACAGACTTCGAGAATCAGCTCGCCTTTCTCGCGACTGGAACCTTTAGGGGATGACAGTGTTCCGCAGGCCGGCGTGCGCTCGGCAATGATGGGAAAGACGTCGTAAGGCGGGAAGGTCGCGGGAGGATGATCGACCGCACGACTCAGATCGACCTTGTCGGGGTGCAGGGCCAGCATCAAAGAGGTTTCGAAAATTCCGCCGTGCTCGATATCCCAGCCGAGGAATCCCTCGGGATATAGCTTTTCGATGACGGCAGGGTCGTTGACGAAGTCCCAATAGGACAGCACGACGACCTTGAAGTCGCTGATGCCGCCGTAGCGAAGCTCCCGAAGGGCAAGGTCGATGCCCTCGACAATGAACATCGAGTTTTCAAAGTGCCCGTTCATCATCACCAGTTTGCGTGCGCCATGGCGTGCAAGTTCTCTGATGATGTCCTGCACGGTATGGGTCAGCGTGGCGCCATCGAGGCTGGTTGTTCCAGGGAAGTGGTTGCCGCCGCCTGATTTCTGCTGAGACTTGTAGCCATAGGCGAGGGCAGGCAAGACCAGGCCGCTGACATTCTGCGCCACCGCTTTGCATATCGCGGTAGGCAGCAGCACATCGACTTCCATGCACATGTGATGTCCATGCTGTTCCAGTGCGCCCACGGGCAGAAAGACAGGGCTGCCGGCAGCGACCTTCTCTGCATACGCAGGCCAGGTGAGTTCTCCAATAACGACACTGTTGTTCATCTGCACAGCCTCTGAAAGTGTTTGACCGTTGGTGATTTTCAACCGGTGGTTGGGGGCGTTTGCCGATCGTCTGACCGACCTTCCGGATTGCAGGAATCGAAGGCGGCGCATGGATCAATTCGATCAGAGGGGGAGGGTGCAGAATTGTCTAAATCCGACCCGTAAATGACAAAACACCCTCCGATTTGTCATTTCTGTCCGGTTATCGGATTGGGGCTCGTCGCTTTTGCGTGAGAAGGGGCATGAGTCGGATCTGACAAAGTCCAGGTCGAGCGCACACAAAAACGGGTGATGGCGACCTGCTGCAATGCATCCAGCCGGCAAAAGCAAAAGGATGAGACGGACAGGAGCACTTTTCATCAGAGCCACTTTCCATCACCAGGCGAGACAATAATGAAAAATCGCATCGACCTTTCACGCCGTACATTCCTCAAGACCTCCAGCATCCTGGCAGGCACCGCAGCGCTTTCTGGTTTGCTGCCCTTGAGAAGCTTCGCAGCAGCGGAAAAAGAACTGGTCATACTCGCATGGGCCGGACACGCAGAGCCGGACATCGTCGCTGAGTTCGAGCGCAAATATGGGGTCAAGGTCCGGGCCAAGTACTACACCGGCGGCGACAATATGCTGGGGTTGATCTCACAGTCCCCGCCCGGCACTTTCGACCTGATCCTGTCCGACGCCGAATATGTCCAGCAACTCAATGCCGCCGAGTACATCGAGCAACTTGACCCCGCCGACTACCCCTTCGATGACTTCTACCCGGAGTTCCAGCATTTTCCCGGCCACTGGCAGGGGGACAAGCTCTACTCGGTCCTGATTCGCTTTGGCTTCCTCGGCATCGCCTACAACACCCAACTCGTTCCCGAAGCCAAGGTGCACAGCTATGACGTGTTCTGGGACGAAAGCCTCAAGGGCAAGGTTGGACACTTCGACTGGCATCTACCGAATCTCGGACAGATCAGCTTGATGAATGGCAACGCGCGCCCGTACGACATCGATACCGCGCACTGGCAAACGGTGCAGCAGAAGATGATGAGCCTGCGTGCGCAAATCGGCGGTTTCTTCGATTACGGCGGAACCTTTTCTTCATTGAAAAACGGTCAGATTCATGCCATGTGCGGCATCGGCGACTGGATCACCGGTGTCTTGCAACGTGCCGGCGCACCGGTGAAAACCGTATTGCCGAAAGAGGGCGGGTTGCAATGGACGGAGTCTTACTGCATCGCTAAAAAAGCACACAGCCCGGAGCTGGCGAAGAAGTTCATCCAATACATCACTTCCCCTGAAGGCCAGGTCAAGTCGGCGAAAATGGCCGCTTATCCCGCGCTGATCCCGAACAAAAAGGGATGGGAACTGCTGAACCAGACCGATCCCGTCGAGGCGAAGCGCCAAGGCATGCTGCTCGGTCAGCGCAACGTCATGGATGACATACGCGATGGTCGTATCAAGTACCGCGAACTCCCGGTCCGGCAGAGTCTGGATGAGTGGAATGACTTCTGGTCGCAATACAAGGGTGCTTGACGAGACGAGTGGAGGTGGTCGCTATGATTTCAGACAAGTTGAAGGCTTCGCCGTCAGGGCTTTCGGGAAATACCGATGCCCAAACGCAGCGTCCCGGCAAGAAGGTGTGGCGTTTGCCCTGGTTTGGCCTGTGTTTCTCGATGCCTATCCTGATCTGGCAATTGATTTTCTTCGTATTCCCGCTGGCGTTTCTGGTGGCCATCAGCTTTTGGCTTGTACGTAACTTCCGGATGGTGCCGACGTTCGAATGGCTCAACTGGAGCTACATGCTCAGTCGCGCCTTTTTTTGGGACGCCTACGTCCATACACTCGCCATGGCAGCGGGTGCCACTGTGCTGGTCAGCCTGGTGGCCTTTCCCTGCGCTTATACAATCGCCTTCAAGTTTCGCGAGTCGGCAAAGCAGCTGCTGGTGTTACTGCTGGTCACTCCGTTCTTCACCAGCTACCTGGTGCGCACCTATTCATGGCAGGTGTTCCTCAGCGACAACGGCATCTTCAATGCGGCGCTGGGTCAACTCGGGCTGCCGCCGTTTGCCATGTTGAATACGGCGTTCGGTACTTATGTCGGTTATTTCACGCTGTGCCTGCCATTGGTGGTTTTGCTGCAACTGTTCAGCTTGATGTACATCGATCGTTCGTTGATCGAGGCCGCGCACAACCTCGGCTGCGGACGATTGCGAACAGTGCGCCTGGTGGTGGTGCCGTCGGCGCGGATCGGCATTGTCGTCGCGGCACTGTTCTGCTTCATCCTGACCTTCGGCGACTTTGTCAGCCCGCTCTACCTGGGTGGTGGTCAGCCGCCGACCTTGAGTACGCTGATCACAGACACCACCAAGTCCGGCCAGCAATGGCCACGCGCGGCGGTGATCGCAACGATGATGATTGTGACGTTGCTCATCACGGCTTTTGGTGCGGTTCGCTTCGCTTACCGGAGGCGCGTATGAACGAGCATCGGTTGATTAACTTCTTGCTGCGCAGCTTTGTCGTACTGGTGTTCCTCTTCATCTTTTTGCCGATTGCCGGCAGCTTCGTGTTCTCGTTCAACATTGACCGTTTCCCTTCCTTGCCACTGGGCGGTTTCAGCCTGCACTGGTACGAGACGATCGCCAGCGATCCGGCGGTCTGGCAGGCATTCAGGAACAGCCTGACGGTGGGTGTGGTCGTGTCGCTGGTATCAACCCTGCTTGGGTTTACGGCGGCTTACACAGACTTCCGTTACCGGTTCTTCGGCAAGTCGATCTACATGGCGCTTGCGCTACTGCCGCCCACCATTCCGGTGGTGATCATGGGGCTGGCGATGCTGGCTTTCCTGTCGCGAGTCGGGCTTTCCGGCGAGGTCTACGCGGTAATGATCAGCCATATCGTGATGTGCGCACCGTTCGCCATGGCGGTCGTCAGGATGCGCCTGGCGCAGATGGATCCGAACATTGAGGCGGCGGCCTGGAACCTGGGAGCCAATCAGTGGAAGGCCATGCGTCATGTGATCCTGCCATTCACGGCGCCGAGCATTTTCGCCGCGCTGTTCGTGACCATGGCCGTTTCCTTCGATGAGTTCGCTGTCGCCTGGTTCGTGTCGGGGCTTAACGAAACGGTGCCCGTGCGCATCCTCAATACGCTGCAAGGGCAGGTGAGCCCGACCATCAACGCGATCGGCACCATCGTCTTTATCACGACCATGACCCTGGTGATCTTCGCGCAATTGCTGCTGATGCGGCGGCGTAAGCCCGCCAGTGCCTGATACCACACTGACAATCATCCGAACACGAAGGATCCAGCCATGACTCAACCGTTGGTGGTATTCGACAACGTGGTTAAACATTTCGGTAGCTATCAGGCTGTCGAGCGTATGAACCTGGAGATTTACAAAGGTGAATTCGTCGCGATCATGGGGTCGAGCGGCTGCGGCAAGACCACAACGCTGCGCATGCTCGCGGGGCTGGATAAACCCAGTGAAGGCGAAATTCGTCTTAACGGTGAGCGCATCAATGATCTCTACTCCTGGGAACGGGAGACGCCGCTGGTTTGGCAAAACCTGGCGCTGTTCCCGTTTCTTGACGTGCTGGAGAATGTCGAGTTCGGTCTGCGCATGAGAGGGATGGCCAAGGCTGAGCGACGCAAGAAGGCGCTACTGTGGCTTGAGCGGCTTGGATTGGAGGAGTTCGCCACTCGCGATATAAGCCTGCTCTCCGGTGGCCAGCGGCAGCGTGTGGCGTTGGCGCGCTCGTTGGTCACCGAACCGCCGATCCTGCTGCTCGACGAGCCCCTGAGCGCCCTCGACGCTCATCTGAGTGTGCGCATGCAAGGCGTGCTGACCGGACTGCAGAAGGACCTGGGTATCACCTTTGTCTACGTCACTCACAGTCAATCCGAAGCCTTTGCAATGGCCGATCGTGTAGTGATCATGAGTCGCGGCCGGGTCGAACAGATCGGCTCGCCGCAGGAGGTTTTCCTTGAGCCTCACAACCGCTTCGTTGCCGAGTTCGTTGGCGGTAAAAACATCCTTGAAGGCACTGTCGTTGGCTTCGACGATAGCGGGTTGGTTTGCCTCGATTCGCAGCACGGTGGGTTCCTGGCGCGGCTGCCTGAAGGTAAAACGGTTGTTCCCGCTGAGCGCGTTACGGTCTGCGTAAGCGCCGAGCATATCGACCTGACCGCGCAGCCTATGCGACGCAACCGGCTGAGCTGCACCGTCGTCGGTGAAGAGTTCATCGGCTCGATGGTCAATATTTATCTCGAAGCCAGCGGCGGGCTTGAGTTGCAGGTGCAGAAACGGCATGCCGATTACAACTTGTCTGGCGTGCGCTGCGGGCAAAAAATCTTCGCCGAGTGGGATGGTGCGCATGCGCTGATTCTGCGTGGGGGCTGATCTGGTGAACATCAGGGCCTGCCTGGCGGCAGGCCGTTGCCGGCCCGCACACAAAAAATCTGACAGTCCCCAGTTCTTTCTCTGCCACGGTATCTCCTGGATGCTGCAGCGTTAAACTCGCGACACTGGCGCTCAAAACCTGGCTGCGCGTTTCTCCACAAATGCTCGCATCCCTTCTTTCTGGCCAGGCGTTGTGTTGAGCGTATTCCGCGCGTGATCAAGCCAACCCCTTTCGGGGCTGGTAGTTCACAGACGAATCCTTTGCGCAAAAAAATCCGAAGCGCGGCGGGAGACTTATTACAGCCAGTCAACGCTCATCTATGAGAGGAGTTCGATAGCAATCGCGGTCGACTCGCCGCCACCAATGCACACAGAAGCGATGCCACGCTTTAGCGTGTTCTGCCTCAAGGCATTTACCAACGTAACAACAACACGTGCGCCTGACGCGCCAATCGGGTGCCCCAAAGCGCACGCCCCACCGTGGACATTCAACTGCTCATGTCCGACGTTCAAGTCTCGGATAACAACCATGGGCACCACGGCAAAGGCCTCATTGATCTCAAAGAGATCAACATCCTGCATTGACCAGTTGGTTCGCTCCAGCAAGCGTTTAATCGCACCGACCGGAGCGCAGGCAAAGAGGGCGGGAGCGTGCGCGTAGGATGCATGACCTGCTATCCGGGCCAACGGTGTAAGGCCTCTACGCTCGGCTTCAGACAAGCGCATCAGCACGAGGGCAGCCGAGCCATCCGAAATAGAACTGGAGTTCGCCGCAGTCACCGTCCCGCCTTCGCGAAACGCAGGTTTCAACGCAGGAATTTTGTCGATCCGGGCCTTACCCGGCTGTTCATCGCTTTCAATCGAAACCGTCTCACGGCCAGACGAGGCCAGCACAGGGACAATCTCGTCCTGGAACCGCCCTTCGGTGATTGCCTTCTGAGCTCGGGTCAACGAGCTGATCGCAAACTCATCCTGCTGCTCTCGAGTGAATCCATAACTCTGAGCACAGTCTTCGGCGTATGAGCCCATGAGCCGGCCTTTCTCGTAGGCATCTTCCAACCCATCGAAAAACATATGATCAATGATCTTGTTGTGGCCCATTCGATAGCCTGAGCGAGCCCGCTCCAACAGGTAGGGAGCGTTTGACATGCTTTCCATGCCTCCGGCAACCACCACCTCCGCGCTCCCGGCATGGAGAAGGTCGTGGCCGAACATCAGCGCTTTCATGCCAGAGCCGCACATCTTGTTGACTGTTGAGCACACCACTTGCTCCGCAAGATTCGCCAACAGGGCAGCTTGGCGAGCCGGAGCCTGGCCTTGCCCAGCTTGTAGCACGCATCCCATGATGACCTCGCCAATGTCACCGGGCTGCAGGCTGGCTCGTTCCACGGCGGCACGAATGGCAACCGCACCCAGCTGCGCAGCGGTGACTTCCTTGAAATTCCCAAGAAAGCCTCCTAACGGAGTTCGGACAGCACTGACAATGACGATAGGGTCGGTATGGCTCATAACTGAATCCTCTGTTTCATGTTGGGGGTTTGTGCCCGATCACAGACTTTTAGCCCGATCTATTTCGCAGCCATTCTCAAAGCACCATCCAGACGAATCGCCTCACCATTGAGCATGGAATTTTCGATGATGTGCGCGGCCAACGCTGCGTACTCGGAAGGCCGTCCCAGCCGTGGAGGGAAGGGCACATTGGCTGCCAATGATGCCTGCACGTCCCGAGGCATATTGTCGGTGGTCAGTGGCCTCGACAATGCTCAAACGCCTCAGCCTGGTTGAATGCTTTGGATAATCGAGGCCAGGCATCGAGGGCCAGGCGGAGGGGGTGTAAAAGCGTTCCTGATAACAAAAACCTTCGGGTTGACATGCAATGCCGTGAAGCTGGAACGTAGATAAACAATTCAGGCTCGTCAGGTTGCTCAAAGCAGACCTGCCGAAGAGATTTGAAGATCAGCATCAAGTCAGATATCAACTGCGCAGAGGAATAAGCATGCTCATCCAGGACAAGGGAACTACTTCAATTGGATTGGTGCATGAAGCCCTCGATGGCGCATTGCGACGCCAACTGGACACATCCGGCGCATTGCAGCAAGCACGTATAGATCCGGAACTCCTCACTTCTCCCCAGGCCAGGGTTTCGGCTGCTGCATTTTCTCGCCTGTGGGTCGCTCTTTCAGATCTGCTCGACGATGAGTTTTTCGGAATCGACAGCCATCCAATGCGACGAGGTAGCTTCCGATTGATGTGCCAGGCTTCGATTGACTGCGAGTCGTTAGAGCAAGCGTTGCGGCGGATTCTGAAGTTTCTACGCCTTGTGTTGGACGATATTCACGGTGAGCTGAGGCTTGAAGACGACTCCGCCGTCATCGTTATCCATGACAAAGGAATTGAGCGCCGCCTCTTTAGCTACGGAACATGGCTGATCCTGGTACATGGATTGCTCTGCTGGCTGGGTAACAGACGCATTCCGATAAAGGAGCTCTGCTTCAGACCGAATCGACCGCTCGACGATAGCGACTATCGGATGCGCTTTTGCGAAGAAATTCAGTTTGGCGCTCCCGTTACGATGATGCGTTTTGACCGTATTTTTCTAAACCTCAAGGTCGTGCAAAACAAGGCCAGCCTATCGACGTTTTTGAAAGAGTCGCCTGCTAATCTGCTGGTGAAATATCGTAACGAGGACAGCATCAGCGCCCAGATCCGAATGAGATTGAGAGATCTGAATCCAGAGGAATGGCCAGAGCTGGATAAGGTGGCCAAAGTGCTCCGCATGTCATATTCGACGCTTCAGCGAAGGCTCCAGGCCGAGGGGGTCAGCTATCAGCGTTTGAAAGACAATCTGCGCCGCGACATGGCGATCAACCTGCTGTGCCAGCCAAATATGACAGTAACCGAAGTCGCTGCGCTCACAGGCTTCCAGGAAAGCAGTGCCTTTCACCGCGCCTTCAAGAAGTGGACGGGAGTGAGCCCTGGCGCATATCGCCGCTCCAATGCGCAAGAACCGGGCGAAAGCTAAAAGCCTTTCTTGCGGAACAAGAGCACTACTTCCCCCGCCAGATTACGTACTGAGATCTGCAGCCCGTTGCACCCGCCAAATGCCGATGGACAGCTCCTCCCCCAGGATCACATTGGTGGTTTCTGGCCAGCTATGGGTGTCCAAATCGGTCAAACAGAACGATGTCGTAGGGCATAGGCCGCAGCAAGCCCAACTCCTACGATGCGACGCAGGTAGCCCAAGTGTCGCATCTCAAGCAGACCACCGAGCCTTCAGCCGGTACGTCCCCCCTCGATATGCCTCCAGGACCGGGTGCCTGGCACGTCACAAACAAAAACAAAAACAAGATCGAAGGAGACGCGATATGCAGCCGGTAAACGTTTATGCGCTCGCGGTTGAATCGAAGTTCAACCGCTTCCATGGGCTCATTCTATTTTGGTGTGTCCTCATTCTGATAATCGATGGCTATGACCTCGCTGTAGTCGGTGCAGCCCTTCCGGCGATCATGAAGGACATGAACATTGATCCAACCAGCGCCGGCATCATGGCTGGTTCTGCGCTCTTCGGAACGATGCTCGGAGCGATATTTCTTGGCACGCTGGCTGACCGCATCGGGCGTCCCAGGATGATCGCAATCTGTGTGGCCTTGTTCAGCATTTTCACTGCCGGGGCTGGTCTCACCAGTGACCCGATCAGCTTCAGCATTTCTCGCTTCATCGCGGGCCTTGGCATCGGCGGCGTACTGCCAATTTGCACCGCTCAGATGGGTGAGTTTTCTCCACTCAAACTCCGTACTCGCCTGGTGACCCTCGTTTTCGCGGGGTACTCCGTGGGCGGTATTCTGGTTGCACTGACTGGCAAGCAACTCATTGAGAGTCATGGATGGCAGTGGGTGTTTTATGTGGCGCTACTGCCAGTGCTTTTGATTCCCATGATCCTGAAGACCATGCCTGAGTCCATAGGCTATTTGCTGAAAAACGGACGTCACGATGAGCTACGGGCTATTGCTCGCAAGATAGACCCTACTCTCATGATCGACAAAAACACGGTGATGACCGGAAACGCCAGTGTATTGGATAAACAGGAAGCGCCAGTTCGTAACTTGTTCAAGGAGGGTCGAGGCTTTAGCACCGTAATGATTTGGGCGGCGTTCATGACGGGGTTGTTCATGGTGTACGCCCTTAACTCCTGGTTGACCAAGCTTATGGCGATGGCTGGATTCAGTCTTGGCTCTGCGTTGAACTTTGTGATTGTTTTCAATGTGGGGGCCATCGCCGGTGCAATTGGCGGAGGATGGTTGAGCGACAAGCTAAACATCAAACACGTGCTGGTCTGCTTTTATATCGTCGGAGCAATGGCTCTAACAATCTTGGGTTATACGCGCTCAACAACTTTGCTGTTTCCAGTGGTGTTCATTGTCGGGGCATCGACTCTTGGTACCCAGCTGTTGGCCTATGCGTACGCCGGGGATTTCTACCCGTCATCGATTCGTTCAACCGGCGTGGGTTTCGCGTCTGGTGTAGGAAGAATTGGCGCTATCGTCGCACCTGTCCTCATCGGCTGGCTGGTATCACTAAACCTTCCGCTTGAGAAAAACTTCATGGCCATCAGCCTTGCTGGTCTTATTGGCGCTGCCGCAGTCACCATGATTAACCAGTCCCGCGCAGACTCCACTCAAGTCAGAAAGGCCCCAGCCCTGTCTAGTTAATACCATGATGCATCCGTCTGTAACTGAATCCGTGGACTCTAACGCATGAAAATGAATCGCTTATCCCAACCGCCAGTATCGTCTGAACTGCTTAGCCAAACGGTTGATTGGGCGATAGCTTCACGACGCAGCATTCGGGCTTTTTTGCCCACGCCTGTACCACGCGAAGAAATTGAATCGATCCTTGATATCGCTCGATTCTGCGCAACGGGAGTGAACATGCAGCCTTGGCGCGTCCATGTTGTCACTGGAGAAGCAAAGACTCGTCTTTCATGTGCCATCGCGGAAATTGACAACGATCCGTCACTCAGTAACCACCTTGAAGATGCATACGAATATTACCCACGCGAATGGACTTCACCCTACGTGGATCGGAGAAGGCAAGTAGGCTGGGAACTCTACGGATTGCTGGGAATTGAGAAGGGTGACAAGCAGCGAATGCATGCGCAACACGGCCGCAATTACCAGTTCTTTGATGCACCGGTCGGCTTGATCTTCACCATTGATCGAGTGCTAAAGGAAGGGAGTCTCCTTGACTACGGAATGTTTCTGCAGGCCGTGATGGTGGCAGCACGAGGGAGGAAGTTGCACACCTGCCCGCAAGCCGCCTTTTTGAAATATCACCGCGTTATCTCGCAATCCCTTGCGATCCCCGCTGATCAAATGCTGGTTTGCGGAATGAGTCTTGGATACGCCGACGAGTCCAGTGTCGAGAACACCTTGGTCACTGATCGGGAGCCGGTGAGTGCGTTTTCCACTTTTCATCACAATAATAAGGAGACAACACCATGAAGCCTGGTGCTTATGAGAATGGGCTTGATCACTGCAAGGCAAACTATTTGCCCCTGACTCCCCTTGGTTTTCTGGATCGCGCAGCACTTGTGCACCCGGATCGGATAGCGGTAGTTCATGGAGAACTTCGCAGAACCTGGAGTGAAACTCGCGAGCGGTGCTATCGACTCGCCTCAGCACTTTCCAAAAAAGGCATGGGTGCGGGAGACACCATTTCAATTCTGTCTCCCAATACTCCTGCCATGCTCGAAGCACATTTTGGGATCCCTCTCTGTGGCGCGGTACTGAATACAGTTAACTACCGCCTGGATGCTGAAGGCGTGGCATTCATACTTCGTCATGGGGAATGCAAGCTCCTCTTGGTGGATCGAGAGTTTGCAGCACTGGCCGATGCCGCGCTTGAACTCCTGGAGCACCGTCCGTTGGTCATCGACATCAATGACCACCTGGCGCCTATTTGCAAAAGCATTGGAGACATCGATTACGAGACCTTGATTTGTAGCGGTAGTCCGGATTTCGAAGGGGTTTGGCCAAGCGATGAGTGGCAGCCGATAGCGCTCAACTACACCTCAGGTACAACCGGCGATCCGAAGGGTGTCGTCGCCAGCCATCGCGGCACTTACCTCATGAGTATGCTGCAGATGACTAACTGGCCGCTTTCTCGGGCTCCTCGTTACCTGTGGACACTCCCTATGTTCCACGCTAACGGATGGTGTTTTACCTGGGCAATCACTGCGGCGGCCGGCACGCATGTGTGCCTGAGAAAAGTGTCCGCAGAGACGGTGTTTGAGTCGATAGATAACCATGGTGTCGACCACTTCTGTGCGGCGCCTATTGTTATGGCCATGATTGCGAACGCCGCAGACCGTCCTGCGCTTAAAACGCCGGTTCGAGTGCTGACTGCCGGTTCCCCACCGCCGGCCAGCGTACTCAACGCCGTAGTCTCACGAGGCTTCGACGTTGACCATGTTTATGGGATTACTGAAGTTTCCGGCACCCCGATCAGCTGCGTATGGCAAGACGGTTGGGACGATTTGACAGCGAATGAGCAGGGCGCTTTTCGTGTGCGCCAAGGGGCTCGTGCAGCAGCCTTCGAAGGCTTGATGGTCGCGGACTCAGAAACCATGCAGCCAGTACCAAAAGACGGCCAAACAACGGGTGAGCTGCTGCTCAAGGGCAACACCGTGATGATGGGTTATCTGAAGAATGAAAGCGCAACCCGAAAAGCCTTTGAAGGCGGCTGGTTTCATACGGGTGATGTAGCCGTTGTGCACCCCAACGGTTATGTACAAATTACCGACCGTTGCAAGGACGTCATTATTTCTGGAGGGGAGAATATCTCGTCCGTAGAGATCGAAGAAACCATCCATTGTCATCCGGCTGTTTTGCATGCCGCAGTCGTCGCTCAGCCTGATGACAAATGGGGGGAAGTCCCGTGCGCGTTTGTCGAACTGAAAAGTGGTATTGCGCTTCCCACCGAGGCAGAAATAATTGTGTTCTGCCAGACCCGTCTTGCCCGATTCAAATGCCCTCGCAGAGTGATTTTTACAGAGTTGCCAAAGACCGCAACCGGGAAAATCCAGAAGTTTTTACTTCGGGAGCAAGCAGGGAGTCGCGATGCAATTGTCCGGTTGGCTTCAAATTGCTAAGGCGTGTTCAGCTCACCCCAAGGGGAACTGAATTGTTTGGTATGGATGAAAACTTTGGTTAGCAGATATAACTCGCACGGTGCTGCCAATCAGGTAGTCAAAAATCATACGCACTGCAAACAAATAAAAGATGCCTGAAGTGTTGAGCAATTTGCGCATATTCAGTTGATGCGTTTGCGTGGGCGAACTCTGCGTGGGATTCGTGTGTGTTGCGTTGGTCTGGAAGATTTCCTTGTTGCTTCTGTTACTTACAAATATAAAAAAATCGGAGCGTTATAAGTGAGCGTAAAGAAAATATCTGCAACTTTGCTGTTTGGCAGCATTGCCCTGAGTAGCCAGGCGTTTGCTGACTTCCTGAGTGATAGCAAAGCTGCCTTGGGAATGAGGAACTTCTACTTCAATAACGACAACCGTGATGGCACCGCTGCCCCTTCGAAAACCGAAGAGTGGGCGCAGGGTTTCATGCTGGATTACAAGTCGGGATATACCGACGGCACGATTGGCTTTGGCGTTGACGCCTTGGGCTTGCTGGGCATTACCCTGGACACTGGCAAGGGACGACACGTCGGCAGCTCTATGATTCCCTCGGACAGTGACAACCGCGCCGTCGACGAGTGGAGCCGGCTGGGGCTGACCGGAAAAGTCAAAATGTCGAAGACTGAACTGCGCTACGGCACCTTGATTCCGAAACTTCCGATTCTGGTCGCCAACGATGGGAGGGTGCTTCCACAAACCTTCGAGGGCGGCCAAATCACCTCGAGCGAGTTCAAGGACCTGACCCTGACGGGTGGGCGAATTGAACATGCAACCGGTCGCGGTTCAACGGATCAGACGGGGCTGGCCGCTATGGGCGGTACGCGTGAAAGCAACCAGTTCGACTTCGTCGGGGGCGACTGGAAAGTCACCAGGGATCTGACGGCTCAGTACTACTATGCCCATCTCGAGAACTACTATAACCAGCAGTTTTTCGGACTGATTCACACGCTTGCGTTCTCGGACAACCAATCCCTGAAAACCGACCTGCGCTACTTCAAAACTGACTCGTCAGGTGAAAACAACTCCGGTACATCAGGTTACAGAATCAGTGGCTTTACCGAAAACGGTGATGGCGTGATCGACAACCGTCTCTGGAGTGCTGCATTGATTTACAGCCTTGGCGGCCATGCGATCACAGCGGGCTACCAAAGCGTTTCGGACGGGAGCAGCTTCACCCAGCTGAACCAGGGTAGTTTGGTGGATAAAGGCGCCGCAGGCAGCAGCTTGTACCTGTACACAGACCGTCTGATCCAGAGCTTCACCCGTGCCGGGGAGCGTACGTCATTCGGTCAGTACGCCTATGACTTTGCCGCCCTGGGTGTCCCTGGCCTGAAAGCCTCGGTCATGTACCTCTCCGGGGACAATATCAAGACGAGATCCGGCGACAATCAGAAAGAATGGGAAAGGGATATCTTTCTGGACTACGTCGTTCAATCCGGTGCACTTAAAAACGTGGGTTTCGGCTGGCGTAACGGTAAATCCAATAGCGAAGCCGCCCGTGATCAAGACCAGAACCGGGTGTTTGTGAGCTACAGCATTCCACTTCTCTAAGGGGCAGCATAAGCGTATCGCCTATGGCTGACTCAACTACGCTTTAAGTGAAGGTTGAAGACTGCCGAACCCGCTCCTGGGAGGGTCCCGTGAACAGTCACTGGTGGCGCCGCCTGCTCTTGGTGATGATACTGGTCTGGCTACCGACGGTTTCGACGACGGCGTCGGCTGCGGGCAGTGTCGTGATCCTGAGCGTCAACGATGCTATTGGTCCGGCCAGTGCCGACTACGTGGAACGCGGCTTGATACGTGCGGTGACCGAGGGCGCACAGTTGGTGGTCATCAAGCTCGACACCCCCGGCGGGCTGGACACTTCGATGCGCTCGATCATCAAGGCGATTCTGGCCAGCCCCCTGCCTGTGGCCAGTTTCGTTGCCCCTAGTGGCGCACGCGCGGCCAGCGCCGGCACCTATATTGTGTATGCCAGCCACATTGCCGCCATGACCCCGGGTACCAACCTGGGCGCCGCTACGCCGGTGCAGATCGGCGGCCTACCCGGTACCGCACCCGAACCACCTCGCTCACCCACCACTGATAAGAATTCTCCGCCTGAGCTACAGGACACCTTGGCTCGAAAACAGATCAACGATGCGGCGGCTTACATCCGTGGTCTTGCGCAATTGCGCGGGCGCAATGCCGACTGGGCCGAACAAGCGGTACGTGAATCGCTCAGCTTGTCGGCCGACGAAGCGCTCAAACTCAAGGTGGTCGATTATGTGGCCAATGACGTGGCAGACCTGCTCACGCAACTGGACGGTAAGAGCCTGAATGTCGCCGGTCAGACGTTGACGCTGAGTACCGCCGGGGCTGCGCTCATCGAGCACGCGCCTGATTGGCGCACACAACTGCTGGCGGTGATCACCAACCCCAGCGTGGCATTGCTGCTGATCATGTTCGGGGTCTATGGGTTGATATTCGAATTCATGAGCCCAGGGTCGGGTGTCGGTGGAGTGCTCGGCGGCATCTGCCTGTTGCTGGGGCTGTATGCCCTGCAACTGTTGCCCGTGAATTACGCCGGGGTCGGACTGGTTTTGCTGGGGCTCGCCTTCATGATCGCCGAGGCGTTTCTACCGAGTTTCGGTGTAATCGGCTTGGGTGGGGTGGTTGCCTTTGTAGTCGGCGCAGTGATTTTGATGGACACCGATGTACCGGGTTTCGGCATTCCGTTGGCGCTGATCATCGGCATGGCACTGTTCAGCGCCCTGTTGCTGATGACTCTGGTCGGCATGGCGCTCAAGGCACGACGCCGCGCCCTGGTCAGCGGCGATGCGGGCCTGGTTGGCAGCCTGGCCACGGTGACGGGGCTGCTGCCGGGTCTGCCGATGAGCGGCTGGGTGCAACTGCAGGGCGAAAAATGGCAAGTGCAGAGCCGCTCGCCCCTGCACCTGGGCCAACAGGTTCGGGTGGTGGCGCGCAGGGGGTTGATGCTGGAGGTCATTGCAGCGGATGAAACGCCACCGCGGGGAGGTTGATCCATGTTCGTCGAATCGGGTTTTGGCGCGCTGCCAGCCCTGCTCCTTGTGTAGGTGTTTTCGGTCGTGCGGATTCTGCGTGAATACGAGCGCGGGGGTGGTGTTCCAACTCGGGCGCTTTTGGCGGGGCAAGGGAGCCGGGATTGATTCTGTTGATTGCGATGGTGCAACAGATGGTTCGCGTGGATTTATGTACCGTGGTGCTCGATGCCCAGCACCTCAGGCGTAAACTAAACACGGTGCAGCATGCATTGAAATACGCTGCACCTGGAGGTGAGCCATGCGCTCAATTACCGTTTGCACCTCGATCGCACTGCTGGCGCTGTCTATGGTGCCACTTGCCACCGCAGCACCTGCGGTCGAAGTCGTCTTCAAGAACCCCGAAAAATTCAGCGATGCCAGCCTTGATAGTCCGGGCTATGAACGTGGCGCCGATCCTTATGTCATGAATGAGCTGCGCAGCTACATCCAGAAGCTCGGCGAGCGGTACCTGCCACCCGGCCAGCAGCTGCAAATTGAAATACGCAACATCGACCTGGCCGGTCGCTACGAACCCTGGAGGCCAAATGCCTATGATGTGCGCTTCATGCGCGACATCACCTGGCCGAGCATCGATCTACATTACGTGCTTAAACAAAACGGCCAGATCGTGAGTCAGGCCGACGCCAGGGTCATGGATCAGCTCTACCTCCAGCGTCCGGGCCGTGCCAACAGAAGTGACAGGCTTTACTCCGAGAAGGCCATGCTCTCTGACTGGTTCCACAGACAATTCGCCGGGCAACGTCAGAGCAGGTTGAATTGAACCGTCCTGCACGCTGATTTACCCGTCCGGGAACGAAAAGCCCGGCGCTGGGCCGGGCCTTGGATGAGCGGAGATTTTGGCTATCACACCTGATGAGACTTGTTTTGCTTGAAATACGCCTGCTTGCCAACCGTAGACTCAATGTTCCGATAGGTGCATCCATCGGTCGCACAAAGCATTGATCTGCCATCTCTGAGCGCTAATGAAAATGTTACCTCGTCCTTTTCGCCCGCCAGCATCAGGCCTGCAACGGCACCAATCGGACCGAGTACCATCGCGCCGGCTAAACCCAGGCTGACGGAACCGGACACGTCTCGGTATGAGCTTTCGCTGACTAATGTAAGGTCACGGATCTCTTGGGTGGATATCTTTAGTCCTGGCCACGGGTAAACGCTTGTCTCTATAGTGATGAACCCGGGCTCATATGTTGCATGCCCATCTAAAAAATCTCCTGACAATATTTTTATTTTTGCCATACGGCACCCTCCCTTCATTTTACTGCAAGAAGATTCAACGCTCAGAGGGTTGTGTCGTCAACGAGCCGAGGACGAGGGGCGTCGATTATCCGACTGCTGGAACGCGAAGAATGAAAAAGACCGGCGCCAGGCCGGGCTCTCTCACCGATCAGGCCATCGACCGCCGCGAGCCTGAGCTCGATCGTTGTTTCATCGATGAATCTTCCGTCCCGGCTTTTTTTGATCATTGGTGTCTATTTAACTGCATACACCTTGCGCACATACCCTGTGCTTTTCCAGGCGCACGGCGCACCCTGCGCAACGAACACGGTGTCACCGGTGTTGACTGTAACGTTTGATCCGTCAGAGGTGTGCAGGGTCACGCTGCCTTCGATCAAGTACATCAGTTCATTGAGCTTGTGCGCCCGGCCGTGGCGCTCGTAAGGCGTCGAGTCCCAGACACCGACGCGCAGATCGCTTGCTGCATGCTCGAAGGCGTTACGTGAGCGGCATTGCGGCGTCGGGCCGATCAGAATTTGCGGTTCTGGTGCGGCGGAAGGGGACAGCATCGCGAGTGGGTCCAGCAAAGTCAGGCCCGGGGTCGGCGCTTCAGTGGTCGAGGCACAAAACGCCCATTGCGTGCCGGGATGCGCTTCGATCTGTAGCGCAGTCCCGCGACCGATCACCGCGCTGGCGCCGACACCCAATTGCAGCGTCTGCTCCTTGGTTTTTAGCACGACGTGGCCGGCATGGATCACGATCACTTCTGTGTGTGGGAAGTCGTCGATATCAAGCACGTCACCGGTTGCTACAATGCCGGCAGACACGCCGTCGATCCCGGACCAGGCGACCTGACGACAGTCAATAAACGGATCGGCAGCACTCAATGGCAGCGATTTGAAAGATGTGACAACGCGGCTGCCGTCGGCGCGGGCTAACAGCAGAACGGTAGGTTGGGACATGCGGGTAACGCTCCAGGCAAATAAAGGTCTTGGGTGGCGAGGGTTCGATCGCGGCAAGCGATCAGCCGATGGCTTGGGTGACCAGTGCAAACTGGCGCACGCCGTTGCTGGCTTGCGGCGGTGTGCCACGGACCATTTGCGCCACAGTATCGACCTGTCTGAGGCCGGCGGTTTCCAGCCAGTCGCTCAAGCCACAATCCGCCGGAATGTCAATACGCACGAAGGTGTCCGGCACCTGGGCCAGTAACACGCCGATCAGATGTTGGGCTTGTTCAAGGTTTTCGCAGACCACCGGGCCAATACCGCGACCCCGGCCGTAGGGGCGCAACATGGCGAAGGCGCGCAGTTGGCCATCGCGCTCAATACCCACCGAATGCTCGACGACCTCGAGCAGGTCGGTGATCACGGTACGCCGGTCCAGCCCGGTACCTGCGTTAGCCAGTTCCAGCACGCGCGCCTTATCGGCGTCATGCAGTGGGCGACATTTCTCACTATCAGCCAATGGCGTCATTGCGGGGGCTTGCGCCTGACCTTGGTGCTGCAGAACCCGACCGAACTCGACGAAGCCCTGGCTCACGTAAAGCGGTGCTCCGGCGAGGGTTGCGTTCAAAATCGGGATGCGTGACTGGCACGCGTCAAGCGCCCGCTCCATCAATTGGCGTCCGATCCCCTTGCCTTGATAGTCGTCGCTCACGATCACCAACCCGATGGTGGCGAAATCACCCTGGGGGCATGCGAATGCTGTGCCGATCAGACGCTCGCCATCGAGCGCGACAATGCCGTCACTGATCCGCAGCACCATGGCCCAGTCGTCCAGCCGATGGGGCCACTTCAATTGCACGGACAACGCGTGGGCTGCCGGGAGATCGGCAACCGTCATAGGGCGATAACCATAAGTGGATTGTTGCGAGGCGGACATGGCGAGTCTCCGTTAAACAGTGTTCACGAGCGGCCGGTTTTCCAGCGCGATGGTGCCTGTATCCCATCTGCCTGCAGGGCTGACAAGGGGGGGTTGCACATTCGGCAGATTCCGCGAGGCAGAGACCACAAGACCACATTTACTACTTAATTGCAGGGCAAGGTCGGCAGCAAATGCCTGGGCTTTTTTTCTACGATGGAAGCCAGAGTAAACGACTCGCCGTCCCATATCTGGAGTGCTCCATGGATAGTTTTGATCCTCGTCTGATCGCTGTGCGCAGCGCTCATTTCATTGGCGGCCAATACCGCGATGCTCAACCTGGACTGGAGGTGGTGCGACCCTCGGACGGCCAGGTGTATGCCGGATTGCCGATTGCCGACGCCAACCTGGTGGACGAAGCCGTCAACGATGCCTGGCAGGCGTTCAACCGCAGTGATTGGGCCAGCCGTCCACCGCGGGAGCGGGCGCGGGTCATGCGTCGTTGGGCCGATCTGATCGAAGCGGATGCCGAGACTCTCGCACCGCTTGAAGCGGTGGGTTCGACCCGACCGCATAAAGACGTGTTGGCCTGGGACATTCCTTATGTCGCCGAAGGCATTCGTTTCTTTGCCGAACTGGCGGACAAGCACGGTGGCCAGGTAGCGGCAACCCAGACCGATCGGCTTGGCATGCAGATCGCCGAACCCTACGGGGTGATTGCGGCAATCGCACCGTGGAATTTCCCGCTGAGCATGGCTTCCTGGAAAGTCGCCCCGGCCCTTGCCGCAGGCAATGCCGTGGTGCTCAAGCCTTCGGAACTGACTCCATTCTCCAGCCTGCGTTTTGCCGAACTGGCGTTGCAGGCGGGTATCCCGGCGGGGATTTTCAACGTGGTGCAGGGCGATGGCCGTATCACTGGCGATGCCTTGTGCCGTCACCCGCGGGTCGCCAAGGTGACCTTTACGGGTTCCACCGCGACGGGTTCAAGCATCATGTCCACCTGTGCGCTGGTGGGGCCGAAGCCGGTCACTCTGGAACTGGGCGGCAAGAGCCCGCAACTGGTTTTTGCTGATGTGCCGGACATTGCCAAAACCGCGCGTACCGTAGCGCTGGCCATTACCGGCAACGCCGGGCAGGTTTGTGTGTCCGGTTCGCGGTTGCTGATTCAGCGTTCAATCATGGAGCCGTTCATCGCGCATGTGCAGGCGTACTTTGAAGAGCTGCGCCCCGGTCCGACCTGGTCGCCCGAGGGCACGCTGTCACCGATCATTTCCCGACTCCAGGCCAGTCGCATCGATGGTATCGTCCAGCGCTCGCGCCAAGCCGGGGCTGAAGTGCTCACCGGCGGCGGCTTGTTTGACGGCTTGGGTGGTGCTTACTACCAGCCGACGCTGCTGGCCGGTCTCGACAATGAAAACCCGGCAGTTTGCGAAGAAATCTTCGGCCCGGTGCTGACGGTGCAGGCGTTCGATGACGAAGAGCAGGCGCTGAGCCTGGCCGCCCACGCCACCTACGGTCTGGCCGCGGGCGTGCACACCGCCGACATCAACCGCGCCTTGCGACTGGTGCGCAAGCTGGAAGCAGGTACGGTGTGGGTCAATCGTTACGGACGCAGTAACGACTACATCCTGCCGACTGGCGGCTATAAACGCTCGGGCATCGGCAAGGATTTGGGGCGCGAAGCGTTTGAAGCCAATCTGCGCTTCAAGAGCGTATTAATCGATATTCTCCAATAACACAGCAATCCCCTGTAGGAGCGAGCTTGCTCGCGAAGGCGGTGTGTCAGGCAACATTGATATCGACTGACATGCCCTCTTCGCGAGCAAGCTCGCTCCTACAGGGTTTAAACAACCTCCGGATCTAAACCTCAACCAAACGGGCGCTTCCACACGGAGCGTCCGTTTTCGTTCAGCCCGGCGCAGTTTCTGCGGCCAACGGTGGCACGCGCTGGCCGTACAGGGCTAAAAAGGTCCATAAGAGCGCACAAATACGGGGTTTGCCCAAGGCTGGAGCCTGCCGCAAAGTCTGCTGAGGGGGGAGGCTAAAACGGTGGTTTGTATCGAGCAGAGGTCGCTTTTAACGCCATCTGCTGAATTCACGGTGTTGTAATGACGGTGTGCTGCAGCGTTGCAACACAGCTTCGTAAACGAAGCAAATGCTAGTCACGCCATGACCTCAACGAACTTCAGGACCGCACTCAATGAGCTTTCTTCGCCCCAAATTCATTACGTTCGACTGCTACGGTACGCTGACCAATTTCCACATGGGCACGATGACTCGCGAGCTGTTCGCCGATCGCGTGAAGCCCGAGCAGATGGATCAGTTCGTCAAGGACTTCTCGGCCTATCGCCTGGACCAGGTCATGGGTGACTGGATGCCGTATGACGAGATCCTCAAGACCGCCCTGGCCCGGACCTGCAAGCGTTGGGGCATCGAATACCGTGACGAAGGCCAGCTGTATTACGACGCTGTACCGACCTGGGGCCCGCACGCGGACGTACCGGCCGGCCTGTCGAAAATCGCCGACAAGATTCCGCTGGTGATTTTCTCCAACGCCAGCAACAGCCAGATCATGTCCAACGTCGACAAGCTGGGCGCGCCATTCCACAAAGTCTTCACTGCTGAACAGGCCCAGGCTTACAAGCCGCGTCTGGCAGCGTTCGAGTACATGCTCGACAACCTCAACTGCGGCCCGGAAGACATCTTGCATGTGTCCTCCAGCTTCCGTTACGACCTGATGCCGGCCCACGACATGAAGATCAAAAACAAGGCCTTCGTCGCCCGTGGCCATGAAGTCCCGGCCAACGCCTTCTACAGCTACCAGCAGATCACCGACATCGGTGGGCTGGCGGCGCTGGTTGGTCTCTGAGTCTCTACCGCATAAGGGGTTAGACAATGGGCAGTGAATCCTACTGGCTCGACACCGCACCGGCCTTCACCGGTGCCCAGCTCGGCGCATTGCCCGGGCAGGTCGACGTGGCCATCGTCGGTGGCGGTTTCACCGGTCTGGCGGCGGCTCGGGCGTTGGCCTTGAAGGGCGCCAGTGTGGTGGTGCTCGAGGCCGGAAGGGTCATCGGTGAAGCGTCGGGGCGCAATGGCGGCCAGTGCAACACCGGCGTTGCCCAGGACTACGCCGGACTGAGCGCCAGCCTCGGTGCCGACAAGGCGCGGGCTTATTACCAGGCCTACGAAAGCGCGGTGCAGAGCGTTGTGTCGTTGGTGGAGCAGGAGCAGATCGCCTGCGACCTGATTCGCAACGGCAAACTCAAACTGGCGGCCAAGCCGATGCACTACGAGGGGCTGGCACGGACCTGCGAACTGATTCGCAAGGAAGTCGATGCCGACGTCGAACTGCTGACCGCCGAGCAGACCCGCGCGGAAGTCAATTCGGCCCAGTTCCACGGTGGCTTGCTGCAGCGAAACGGGGTGCAGATGCATGTCGGGCGCTTTGGTGTCGGTTTGGCCGAGGCCGCCGCCCGTCATGGTGCGTTGATCCATCAAGGCACCTCGGTGACGGACTGGAAGGCCCACGCCGGCGGTTATCAGGTCAACACCAGCAAGGGTTCGCTGCACGCCGGTCAGGTGCTGCTAGCCACCGGCGCCTGTCAGCACGGCGGTTTGGGCTGGTATCGGCGGCGGATCGTGCCGGTGGGCAGTTTTGTCATCGCCACCGAAGTCCTGCCGCAGTCGTTGATCGAGCAGTTGCTGCCCGGTCGCCGTGCCTATGTCACCAGCCGCATGATCGGCAACTACTTCCGCCTGACCCCGGACAACCGCCTGCTGTTCGGCGGCCGTGCGCGGTTTGCCATGTCCGACAGTGTGAACGACGCCAAGAGCGGCAAAGTGCTGCAGGCAGCGATGGTGCAAATGTTCCCGCAACTGGCCAATGTGAAGATCGACTACTGCTGGGGCGGGCTGGTGGACATGACCTCCGACCGCTTGCCCCGGGCTGGTCAGCACGGCGGGATCTATCACTCCATGGGCTACAGCGGCCATGGCGTGCAGATGTCGGTGCACATGGGCCAGGTCATGGCCGAGGTGATGGCCGGTAAGGTCGAGGCCAACCCCTGGCGCGAACTCGACTGGCCGGCGATTCCCGGGCACTTCGGCAAGCCGTGGTTCCTGCCGTTCGTGGGCGCGTATTACCGTTTCCAGGACTATTTGCATTGAGTTGATGTTGTGGCGTCACCGTCGTTCGCGTTTCCAGGACGCTCCGGTCAACCGGGGCACTCGAGCCTTCTCATCTTCGACAGGTACAACTGATATGACTGATAACAAGATCGACTCACAACTGATTTCCGGACAGGATAGCCTGCGAGTGTTCGAGGGCCTCAATCGCGGTATGTCGCGCCGCAATGCCCTGCAAATGCTTGGCGTGGCGGGTGTTGCAGCAGTGGGCGCCGGCAGCCTGTTCGGCGCGGCGGGCAAGCTGTTTGCCGAAGAAGCAGCGGCTCCCGGCAAGGGCAAGCCGGGCGGGCGGATTCGTGTCGCCGGCATGTCCAGCTCCACGGCCGATACCCTCGACCCAGCCAAAGGCGCGCTGTCCACCGACTACGTGCGTCACTTCATGTTCTACAACGGCCTGACCCGTTTCGACATGCACCTGGTGCCGCAACTGGAACTGGCCGAGCGCATCGATAACACCGACGCGACGCTGTGGACCATCACCCTGCGCAAGGACGTGACCTTCCACAACGGCAAAACCCTCAGCGCTGCCGACGTGGTGTTCTCGCTGTTGCGGCACAAGGATCCGCTGACCGGTTCCAAAGTCATGCCGCTGATGGAGCAATTCGCCGAAATCAAAGCCACCGGCACCAACGAAGTGCAGATCCGCCTCAGCGCGCCGAACGCCGAGTTGCCATCGATCCTTGCCGTGTCGCACCTGTTGATCGTTCCCGAAGGCACCACCGACTTCAACCAGGGCATCGGCACCGGGCCGTTCAAGGTCAAGGAATTCAAACCGGGCGTGCGCTCGATTGCGGCGCGCAACACCAGTTACTGGAAGCCGGGCCTGCCGTACCTGGACGAGATCGAGTTCATTGCAATTGCCGACGAACCGTCGCGGGTCAACGCGCTGCTGTCCGGCGACGTGCACATGATCAACGAGGTCAACCCGCGTTCCACCACCCGGATCAAGGCCAGCGCCAAGCACCGGGTCGTCGATGCGCCGTCGGGCAACTACACTGATTTGATCATCCGTCAGGATCAGATGCCGGGCAAAAGCGCGGAATTCACCCAGGCGATGAAGCACCTGATGGACCGCGAACAAATCAAATCCGCCGTATTCCGTGGCTTTGCCGTGGTCGGTAACGACCATCCGATTGCCCCCGGTTCGCGCTACTACAACGCCGACCTGCCGCAAACCGTCTACGACCCGGAAAAAGCCAGGTTCCTGCTGAAAAAGGCTGGCATGGAAAGCATCAGCATGCCGCTGGTCGCATCCCCGGCCGCCACCGGTTCGGTGGACATCGCGGTGCTGTTGCAGCAGTCGGCGAAACAGGCAGGGCTCAAGCTCGACGTCAACCGATTGCCCAGCGACGGTTATTGGTCCAACCACTGGATGAAGCACCCGCTGAGCTTCGGCAACATCAACCCACGGCCGAACGCCGACGTGATGTTCTCGCAGTTCTTCCAGTCGAAGGCGCCGTGGAACGAATCCGGTTGGCAGAACGACCAGTTCGACCAATTGCTGATGCTGGCACGCGGAGAAACCGACGACGCCAAGCGCAGCAAGATGTACGCGGACATGCAAACCCTGGTGCATGACCACAGCGGGATCGGCGTGCCGGTGTTCATCAGCAACATCGACGGCGTCGACCAGCGCATCAAAGGCTACGGCAGCAACCCGCTGGGCGGTTTCATGGGCTACATGTTCGCCGAGCAGGTCTGGCTGGACGCTTGATAAGCCGTCGATTTGAACGGCAGGGACAGTGCGGGAGGATAGGCGATGAATAGCAATACACTGTGGTTGGTCGGCCGGCGCCTGGGCGCCGCGATCGTGAC
The DNA here is from genome assembly GCF_019947515.1 of Pseudomonas sp. A-B-19. Lineage (NCBI taxonomy): Bacteria > Pseudomonadati > Pseudomonadota > Gammaproteobacteria > Pseudomonadales > Pseudomonadaceae > Pseudomonas > Pseudomonas sp. A-B-19. The sequence goes on from NZ_JAGYGN010000014.1 coordinate 99,929, forward strand.
TTTGTTGATCGTGTCCATGGTCGTGTTTGCGATCACTGCGGTACTGCCGGGGGACGCGGCGCAACAGTCGCTCGGGCAGTTCGCCACGCCGGAACAGGTGGCGGCGTTGCGCCTGAAACTGGGGCTGGATCAGCCCGGTGTGTTGCGTTACCTGCATTGGTTGATGAACCTGCTGAGCGGTGACATGGGCCAGTCGGTCTCCAACGCGATGCCTGTCAGCGAGTTGATGGCCGGGCGGGTGCCCAACACCTTGATGCTGGCGGCCGCCACGGCGCTGGTTTCAGTACCGGTGGCGTTGATTCTGGGCATCGGTTCGGCGATGGGTCGTGGCGGGCGCATCGACAGCTTCCTGAGCTTCTTCACCCTGGCGATGGTCGCCGTCCCAGAGTTCCTGGTGGCGACCCTGGCGGTGCTGATATTCGCGGTGAACCTCGGTTGGTTGTCGGCGCTGTCCTATGCCAGCGACATCACCTCGCCCTGGCAATTCATGCGCACCTACGCCTTGCCGGTGATGACGCTGTGCTGCGTCATCGTCGCGCAAATGGCCCGGATGACCCGGGCCGCTGTGATCGATCAACTCGACAGTCCTTACGTGGAAATGGCCCGGCTCAAAGGCGTCAGCCCGATGCGCATCGTGCTGCGCCATGCCTTGCCCAACGCGATCGGGCCGATTGCCAACGCCATCGCCCTGAGCCTGTCGTACCTGCTGGGCGGGGTGGTCATTGTCGAGACGATCTTCAACTATCCCGGCATCGCCAGCCTGATGGTCGATGCCGTGACCAACCGTGACATGGCGCTGGTCCAGGCCTGCACCATGCTGTTTTGCACGGCGTACCTGGGGTTGGTGCTGATTGCCGACCTGTGCGCGATTCTGTCCAATCCGAGGCTGAGAAACCAATGAACAATCTCATTGTGAAATCGACGCCCAAGACCCCTGACCTGTCGGTTGGCAAGGTGTCGCATGGCCCGGCGTGGCTGGGCCTGATCGGCGCGGCGATGTGCGTGATCTGGTTGCTGGTGGCGATCTTCGGCCCATGGCTGGCGCCGCACCCGGTGGGCGAAGTGGTGTCTGACAATGTCTTCGACAGCATCAGTGCGCTGTACCCGTTCGGCACCGACTACCTGGGCCGCGACATGCTCAGCCGCATTCTCGTCGGCGCACGTTTCACCGTGGGCCTGGCGTTGGTCGCAGCGTTGTTGGCCAGTGGCCTGGGGACCAGTTGTGCGTTGCTGTCGGTGGTGTCGCCGAAGTGGCTGGATGAGGTGATCAGCCGCTTGATGGATGCCTTTATCTCGATCCCGAGCAAGATGCTGGCGCTGATCATGGTCTCGGCTTTCGGCTCCTCGGTGACCTTGCTGATTTGCACCGCGGTACTGAGTTTTACCCCCGGCGCGTTCCGTATCGCCCGCAGCATGGCGGTGAATATCGAAGCGCTGGAGTACGTGCAAGTCGCCCGCACCCGTGGCGAGCGTCGGTTGTACATCGCTTGCGTGGAAATCCTGCCAAACATGCTCAACCCGGTGCTGACTGACCTCGGCCTGCGCTTTGGCTTCATCGTGTTGTTGCTCAGCGGCATGAGTTTCCTTGGCCTCGGCGTGCAACCGCCGGATGCCGACCTTGGCTCGCTGGTGCGGGAAAACATCGGCGGCCTCAACCAGGGCGCGCCGGCCATCGTGATTCCGGCCCTGGCCATCGGCACCCTGACCATCGGTGTGAATCTGTTTATCGACAGACTGTCGTCCCGACGTAGTCGCCGTACGGGAGGTCATTGAAATGAGTGAATTGATTCGAGTCGAAGACCTGCGCGTGGTCGCTTGTGGCGAGCGCGGCGAAACCGAAATCGTCAAAGGCGTGAGCTTTTCCCTGGAAAAAGGTGAGGTGCTGGCGTTGATCGGTGAGTCCGGCTCTGGCAAGACCACCATCGCGTTGGCGCTGCTGGGCTATGCACGGCGCGGTTGCCGGTTGTCCGGCGGCGTGGTGCAGGTCGGTGAGCACAACATGCTGGCGCTGAGCGGAAAAGAACTGCAAGGCCTGCGCGGCAACCGGGTGTCGTACATCGCCCAGAGCGCGGCGGCGGCGTTCAACCCGGCGAAAAAACTGATCGATCAAGTGGTGGAGGGCGCGTTGACTCATGGCCTCGGCACTCGTGCGGTGCTTGAAGCCAAAGCCATCGAACTGTTCCGCGACCTGGCGTTGCCGGACCCGGATCATATCGGCCAGCGCTACCCGCACCAGGTGTCGGGCGGGCAACTGCAACGGGTGATGGCGGCGATGGCGCTGATCAGCGATCCGTTGCTGGTGGTACTCGACGAACCGACCACCGCTCTCGACGTCACCACCCAGATCGACGTGCTCCGCGCATTCAAACGCGTGGTTCGGGAACGGGGGGCGACGGCGGTTTATGTCTCCCATGACCTTGCGGTAGTCGCACAAATGGCCGACCAGATCGTCGTGCTCAACGGCGGTCAGATCTTCGAACAGAGCGCCACCGCGCCGTTGCTCAAGGCGCCCACCCATGAATACACCCGCAGCCTGCTGGCAGCGGCGCGGCCCGACACGACGATTCGCCCGCCTTGTGGCGTCGCCGAAGACGTGCCGTTGCTGACGATCAAAAACCTGACCGCCGGTTACGGCAACAAGAACATGCACGGGATGCCGGCGATACGCGTGCTTGAAGACATCGACCTGACTGTGCGCCGGGGCCAGGCCATTGGTGTGATCGGTGAGTCAGGGTCCGGCAAGTCGACCCTGGCGCGCGTGGTCGCGGGTTTGCTGACCCCTGCACTCGGCGGCTTGACCTTCGACGGTCAGCCCTTGGGCGGCAGCCTGTCCGCGCGCACCGACGAACAGTTCCGCCGCATCCAGATGGTCTTCCAGAACGCAGACACCGCGCTCAACCCGATGCACAGCGTCAGCACCATTCTGAGCCGGCCGCTGAAGATGTATTTCGGCCTCAAAGGTGCGGCGTTGCGCGAGCGTATCGGCGAATTGCTGGACCTGGTGCGGTTACCCCGGACGCTGGCCGAACGACGGCCGAATGAACTGTCCGGCGGACAGAAACAGCGGGTCAACCTGGCCCGTGCGTTGGCGGCGAAACCGGATCTGATCCTTTGCGATGAAGTGACTTCGGCGCTGGATACGGTGGTCGGCGCGGCGATTCTCGAACTGCTGCGCGACTTGCGCCAGGAGTTGGGGGTTTCCTATCTGTTCATCAGCCACGACATCTCCACGGTGCGGGCTCTGTGTGACGACATTGTGGTGATGTACAGCGGCCACAAAATCCAGGCCGGCACGCGACAGTCGTTTGCCCAGGCGCCGTTCCATCCGTACACCGATCTGTTGATCCATTCGGTGCCGGAACTGCGTCAGGGCTGGCTGGAAAACTGCGGTACCACCTGTGGCGAGCTGCCGCCGATTGGTGCCAGGGCCAATGTGCCGCAGCTGTGCACCTTCCTCAGCCGTTGCCCGGTGCGGGTCGATGGCTTGTGCAATCGCACGGCGCCGAACCGTCGCACCATTGATGGCGGCAGTGAAATCCTCTGTCACCACGACAGCGCCGAGTTGCTGAAAACCCAGCATGATCTGATCACCATGACCCAGGGAGCCTATGCATGAAGGGGCGTTTTGTGAGGCTGGCCGAGCAGGGGCGGCCGACCGTCAGTTTGACGGTGGACGGCGCGGCCATCGAGGCGTTGCAGGGCGATACGTTGATGGTCGCCTTGCTGACTCAGGGCAATGCGTTGCGCCAGTCGGAGTTTGATTCGGGGCGTCGTGCCGGGTTTTGCCTGATGGGCGCGTGCCAGGATTGCTGGGTCTGGACCCGCAGCGGCGAACGTCTGCGTGCCTGCTCCAGTGAAGTCCGTGAAGGGCTGGACATCGTCACCACACAACCGGAGGCGATATGGCCACTGCACGGATAGTCATTGTCGGCGCCGGACCTGCGGGTATTCGTTGCGCCGAAGCCTTGGTGGCGGCGGGGCTCAAGCCAATCCTGATCGATGAAAATCGTCGGGATGGCGGGCAGATTTATCGGCGGCAGCCGCAAGGGTTTACCCGTAGCTACGCCACGCTGTACGGCACCGAGGCCCGTAAGGCCCGGGACCTGCACGAAGGTTTTGATCGCCTGCGCGGTTCTATTGATTACCGCCCCGACACCCTGGTGTGGAACCTGACAGCGGGGCAGTTGTGCTGCGTCAGCCAGGGCAAACACTCGACGGTGGATTACGACGCGCTGATCCTCTGCACCGGCGCCACCGACCGCTTGATGCCGATTGAAGGCTGGCAGTTGGCAGGCACCTACAGCCTCGGTGGAGCGCAGATTGCGCTCAAGTCCCAGGCGGTTTCGATTGGGCACAGCGTGGTGTTTATGGGCAGCGGGCCGTTGTTGTATCTGGTCGCGAGCCAATACGTGAAGGCCGGCGCGAAGGTGACGGCGGTGCTCGATACGTCGCCGTTCGGCAAACGTATCGGTGCCTTGCCCAAACTGTTGGCGCGACCCGGATTGCTGTTTACCGGGATGAAGCTGTTGGCGCAGCTATATCAGGCGAAAATTCCGCTGCACCTGGGGATCAAACCCCTGCAAATACTGGGCGATGCGGCCAGCGGTGTCAGTGGCGTGCGGGTGTTGACCGCTCGCGGTGAGACATTAAATGTGGATTGCGATGCCGTGGCGTTGGGTTATCACCTGCGTCCGGAAACCCAATTGGCGGATCTGGCCGGTTGCCGCATGCGTTTCGATGAAGCCTCCGGCCAATGGTGGCTGGCGGTGGATGAGGAAGGCCGGACTTCTGTCAGTGGTGTGTATGCGGCAGGTGACGGCTCGAAGATTCGCGGCGCGGACGCTGCTGAACACGCCGGTCGACTGGTGGCCATGGCGCTGCTGGAAGACCTGCATCAACCCGTGAACGCCGGATTACGCGACGAACAACGCCAGGCGCTGGCCGTGATGGATCAGTTCCGCCTCGGTCTGGCTCAGGCGTTTCCCTGGCCGGCGGAGCAAGCCAAAGCCTTGCCGGACACTGCCATCGTTTGCCGCTGTGAAATGATCAGCGCCGGCGAGTTGCGTGCGGTGGTCAGCGAGAAGGGCGCCTGCGAAGTCAATCGGGCCAAGGCGTTCAGCCGTGTCGGCATGGGCCGTTGCCAGGGCCGTTATTGCTCTCAGGCCGGCGCCGAAGTGATCGCCGCCGCGGCGGGCGTCAGCGTGCAACAAGTCGGTCGCCAACGCGGTCAAGCGCCGGTCAAACCGCTGTCGATACTCACTGAGGAGGTCTCGCCATGACCGTACGCAAAGCCGATGTGGTGATAGTCGGTGGTGGCCTGATGGGCTCGGCGGCGGCGTTTTTCCTGCGTCGTCACGGGCAGTCGGTGATTCTGCTGGAACGTGACCAGATCGGTCAGTACGCCAGCGGTGTGAATTTCGGCAACGTCCGGCGCCAGGGCCGCTACTTGGGGCAATTGGAGTTGGCCAACCGTTCCTGGGCGTTGTGGAAACGCTTGCCGGAACTGATCGACGATGACCTGGAGTTCATCGCCAGCGGCCACATGCGTGTGTGTTATCGCGAAGATGAAATCGCCGAGCTTGAAGCCTATGCCGCTGCACCTGAGGCGGCGCAACTCGACCTGAAGATCTATCGCGGTGCCGAGTTGCATCAGCGCTTTCCGTTCCTCGGGCCAGACGTGAAAGGCGGTTCCTACGCGCCTCACGATGGCCACGCCAACCCGCGTCTGGCTGCCCCGGCGTTTGCCCGTGCTGCCCGGCGACTCGGCGCGCAGATTGAAGAGCAGACCGAAGTCGCCGAAGTGCAGAAGGTTGGTGGCGAGTTCAACATCACCACCACCGACGGTCGCCAGTTCAACGCCGCCCAACTGCTGATCACCGCGGGGGCCTGGGGTCAGAAACTGTCCCGGCAGTTCGGCGAACCGGTGCCGCTGGATACCCACGGCCCGCAAATGGCCGTGACCGAACCGGTGCCCTACGCCTTGCCGACGGTGATCGGCGTGTACACCAAGGTCCCTGAGGAAGTGATCTACTTCCGGCAGATCCCCCGCGGCAACATCGTCATCGGCGGCGGCTATCGCAGCAAACCGGACATGCTCAATCGTCGGGCCCATGTCGAGCCACGCAGCATCCTTAACCAGATGGAACAGATGCGCCGTCTGCTGCCGGGTATCGGCAACCTGAACATCATCCGTGTGTGGAGCGGCATCGAAGGTTATCTGCCCGACTCCTTGCCTGTGATGGGCCCGAGCGGCATCGTCGACGGCTTGTTCTACGCGTTCGGTTTCTGCGGACACGGCTTCCAGCTCGGCCCCGGTGTCGGCGACGTCATGGCTGAACTGATCAGCACCGGCAGCACCAGCATTTCGATTGAGCCGTTCTCCATCCGTCGGTTCGCCCATTTAGCCGAGCATCGGAGCAAGGCCTCATGAAACCCCGTGTACTGGATATTCTCAAACGTTTGATGGCCTTCGACACTGTCTCTTCGGAGTCGAACATGGCCCTGATCGAATACGTGCGCGACCTGCTGCTGAGCAAGGGCATCGAGTCGCTGATCGTCAAGGATGAAACCGGCAAGAAAGCCAATCTGTTTGCCAGCACCGGGCCGAAAGCTTTGCCGGGGATTCTACTGTCCGGGCACACCGACGTGGTGCCGGCGGCGGGGCAGGCCTGGACAGTTCCGGCGTTTCAGGCAACGGTGCAGGACGGAAAGATCTACGGGCGCGGCAGTTGCGACATGAAAGGCTTCATCGCCTTGGCCATCGACACGATGCTCGATGCGGCCGACCATTCCCTGAGCCGACCGCTGCAACTGGCGCTGTCCCATGACGAAGAAACCGGGTGCGTTGGTGTGCGGCGCTTGCTCGACGTGCTGCATCTGGCGCCGGTGCGGCCGTTTTTGTGCCTGATCGGTGAGCCGACCAACATGCAATTCGTGCTCGGACACAAGGGCAAAGGGTCGTATCGAACCTATTGTCGGGGGCTGGAGGCGCATTCCTCGCTGGCACCGCGTTCGGTCAATGCGATTCACGTCGCTTGCGATTTCATCGCGGCGTTGCGTCAGAGCCAACGGCAACTGCAAGAGCAGGGCGCGCAGGATGCCGATTACGACGTGCCTTACAGCACCGTGCATGTCGGGCAGATTGGTGGCGGCAGGGCGCTGAACATCGTGCCGAACCTGTGCACGCTGGACTTCGAAGTGCGCAACTTGCCGGCGGATAATCTGGATCAGTTTCTGGAGCAGATGCAGGAACGTGCTGAAGTGATCGTCCGCGAAGCCCGATTGCTGTCGAGTGTGGCGGCCATCGAGATCGAAACCCTTAACGTTTATCCGGGGCTCGATACTCACCCGAGCGTTGAAGCGGTGCGCTTGCTGAAGAACTTCGCCGCACCGGATACCGGCACCGCCAAAGTGTCGTTCGGCACTGAGGGCGGGTTGTTCAAGCAACGTCTGGATGTGCCGGTGGTGGTCTGCGGGCCTGGCTCGATCGATCAGGCGCACAAGCCTGACGAGTTCATCGAGATCAGCCAGATGGAGGCTGGGGAGCGGTTTCTGGATGGCCTGCTCGGTTCCCTGAAACAGTGATTTCCCCCTGTGTGAGCCTGTTCGCGAAAGCGGCCTTACAGTCGCAATGCTGTTCAGGTAGGAGCGAGCTCGCTCGCGATGGACCAGAGGGCGACGCGGGCATCCAGACAGCACGCGTCATCGTTCACGTCCATCGCGAGCAAGCTCGCTCCTACAGGGTTTTGTGTTTTTCTGACGGACCACAAATCTGCCGTTCCACCGCTAATTTCAGCATCCGACACTGTCCTCAAATCGCTTTCAGCATCCTCCCCCGCAGCGTCTCCCTAGACTGAAGCCTGTCTCGGATCAGGACTCGACCATGCTCAAGAATCGTTTGAAAGACCCCAGCCTTCTGGCAGAACTCGCGTATGTGGACGGGCAGTGGATCGGCGCTGACAACGGCGCGACCCTGGACGTCATCGACCCCGCCAACGGCCAGTTGCTCGCCCGCGTTGCGGCGATGCAAGGCACAGAAACCCGTCGCGCCATCGAGGCGGCCGACAAAGCCTGGCCGGCCTGGCGTGCACGACCGGCCGCTGAGCGTGCGGGGCTGCTGGAGCGTTGGTATCAGCTGATGATCGACAATCTCGACGACCTGGCGCTGATCATGACTTGCGAACAGGGCAAGCCGCTGAACGAGGCCAAAGGCGAAATCCGCTACGGCGCCGGTTTCGTCAAATGGTTCGCCGAAGAGGCCCGGCGGGTCTACGGCGAAACCATGCCGGCCCCCAGCGGTGACCGCCGACTGCTGACCCTAAAACAACCGGTGGGAGTTTGCGCCGCGATCACCCCATGGAATTTCCCCAACGCGATGATCACCCGCAAATGCGCGCCGGCATTGGCGGCGGGCTGCCCGATCATCGTCAAACCTTCGGATCTGACACCGCTGTCGGCCCTCGCTTTAGCGGTATTGGCCGAGCGCGTCGGCATCCCGGCCGGAGTGTTCAACGTGTTGACCGGCATGCCGGCGGGCATCGGCGAAGAGCTGACCAGCAACCCGATGGTGCGCAAGATTTCCTTCACTGGCTCCACCGCTGTCGGTCGCCTGCTGATGCGCCAGAGCGCCGAACACATCAAGCGCTTGAGCCTGGAACTGGGCGGCAACGCGCCGTTCATTGTGTTCGACGACGCGGACCTGGAGCAGGCTGTGGCCGGGGTCATGCTCAGCAAGTTTCGCAACGCCGGCCAGACCTGCGTCTGCGCCAACCGCATTCTGGTGCAAAACGGGATCTACGAACGTTTCGCCCAACGGTTGGTGGAGGAGGTTGGCAAGCTCAAGGTCGGCAACGGCCTCGATGCCGACGTCACCATAGGCCCGCTGATCAATCCGGCCGCTGTGAGCAAAGTCGCCCGACACATCGACGATGCCCTGAGCCAGGGTGCGACGTTGCTCTGCGGAGGCATTCCCGACGGCGACAGCCAATTTGTGCAGCCCACGGTCCTCGGCGATACCCACGCTGGCATGCTGCTGGCCAACGAAGAAACCTTCGGCCCGGTGGCGCCGCTGATGCGTTTCACCGACGAAGCCGAAGCCCTCGCCCTGGCCAACGCCACGCCTTACGGTTTGGGTGCCTACTATTTCACTCAGGACTTGCGCCGTTCATGGCGTTTCGGCGAGGCGCTGGAGTTCGGCATGGTTGGGCTCAACACCGGGATCATCTCCATGGAAGTCGCGCCGTTCGGCGGCATCAAGCAATCGGGCCTGGGCCGTGAAGGCAGTAAGTACGGACTGGATGAATACCTTGAAGTCAAAGCCTTCCACATCGGCGGGCTGTAATTCACAGACACTGGGGGAGGCATGTTGATGAGCAAGACATTCAGAATCGCCGCGATTGCCGGCGATGGCATTGGCAAGGAAGTGCTGCCGCAAGGGCTGCGGGTGCTGGAGCAAGCGGCGAAGAAATGGCAACTGGATTTGAGCATCGAAGTGCTCGACTGGGCGAACTGCGATTACTACCTGGAACACGGGCAGATGATGCCCGATGACTGGTTCGAACAACTCAAGGGGTTTGATGCGATCTACTTTGGCGCCGTGGGCTGGCCGGACAAGGTGCCGGATCACATTTCCCTGTGGGGTTCGCTGCTGAAGTTTCGCCGGGATTTCGACCAATACGTCAACATCCGCCCGGTTCGGCTGTTTCCCGGTGTTCCGTGTCCGTTGGCCGGACGCAAACCGGGGGACATTGATTTCGTGGTGATCCGCGAGAACACCGAGGGTGAGTACTCCTCGGTCGGCGGCAAAATGTTCGAGGGCACCGAGCATGAGTTCGTGCTGCAAGAGTCGGTGTTCACCCGACGCGGCGTCGACCGGATTCTCAAGTTCGCCTTCGAACTGGCCCGGACCCGGCCGCGCAAGCGCCTGACGGCAGCGACCAAATCCAACGGGATTTCCATCAGCATGCCGTATTGGGATGAGCGCACTGCGTTGATGGCGGCGCAGTACCCGGAGATCACCTGGGACAAGCAGCACATCGACATTCTGTGCGCACGATTTGTGCTGCAGCCAGATCGTTTTGATGTGGTGGTGGCGTCGAATCTGTTTGGCGACATCCTTTCTGACCTCGGGCCGGCGTGTGCCGGGACCATCGGCATCGCTCCTTCAGCCAACCTTGATCCGGAGCGGCGGTTTCCGTCGTTGTTCGAACCGGTGCACGGCTCTGCACCGGATATCTATGGGCAGAACATTGCCAACCCGATTGCGATGATCTGGTCGGGGGCGCTGATGCTGGATTTCCTGGGCAATGGCGACGAACGCTATCGGGCCGCCCACAATGGAATTCTGCAAGCCATTGAGCGCGTTATTGCCGACGGACCGATCACCCCGGATCTGGGCGGGAAGGGCTCGACGCAAGACGTCGGTAAAGCCATCGCCGACATTCTGTAAGTCGCCGCACAACCAAAGCGGGCTTGCTCGCGAAGGCGTCCTGTCAGTCGATATTGATGTCGACTGACACTTCGCCAGCGCGGGCAGGCTCGCACATTGGGGTTAGTGTTGTGTTCAATAGCCTTGGTCGCGGTCGATCTGTCCGACCATCGGTTCGCCTTTTTCATGACGCCGGATATTCTCCAGCAACACCCCAAACGCACTCTCCGGTTGGGTCATCGCCGCAATATGTGGCGTCAGCAGTATCTTTGGATGCGCCCAAAACGGATGATCCTCCGGCGCCGGTTCTTGTTGCAGCACATCCAGCACTGCGCCGCGGAGCTGCCCGCTGTCCAGTGCCGCCAGCAGATCACCTTCCACCAGATGCCCGCCCCGGCCCATGTTGATCAATGCTGCACCGTGGGGCAGTTGCCGGAACAGCTCACGATCAAGAATCCCCTGCGTCTGCTCCGTTAGCGGCAACACGCACAACAGAATGTCGCACTGGCTGAGAAACGCCGGCAGTTGCTCATTGCCGGCATAACAATCCACGTTATCAATCCGATGAGCACTGCGCGCCCAGCCCTTCAACGCAAACCCCAACGGCTGCAACGTCGCGAGAATCAGCCGCGCCTGGGTGCCCAGCCCCATCACACCGACCCGACGTTTGTTCGCTGGTTGCAGCAAATGCGCCTGCCAACACCGCGCCATCTGCTGCTGCCGATATTTCAGCATGTCCCGATGCAAACTCAATACGGCAAAACTGGCGTACTCACACATGCCACGGGAAATGCCCGGATCGAGCAGGCGCACCACCGGCAAACTCGCCGGTATACGGCCGAGGTCCAGTTGATCAACCCCGGCAGACAACGCAAACAACACCTTCAGGTTCGGCAGCAACTCCTCTAGATCATCCGGTGCCTGCCAAGCCGCCAAGTATTCAATCTCAGTCGGATCGCCAATGTCCGGCCAGGCGCGCCATTCGATATCCGGGGCGTGTTCGGCGAACAGCGCTTGCCACTGTTCGCCGCGCACAGGGTCAGCTTTATAAAGCAGGGCCATGGGCAATTCCTGAAAGGGTGAAAGTGCTCTCATCATCGCGCAATGCTGACGCAGGATCTGTCGAATGCGCCGGGTTAAACGGCTTGCGACACGCTGGATCTCCAGAGCTGCGGCAGATTCGGCGGGCTGAAGGAATCTGCCGTTTGACGGGGTTAAAACAGTCGATCCGAATTTCTCAGGGGCCAAGTTCGGCGTAGTTCGTTTCGCGCAAGCCTTAACCTGAACACCATCGCAACCACCTCCCGGTTGCCGGACTCACGATGGGAAATGCCATGAATAGCAAAGTCGACGACACCCCTCATTTGCTCCGTCAGCGCGATCAATTCGTGCCGCGTGGCTTGGTAACCGCTCACCCGTTGGTGATCGATCGCGCCCAAGGTGTCGAGTTGTGGGACGTGGACGGCAAGCGCTACCTGGATTTTGTCGGCGGCATCGGCGTGCTGAATATCGGCCACAACCACCCGAAAGTGGTCGCGGCGGTACAGGCGCAACTGCAAAAAGTCTCCCACGCCTGTTTCCAGGTAGTGGCCTACAAACCTTATCTGGATCTGGCCCAGCGTCTGTGCGAAATGATCGGCGGTAAAGAAGCCTGTAAAGCAGCGTTCTTCACCTCCGGCGCCGAGGCGGTGGAAAATGCGGTGAAGATCGCCCGTGCCCACACCAATCGTTCGGCGGTGATTGCCTTTCGCGGCGGTTTCCACGGCCGCACCTTGCTCGGTACCACGCTGACTGGCATGAGCCAGCCGTACAAACAGAACTTCGGGCCGTTCGCGCCGGAGGTGTTCCACACGCCGTATCCGAATGCGTATCGCGGTGTCACCAGTGAGATGGCGCTCAAGGCGCTGGACGAACTGCTCGCGACCCAAGTGGCGCCAGAGCGTGTCGCCGCGATCATCATCGAACCGGTGCAGGGCGACGGTGGCTTCCTCTCGGCTCCGGTCGAGTTCCTCAAAGGTCTGCGGGCGCTGACTGAAAAGCACGGCATCGTGCTGATTGTCGATGAAATCCAGACCGGTTTCGGCCGTACCGGCAAGTGGTTCGGCTTCCAGCACGCCGGCATCCAGCCTGACCTGGTGACCGTCGCCAAGAGCCTGGCCGGGGGCCTTCCGCTGTCCGGTGTAGTCGGTAAGGCAGCGATCATGGACGCGCCGTTGCCCGGCGGTTTGGGCGGCACCTACGGCGGCAACGCGTTGTCGTGCGCGGCGGCACTGGCAGTGATCGACGCCTTTGAAGAGGAGAAGCTGCTGGCACGCGGCGAAGCATTGGGCGAGCGCCTGCGCCAGGGACTGCTGCGTCTACAGAGCCGTTACCCACAAATCGGAGACGTGCGCGGCGCCGGATTCATGCTGGCCATCGAGCTGATCAAGAACGACGACGCCCGGACCCCGGATGCCGACTTGAACCAGCGACTGATCGATGAAGCCCGCAAGGGTGGTTTGCTGGTGATCAAGTGCGGCGTGTACCGCAACGTCCTGCGCTTCCTTGCACCGCTGGTGGCCAGCGAAGCACAGGTCGACGAAGCGCTGCAAATTCTGGAAGCGGCTTTGGCACGCGTCTTGAACTGAGCTCCTGCCGGCTCGGGGCGCTGCTGCAAGGCATCGCCCGTGAGCGTTTTTGGAGCATGGATTGATCGAATGCATCATCGGAGGCTGTGCACACCATGGGGCTGACTGATTATCGAGCGCTGCTCATCGATTGCGATGAAGTCCTGGTCGATCGCGACTCGGGTGTCTGGGCGGCGTTGCAACCGCTGCTCGACAGCCGGGGCGGGCAACCGGACAAGGAACAGGTGCTGGCCGAATACGGCGAGGTGGTGCGCGCACTGTATCCGCGCTTCGGTGAGCTAGGCTTCAGTGGACTGCTGTGTTTCGCCCATCGCCAGTTGGCCGAGCGCTGGGACCTGAAAGCCAGTTGGGAGGAGGGCATGAGCTTCGCCCGTTCGGCGGCCGGCTGGTCACTGTTCGAGGACGCGCCAGGGGCAATGTTGTACCTGCGCAAGTTCTATCGCCTGCTAGTACAGGGCGACCGGGACGCCGAGGATCGCGGGTTGCTGTGCGAGCGTTTGGGGATCATGGCCGACGATTTCATTTCATTGGCCAGCGACCCGTTGCAGGACTTGGATTGGCTAAAGGCCAATGCGCTTAAACCCGGTGAAATCCTGCAAGTGACCCGACCTTCGGCCAGTCCGCAGGCAAGCTGCGATGTGTGCCTGATCTGTCGTGGTCGGGTCAAACACCCGACGCCGTGTGCTGCGGATTACTGCATCAACAGCATGGCGGATCTGGTGGCTCAGCATCAGCTGTCATTACGGCGCTGATTTTGCTAGAAGATTGTCTTACAAACGGCAGTCAAGAGGTACGCAATGGAAGGTTTAGTCAAACTGGACCGGATCGACATCAGCATTCTGGTTGAGCTGCAAAAGGACGGGCGCATGACCAACGTCAGCCTTGCCGATGCCGTGGGATTGTCGGCCAGCCCCTGCCTGCAACGGGTCAAAAGGCTGGAGTCGGCCGGGTATATTTCCAGCTACAAGGCACACCTGAACCTGGCGAAAATCACCGATTCGGTGACCGTCTTCACCGAAATCACCCTGAGCGACCACAAGCGCGAAGACTTCGCCAAGTTCGAGTCCAACATTCGTCAGGTCGATGAAGTGCTCGAATGCCATTTGATCAGCGGTGGCTACGATTACCTCGTGCGCTTCATGACCCGCAGCATCCAGCACTATCAGGAAGTGATTGAAAGCCTGCTGGACAAGAACATCGGCATCTCCAAGTACTTCAGCTACATCGTCATCAAATCCCCCGTGCTCAAGGACGGCGTGCCGTTGCGTAAATTGCTGCGGCACTGAAACACCACCCTTCCAATACCTGAATCAACACTCTGTGTGCGAACCTGCTCGCGAAGAGGCCATCACATTCAACATCTCTGTTGACTGTTGCGCCACTTTCGCGAGCAGGCTCGCACAGTTGTTTTGTCGTGCCGCAGGCACTGCGTTTGGGCATTCCTCGTCCTTGCCGCTATAGCGGTTGACTTTGAAGGGGATGGAGAATGGGGTTACTTGAGGGGCGCAGCAGAGATTTTAGAGTAAGTGTCGATATCGGTTGTGGCCAGAAGGCAGCGGCCATCCTTGAATTTTGCGTAAAAAGTTATTTCCTTTTCTTTATCACATAGCCACCAGCCCGCAACCAGTCCAACCGGACCTAAAAGCAATGCGCCAGCCAGACTCCATCGAATAGCGCTCCCTTTCTTGTTAACGGTTTCCTCGGTTGCTGTTTCTAAAGTTTCCAGTTTTGAAATGGGTATCTTTATTTTAAGAGAAGGTTTTAACGCGGATTTCAATATGAACAGTCCAGATTGAAATTCAGCATCACCTGTCAGAAAGTCACCGGATATCACCGTTATCTTCGACATGGTGCTTCTCTTCCGATCAGGTTTAGCCAGCTGATTACTGGGCTCCAAAGGTTTCTGTCAGTCAATCGACTTACGACAAAAGGTGAGACCGACAGTCACCCCATCGATACCGGATCATGGGCATACACAACCGTCGTGCCGAGGCGTTCGGCGATCGGCACTTCCAGTCGTGCGCCTTTCGAATGCTCCCGGCCAGGGAGCGTGGACACGGTGTCGCAGTCCATCAGGGCGGCAATGTCGCGGCGCATGCAGTCGTTCCAGGAGTCGCCGTCAGGGTTGATTTCGGCGGGGGATGGCGATCCAGCCCGAAGCGACCCGATGATTCGGATTGCTCTCGGCAACCAGGTCCTTGTAGGTTTCCTCGATCACGTCTTCGAGGTGCGCGGCCAGATAGTTGTCTTGGGGAGCAACCTCTGCTGATTCAGTGTAGCGGTGCCCTCGTTAGATCGTGACCTTGGACGCTGAGATAGATCGTCCAGCGGTGGGCAAAGTTGCAGACCGTCGAAAGGAACGCAGGTTAAACAAGGCGATCTCCATCGTCTCGCAGGTGGCAATACCAACCATACAACGCCACAGCAAGGGTGGCGAAGATGATGGTTGTGAGGATGATGGCTGAACAACGCATTGTACTCGGTGCCTTGGGCGTGAGTGTCTGGTTGAAATGCATCCTTGCCGGTGAGCGAATGTAAGCCGCTGGAACACAGCTGTCTTTAGGGCAATACCTTAGTGGGCCGCTTTTTTCCCTTAGATGAGACGAGGGCCTCACACTGACGCTGACCGTGAAAGGTATTTCACTCCGGCGTCATGTTCACCCCCGTTCCTGCCAAGCGTCAGACTGTCGTCCCATCCATTGCCAACCCCGAAAATTCCTGCATTGCATCCAGCAACGCCTCACGGAAATACGCCTTCGACGCCCGATCGCAGAGGATGTGCAAGCTCGCCTGCTGCGCCGTACTGGAGTTGATCACGATCACGTTGATCCGCGCCGCAACGGTTTGCGCCACCGTACCCGGGCCGAAGGCCTGCGGGCTCAAGTCGACGCCACAGAGCTTGGCCATTACCTCGGTCAGGTGTTCGCCCGCCAGTTGAAAGCAGGCGTGGCTGTCCTGACGCGGCAGCAGATAGTTGGCCTGGTGGTCCAGTTCCCACCGGGCTTCTTCGTCGGCGATGCGTTGGCCCTGATCCTGGGGGCTGCCCAGCAACAGGTACTCGGTCTGGGACAGGCGCGCTACCTGGCTTCCATCGGCCTGCGACACGGCGCGGTTGGGGGCGTCCGGCAGGACGAATTTGCGATCTTGCAGGTACGCCGCGCTATGAGCGCCGCGAAACCCCACCCGAGGCAGATCGGTTAAATCCGCCAGGCCGCAGCCGGGCAACGGGGTCAGGGTGTGCTGGCCGACAGGGTGTTGTTCTTTCAGGCTGGTCATGGCTTAAAGCTCCTGCCGTTGGTTGTCGGGATCGAAGAAGGGCAGCTGCACCACCTCGGCCTGGAGCAGGATGCCACCTTCGACGCGGATCGATATCCGCTGGCCGGGGCGGCTATGGTCGATGCCTGCGTAGGCCAGGCCGATGATCTTGCCCAAGGTTGCGGAGTACTCACAGGAGGTGACGTTGCCGCTGATGTCCGGGCCGTCCAGCACCAGATGCCCTTCAAGCGGCTGCGGGCTGCCCTTGGGCAGGGTGAACCCTACCAATTTGCGTTTCAGCGGCTGGGCTTCGAGGATATCCACCGAGCGCCGGCCGACGAAGAATGGTTTGTTGCGACTGATCGCCCAGCCCATGTCGATTTCCGCCGGGTGGGTCATGCCGTCGGTGTCCTGACTGATTATCACATGGCCTTTTTCCAGGCGTAGCAGGCGTTGGGTTTCCACGCCGAACGGACGGATGTCGTGAGCCTTGCCGGCGCTCATCAGGGCGTCCCAGAGTTGAAGCCCGTAACGCGCCGGGACGTGGATTTCATAGCCCAGTTCGCCGACAAAACCCACTCGCAGCAAACGAGCCTTGATCCCGGCGACTGTACCCTGGCGCACACCCAGATAAGGAAACGCTTCAGCGCTCAGATCCAGATCGGTGCAGACCTGTTCCAGCACCTTGCGCGAGTCAGGGCCCGCGACGTTGACCGCGCAGATGGCCGCGGTGACGTTGGCGACGTCCACATCCAGTCGCCATTGAGCGTTCCACTTGAGCATTTGCTGATAGATCCGGTCGACGCCGCTGGTGGTGGCGGTGACGTAGAAGTGGTTCTCGGCGAACCGTGCGCACACGCCGTCGTCGATCACCACGCCGTGCTCATTGGTCATCAGCGCGTAGCGGGAGCGGCCGATCGGCTGCTTGAGGAACGCAAAGGTGTACATCCGGTTAAGCAGTTCAGCGGCGTCCGGGCCGCGCACATCCAGGCCACCCAGGGTCGAGACATCGATGAGGCCGACCTTGTTGCGCACGTGCAGGGCTTCGGCCTGCATGCATGGCTCGCGATCCTTGGCGCTGCCGTAGTAAGCCGGACGTTGCCAGATGCCCGCGGGCATCATCTTCGCCCCGGCTTGCAGGTGGCGGGCATGCATCGGCGTTTGTCGGTAGGGGTCGAACGCGCGACCGGCGACATGCGCCAGCTTCTCGGCCACAAACGGCGGCCGCGCCGTGGTTACACCGGTTTCGCTGATGTTGCGTTGGGTCGCCCAAGCCACGAGGCGCGCCGTTGGCAGCGCCGAGTGACGACCCTGGGACGGGCCCATGCCCACGGTCGAGTAGCGCTTGACCAATTGCACGTCGCGATAGCCGATTCGGGTGGCGTTGACGATGTCGGCCACTTGCAGGTCCTCGTCGAAGTCGACGAAATCCTTGCCCTTGGGGTGAGGGAAGATCGGCCAGTTGAAGTTGACCCGAGCTTCCGTGCCGAACGGTGCCCGTTGAGCGATGACGTCAAGACCCAGGGCGAGTGCGGCATCGGCACCGGCGTTCACGCCATCGGCGATCACGTTGTCCAGTTGGTGACGACTGTTGACCGAGCCGGCGACCTTCAGATTCTGCGGCAGGCCGCTGAGGGTGAACTCGGCACGCTGATCGTCATAAGCGAGCTTGCCCCCGGCCTGACACAGCAGTTGATAGACCGGCATGTAACCGGCGGACATGCACAGCAAGTCGCAGTCGAAGTGGTGTCCGTTTTCGGCGACCTGACCCTGGGCGGTGATCTTGCGCACGTCGACGCCGGTGACATGGCGCATGCCCTTTGCGTGCAAGGCTTCGTACACCGTGCTACTGCTCAAACAAAGGATCTTGCGTTGCGCCAGTGCACCCGGCAGGGCGGTATTGCCTGGGGCATTGCGCAGGTCCACCACTGCGGCCACTTCCACGCCTTGGTCATGCAGGTCCAGGGCCGCGAGATAACCGTCATCGTTGCCCGTCAGCACCACGGCGCGCTTGCCGGGCTTGACCGCATACAGTTTCATCAACCGTTGCGCAGCACTGGTCAGCATCACGCCCGGCAGGTCGTTGTTGCGGAAGATCACCGGCTGGTCGAAAGAACCGCTGCACACCAGGCACTGGCGGGCGCGAATCTTGTACATACGCTTGCCCTGAATCACCGGCAGGTAGTTGTCGGTGAACCAGGCGTTGCAGGTGGCTTCGGTCAGGATCCGGATATTGGCGTGCTGTTGCACCGCAGCAAGCAGCTCCTGGCGCAGGGCCTGGGCTTTTTTGCCTTCGATGTCGAATCGGCCGTAGGTCAGCGAACCACCGAGAATCGGCTGCTGTTCGATCAGCAACACCTTGGCCCCGGCATTCGCTGCGGTGAGGGCCGCGTGCAGGCCGGCGGGCCCGGCGCCGATCACTGCAAGATCGGTAAACAGATAAGCCTTGTCGTAGTACTCGGGCTGAAATTTCAGGTCGAGTACGCCAAGGCCGGCCTTCTTGCGAATGATCGGTTCCCAGACTTTCCACATGCCTTTGGGTTTGTAGAACGAGCGGTAGTAGAAACCCACCGGCATGAATTTGGAAAACTTGCCCAGATAGGCATCGCGGTCGTTGTCCAGCGAACCGTTGACGTTCTGCGCAGTGACTTGCAAACCGGCGGACAACGCGTGAGCGTCAGCCAATACGTTGGGTTCTTGAGGCAGTTGCACCAGGCTGTTGGCGTCCTGCCCGGCCATGGTCAGCGGGCCGCGCGGGCGATGGTATTTGAACGAACGGGAGATCAGGAAACGTCCGTTGGCCAACAGGGCACTGGCGATGCTGTCGCCTTGCAAGCCCTGATAGCGGTCGCCGTCGAAACTGAAATCCAGCGGCTGATCGCGGTTAATCAGCAGGCCCATCGGTGCGGGTAGGCGGTTCATCCTGCGATCTCCTTAGTGGCTTTGCTGAATTCGACACGGGTGGTGAACAGTTCCCTGGGGTCGAAGGTGCGCAGGATTTCGTCAGTGACAGTGTGCCGCTCCGCGAGAAACCAGTAGCTGGACGGCGTGTGCATCCACCACTCGCGCACCACGCCGGCGAGGTTGTCGGTATTGAACACATAGTCGGCCCATTCGGCATCGCTGCAGCTGACGGGGTCAGGCATCGGCTTGAATTCACCGCCATAGGTGAATTCGCTGATATTGCGCGGCCCGTTGAGCGGGCAATTCATGATTTTCATCGTCCGCTCTCCATCAATGACTGGCCGCCGTGGCGCCCATTTCGTTGACTTGCTGGAAGGTTGAGAAACGTTCGAGGCCGAAGGGTTTGATCAGCTCCGGCACCTTGCCGCCACTGGCCACCAACTCGGCCATGGTCTTGCCGCAGATCGGCGTGGCCTTGAAGCCCCAGGTACCCCAGCCGGCGTCGAGATAGTAATTCTTCACCGGCGACAGGCCCATGATCGGACTGTAATCCGGGGTCATGTCGGTGATGCCGGCCCATTGGCGCATCAGCCTGGCATTGGCCAGGAACGGGAACATCTCGATCGCATGGGCGAGCAGGCTTTCCTTGAGGTCCAGCGTGGAGCGCGTATTGAACAGCGGATAGGGGTCGGAGCCTCCGCCGAAAACCACTTCGCCACGGCTGGTCTGCTGCACATAGCAGTGCAGGGCGGAGGAACTCACCAGTGGATCGAGAAACGGTTTGAACGGCTGGGTGACCATCGCTTGCAGCGGGAAAGTCTGGACCGGCGAACGGATCCCGGCCTTGGCCATCAACAACGAACTGTGCCCGGCAATCGCCTGCACCGCGCAACCGCACTTGATGGTGCCGCGGTTGGTCTTGACCGCGGTGATGGCGCCGTTCTCGATGATCAGGTCCTGGACTTCGGTGAGCTGATGGATTTCCACTCCGCGCTTGGCCGCTTGTTTGGCATAACCCCAGGCCACGGCGTCGTGGCGGGCGGTGGCGCCATCGATGTGCCACAGACCGGCGATCACCGGCAAGTGGCCGGGATCGAGGTTGAGGCTGGGCACCAGTTCGCGGATCTGCTGGCGGTCGATCATCTCGGTACGGCCGCCAAAGTGTTTGTTGACCTCGGCTCGCTGACGGAACGAACGCACCGTGGCATCGGTGTGGGCCAGGGTCAGTTGGCCGCGCTCGGAGTACATGATGTTGAAATCGAATTCGTTGGACAGCGACTGGAACATCCGCACCGACTCGGCATAAAAGCGTACGCCCTCGCTAGTCAGGTAGTTGGAACGGATCACCGCGGTGTTGCGCGCGGTATTGCCGCCACCCAGATAGGACTTTTCCAGCACCGCGATATTGGTGATGCCGTGGTACCTGGCCAGGTAGTAAGCGGTGGCCAGGCCATGGCCGCCGGCACCGATGATCACCACGTCATAGCTCGTTTTGAGTTCCCGTGGCGGCGGCAAATCCACTTCCACCGGGTAGTCCGGACTCAGCCCGTATTTCAATAGATTGAATGGCATAAGGCCTCCGATTGGCTGCGTAGGGCCTGGTGTTGCGCAAGGGCTGCGGTGACAGTGTTTTTCATCAGGAAGGCAATGGTCATGGGGCCGACACCGCCAGGTACCGGGGTGATTGCCGCGACGTGCGTCAGGGCGCTGTCGAAGTTGACGTCGCCCACCAGACGGCTGCGCCCATCGTCTTCGATGCGGTTGATGCCGACGTCGATCACCACGGCACCAGGCTTGAGCCAACTGGCGTCGATCAGTCCTGGGCGACCCACGGCGGCGATGACGATGTCCGCCTGCCGGCACAGAGCCTGCGGATCCGGGCTGCGCGAATGCAGGACGGTCACCGAGCAGTCGGCCTGCAGTAACAACGCTGCCATGGGTTTGCCGACGATGTTCGAGCGGCCGATCACCACCGCGTGCTTACCGCGCAGATCGCCGCAGGTTTGTTCCAGCAAATACAAACAACCACTGGGGGTGCAGGGCGCGAGTACCGTGCGACCCTGGCTGAGGCCGCCGACGTTCTGACTGTGGAACCCATCGACATCCTTGTCTGGTGTGATGGCCTCCAGTGCCCGTAATTCATCGATATGAGCAGGCAGTGGCAGTTGCAGAAGAATGCCGTGGATCGAGCGATCGGCATTCAGTCGGGCGATCAGAATGAGTAACTGTTCAGTGCTGGTGTCCGTGGCGAGCCGATGTTCCAGCGAGCGGATACCCACCTCTTCGGCGCGCAGGATCTTGTTGCGCACGTAGACCTGGCTGGCCGGGTCGCTGCCCACCAGGATCACCGCCAGTGCCGGTTGAATGTCTTGCTCGCGCAGGCGCTCCACGTCCTCGCGGACCTCTACCAGCACGCGGGCGGCGGTGGCTTTGCCGTCGATCAGTTTATGCGTGTTCACCGGAAGATCACCGTTCTGTCCTGATTGAGGAAAACCCGGTGCTCCAGGTGGTACTTGACCGCCTTGGACAGGGCCACGGTTTCGGTGTCACGGCCGGTGGCCACGAGATCGTCGGGCAGGTAGACGTGATCGACGCGCTGGACTTCCTGCTCAATGATCGGTCCCTCATCGAGGTCGCTGGTGACGTAATGAGCGGTGGCGCCAATGAGTTTCACGCCACGCTGGTAGGCCTGGTGATAAGGCTTGGCTCCTTTGAAGCCGGGCAAGAACGAGTGGTGAATGTTGATTGCCCGGCCCGAGAGTTGCCTGCACAGGTCATCAGAGAGGATCTGCATGTAGCGCGCCAACACCACGAGTTCGGTACCGGTATCGTCGACGATCTTCATCAGCTCGGCTTCCTGCCGGGCTTTGGTGTCTTTGGTGACAGGCAGGTAGATGAAGCGGATGCCCTCGCGTTCGGCCATTGGCCGCAAGTCCAGGTGGTTGGAGACGATGGCGGTGATGGTCATGTCCATCTCGCCCTTGTGGTAGCGGTACAGCAGGTCGGTCAGGCAATGGTCGAACTTGCTGACCATCAGCAGCACACGCATCGGCTCGCGGGTGTCGTGCAACTCCCAGGACATGTCGAACGCTTGGGCGACGTCAGCGAAACCGTCCTTGATCTGTTGCAGGTTGCCTTGGTGGCCGTCGTTGAAGCGGAACACTGCGCGCATGAAAAAGCGTCCGCTGAAGTCGTCGTCGAATTGCGCCATCTCCCCGATGTAGCAACCGTTGTCCGCCAGGTAGGTGGTGACGGCAGCGACGATGCCGGACACCGCGGGACAGGTGATCTTGATGATGAAATGGTTTTTTTCGTGTTGCATGACACGTCCTCGGGATGATGGCGGCAGCTCATCGCATAGCGAAAAAAATCATCAACGGACAGCAGGCTCATCCATGAGCGTATTTTCTTGTGGGGAATAAAATATTCCCATTTGTGGCTTTATAGGGGAATGACCACGCCGCGTCCAGCGCTTTTAAGAAAGTTTTTTAACTGGCAGGAAAATACGTGAGGTCGGCATGAGCCGACCTCATGGATTTAAGGCATACGAAGATTTGTGGCGAGGGAGCTTGCTCCCGCTCGAGTGCGCAGCGCTCGCAAAAATTCAGCGGCTGGCGGATTTTTGGGGCCGCTACGCAGCCCAGCGCGAGCAAGCTCGCTCGCCACAGAGGGGCGGGGATTACTCTTTGTCGCTGCCGTAATTCATGATCGACAGCAGGCGGATCGGCACCTGCACCAGTTGCTCGGGGCCGTGGGGGATTTCGCCTTCGAACGTCAGACTGTCGCCAGCTTCCATGCGGTAAAGCTGATTGCCGTGGCGATAGATCAGTTCACCTTCCAGCAGATGAAGGAATTCGGTGCCGGGGTGAGAGAAGGTCGGAAACTCCTCACTCGCGTCATCCATGCTCACCATGTAGGCCTCGAAGCTCTTCTTCGGCCCGCGGGTGTGGTTGAGCAGATGGTAGGTATGGCCTTTCTCGGTGCCACGGCGCACCACTTCCATACCCTGATCAGCCTTGACCAATAACGCGCTGCCGTCCTGCTGGTCGTATTCGCTGAACAATTTCGACAGTGGCAGGCCGAGCACGTCGCACAGACGGCTCAGGGTATCGAGGCTGGTGGACACCTGGGCGTTTTCGATCTTGCTCAACATACCTTGACTGATATCGGCAATCCTGGCCACGTCAGACAATTTCAGGTCCTGCGCCTGGCGTTGACGCTTGATCTGTAAACCCAGGTATTGCTCAAGCTTGAGGCGCGGGGCGGTTTCGGTCGACATAGTCATCAGATCCTGCACACTTTCTGTTCAGTAATATTAGTTTCGCACTGGGAAAGTGCAAATCGCGGTGCTCGGCTCGCATCCATCGGGCTGGTATTCCCACCGGGAAAAGAATTTTCCCATAAATACAGCACAAAAGCGCTTTTCTCGGCACATCGACGTGTCTCTCGCGAATCTGGCAAGGGCCTTGCATTCCTATTGGGAAACTAACTTTCTTTTTAGGAATAAAAAGTCAGTTCAGGCCCATCCAGCTGTTTGCCTTTCGCCAGGAGTGACGAGCAATGTTGCCAGCAGAAACCCAGCGCATCATCGACAAGCACGGGATCAAGTACGTGCTTGCGCAGTTTGTGGATATTCACGGAGCGGCCAA
Organism: Pseudomonas sp. A-B-19; assembly: GCF_019947515.1. NCBI lineage: Bacteria > Pseudomonadati > Pseudomonadota > Gammaproteobacteria > Pseudomonadales > Pseudomonadaceae > Pseudomonas > Pseudomonas sp. A-B-19. Next base: position 123,790 of record NZ_JAGYGN010000014.1, read on the forward strand.
AACCAAGTCGGTGCCGATCTGCGGGCTCAAGACCGTGGCCGAAGAGGGGGCCGGTTTTGCCGGGTTCGCGATCAGCGGCATGGGCATGGAGCCCCACGGACCGGACTTCATGGCCCGCGGTGATTTGTCCACCCTGACCCCGGTGCCCTGGCAACCGGGTTATGGGCGGGTGGTGTGCGTCGGTCACGTCGATGGCAAACCTCATCCCTATGACAGCCGTTATGTGCTGCAGCAACAAGTGCAACGCCTGGAAGATAAGGGCTGGACCCTCAATACCGGTCTGGAGCCCGAATTCAACCTGATGCGTCGCGATGAGCAGGGCAAACTGCAACTGGTCGACCTCAGCGATAACCTGGACAAGCCTTGCTACGACTACAAAGGCCTGTCGCGCTCCCGGGTGTTTCTTGAACGCCTGACCGAAGCCTTGCAGGCAGTGGATTTCGAGGTCTATCAAATCGACCACGAGGACGCCAACGGCCAGTTCGAGATCAACTACACCTACAGCGACGCCATGACCTCGGCGGATCGCTTCACCTTCTTCCGCATGGCTGCCGGCGAGATCGCGAACGACCTGGGCATGATCTGCTCTTTCATGCCCAAGCCTGACCCGAAACGCGCTGGCAACGGCATGCACTTTCACCTGTCGATCAGCAGCTCTGATAACAAAAACCTGTTCCATGACGCCAGCGACCCGAGCGGCATGGGCCTGTCGAAACTGGCCTATCACTTTGCCGCCGGTCTGCTGGCCCATGGCCCGGCGCTGTGTGCCTTCGCTGCGCCGACGGTCAACTCCTACAAGCGTCTGGTGGTGGGCAACTCATTGTCTGGCGCGACCTGGGCGCCGGCCTTTATTGCCTTCGGCGCCAACAACCGTTCGGCCATGGTGCGGGTGCCTTACGGTCGTCTGGAATTCCGCTTGCCGGATGCCGGCTGCAATCCCTATCTGGTCAGCGCCGCGATCATCGCCGCCGGCCTGGATGGCATCGATCGCCAGCTGGAAATCGACCACGTCTGCAATGAGAACCTCTACAGCCTGAGCCTGGAACAGATCGCCGCGCGGGGCATCAAGACCCTGCCGCAATCGCTCAAGGAAGCCTGCGACGCGCTGCAAGCCGATCCGTTGTTCGCCGAGGTGCTCGGCCCGCAGATCGTCGGCGAGTTCATCAAGCTCAAGCGCATGGAGTGGGTGGAATACAGCCGCCACGTCTCCGACTGGGAGATCCAGCGCTACACCGAATTTTTCTGACGCTGTGTTTTGACAACCATTCGGGCACCCGGCACGGCGTCGGGTGTTCAGTGCCTTCGAAGGAGACTTGATATGTGTGGAATCGTAGGTCTTTACCTGAAAAATCCGCAGCTGGAATCCCAGCTCGGCAAGCTGTTTGAACCCATGCTGCAGGCCATGACCGACCGAGGGCCGGACAGTGCCGGCTTTGCCATCTATGGCGATGAAGTGGCCGATGGCTGGGTCAAACTGACCTTGCAGGCGACCACCGAAGCCTTTGACTGGAAAACCCTGATGGGCGAACTGGAAGGGCGCCTCGGCTGTTCTCTGGACTGGTTCCAGAACGCCAGTGCCGCCGTGCTCAAGATCCATGCCGAAGAGGCGCCGGTACGCCTGGCCCTCGCCGAACTGGCGCCGAGCGTACGCATCATGAGCGCCGGCCAAAGCATCGAAATCCTCAAGGGCATGGGCTTGCCCCAGGAAATTTCCCAACGCTTCGGCTTGGCCGGCATGAAGGGCAGCCACATCATCGGCCACACCCGCATGGCCACCGAAAGCGCGGTGACCATGGAAGGCAGCCACCCGTTCTCCACCGGCGCCGACCTGTGCCTGGTGCACAACGGTTCGCTGTCCAACCACTTCCGCCTGCGTCAGGAACTCAAGCGCGAGGGCATTCACTTCGAGACCGACAACGACACTGAAGTCGCCGCCGGCTACCTGACCTGGCGCCTGCAGCAGGGCGACTCGCTGAAGGAGGCGCTGGATCATTCTCTGGAGGACCTGGACGGTTTCTTCACCTTCGCCGTTGGTACTCGCAACGGTTTTGCGGTGATCCGCGACCCGATCGCCTGCAAGCCGGCGATCCTCGCCGAGACCGACGACTACGTGGCCATGGCCTCCGAGTATCAGGCGCTGTCGGGCCTGCCGGGCATCGAACACGCCAGGGTCTGGGAGCCGGCACCGGCCACTATGTACATCTGGGAACGCGAGTCAGCTTAAGGGGCGCACACATGAAAACCATCGATCTTTCCACTGCCACCGTACGTGACCTCAATCAGGCGCTGCACGATCAGGTTGATAACCTGACCGATCACGAGTGGCTGGTGACTCATTCCAACGGCAAGCACAACCTCGCGGTCGGGGTGAACGAAGCCGTGTCCATCGATATCCAGGGCCACGCCGGTTACTACTGCGCGGGCATGAATCAAAAGGCCTCGATCACCGTCCACGGCAACGTTGGTGTCGGTTGCGCGGAGAACATGATGTCCGGCTACGTTCGCGTCAAGGGCAGCGCTTCCCAGGCGGCGGGTGCCACGGCCCATGGCGGCTTGCTGGTGATTGAAGGTGACGCCGGGGCGCGATGCGGGATTTCCATGAAAGGTATCGACATCGTGGTCGGTGGCAGCATCGGCCACATGAGCTGTTTCATGGGCCAGGCTGGTCGCCTCGTGGTCTGCGGTGATGCCGGCGATGCGCTGGGCGATTCGTTGTACGAAACCCACATCTACGTGAAGGGTACCGTCGAGTCCCTGGGCTCGGACTGCATCGAAAAAGAGATGCGTGCCGAGCACCTGCAAGAGCTGCAAGGGCTACTCGACCGCGCTGGTTTCGAGCACGACGCGGCTGACTTCAAGCGCTATGGTTCCGCCCGTCAGTTGTACAACTTCAAAGTCGATAACGCGTCCGCGTACTGATCCGCGCGAGGAGAACAGATATGAGCGACCCAATCAGCCAAAAAGCGGCTCCCGTACTGCGCGAGTCAGCCACCTTCGACCGCCTGACCATCCAGGAAATCCAGCGTGCCGCGGAAACCGGCATCTACGACATTCGCGGCGGCGGTACCAAGCGCAAATTGCCGCACTTCGATGACTTGCTGCTGCTCGGCGCCAGCGTCTCGCGCTACCCGCTGGAAGGCTATCGGGAGAAGTGTGGCACCGATGTAATCCTCGGCAACCGCTTCGCCAAGAAGCCGATCCACCTGAAGATTCCGGTGACCATCGCCGGCATGAGTTTCGGCGCCCTGTCAGCCAATGCCAAGGAAGCCCTGGGCCGTGGCGCGACCATCGCCGGCACCAGCACCACCACCGGCGACGGCGGCATGACCCCGGAAGAACGCGGCCAGTCGCAGCATTTGGTTTATCAGTATTTGCCGTCCCGCTATGGCATGAACCCGGACGATCTGCGCAAGGCCGACGCGATTGAAATCGTCCTGGGGCAGGGCGCCAAACCCGGTGGCGGCGGTATGTTGCTGGGCATGAAAGTCACCGAACGGGTGGCCGGCATGCGCACCTTGCCGATCGGTGTCGACCAGCGCAGCGCCTGCCGTCACCCGGACTGGACCGGGCCGGACGATCTGGCAATCAAGATTGCCGAGATCCGGGAAATCACAGACTGGGAAAAACCGATCTACGTGAAAATCGGCGCGAGCCGACCGTACTACGACGTCAAGCTGGCGGTAAAAGCCGGGGCTGACGTGATTGTGCTCGATGGCATGCAAGGCGGAACTGCAGCGACTCAGGAAGTGTTCATCGAACACGTGGGGATCCCGATTTTGTCGGCCATCCCGCAAGCGGTACAGGCTTTGCAAGAGATGGGCATGCATCGCAAGGTTCAACTGATCGTTTCCGGAGGGATTCGCAATGGTGCCGACGTCGCCAAGGCGATGGCGCTGGGTGCGGATGCGGTGGCCATCGGGACGGCGGCGCTGATTGCCTTGGGCGATAACCATCCACGCCTGGACGAGGAACTGAAGAAAATCGGCTCGGCCGCCGGTTTCTACGATGACTGGCAGAACGGCCGCGACCCGGCCGGTATCACCACGCAGGACCCGGAGCTGTCCAAGCGTCTGGACCCGGTGGAAGGTGGTCGGCGTCTGGCCAATTACCTGCGCGTGCTGGTGCTGGAAGCCCAGACCATGGCCCGGGCCTGCGGCAAGTCGCACCTGCACAACCTCGATCCCGAGGATTTGGTAGCGCTGACGGTGGAGTCGGCGGCCATGGCGCGGGTGCCGCTGGCGGGGACCAGCTGGATTCCGGGATCCGGTACCGGTTACTGAGAAACCCTGTGGCGAGGGAGCTTGCTCCCGCTCGAGTGCGCAGCACTCGCAAAGATTTTTGGGACCGCTTCGCAGCCCAGCGTCGGAACGCCGCCCGGAGCAAGCTCGCTCGCCACAGATTGAGGGGCCCGCCAAGAGGCCCATGAAATAACAACTGCTCGCTGCCAGACACCTACCATTCCTTTGCAGGAGCTTTGAACATGGTCAATCGTCTTCTCGGCAAATCCCTTCTGGTCTTATTGGCGGCCGGCGCACTCGCGCCGCTCGCCCAGGCGGGTGACGCACCCACATTGAACACCGGCAGCACCGCCTGGATGGTCACTGCCGCGGTGCTGGTGCTGTTCATGTGTCTGCCGGGCCTCGCATTGTTTTACGGCGGTCTGGTACGGGCGAAAAACATGCTTTCGCTGTTTACCCAGTGCTTTGGCATCGCCGGCCTGGTCGGCGTGCTGTGGGTGATCTATGGCTACAGCATGGTGGTCGACAGCACCGGTATGGTTGAGGGGCAGGTGACGTTCAACAGTTTCGTCGGTGGTTTGAGCCGGGCTTTTCTGGCCGGCATGACCCCCGATAGCCTGGTCGGCGACATCCCGGAAGGCGTGTTTGTCACCTTCCAGATGACCTTCGCGATCATTACCCCGGCGCTGATTGCCGGTGCATTCGCCGAGCGCATGAAGTTCTCGGCAGCGCTGTGGTTCATGGCGCTGTGGTTCACTCTGGTTTATGCGCCTGTCGCCCATATGGTCTGGGGTGGTTCTGGCGCCTTGATGCATAACTGGGGCGTTCTCGACTTTGCCGGTGGCACTGCGGTGCATATCAATGCTGGCGTTGCCGCGTTGGCCGCGTGCCTGATTCTCGGCAAGCGCAAGGGCTACCAGAATACGCCGATGCCGGCCCACAACCTGAGCCTGACCATGGCCGGTGCGGCGATGCTCTGGGTGGGCTGGTTCGGCTTCAACATCGGTTCCGGCGGCGGCCTCAACGGGACTTCTGGCATCGTCATGCTTAACACCCAACTGGGCGCCTGTGCCGGGATTCTTGGCTGGATGTTCACCGAGTGGTTCAAGGTCGGCAAGCCGAGTGCTTTGGGCCTGGCCAGCGGTGCTTTGGCCGGTTTGGTCGGCATTACTCCGGCGTGTGCGTATGTGGGCGTAGGCGGTGCGTTGGCCATCGGTCTGCTGTGCGGGGTGTTCTGCTACTTGAGCGTCACTGTGCTGAAACGCCGCTTCGGGTATGACGACAGCCTCGACGTGTTTGGCTTGCACGGCATCGGCGGAATGATCGGCGCGGTGTTGACGGGCGTGTTCTGCGTACCGTCCCTGGGCGGGCTGGTTGAAGGCGTGACCATGGGTGGACAGGTGTTGGCACAAATCAAGGGCGTGCTGTTGACGACGGTTTACTGCTTTGCCATCAGTTGGATCATTCTCAAGGTGATCAACGCCGTCATCGGCTTGCGCGCCGATGAATCGGTGGAGGAGATGGGCCTGGATCTGGCCGAGCACAACGAGAGTGCCTACAACCACTGATCGTTACTGCTGAACATTGTAGGAGGCAGGAGCGAGCTTGCTCGCGATGGTCGTTAACGATGACGCGTGGTTACTGGTTAAACGCGGCGCTATCGAGTCCATCGCGAGCAAGCTCGCTCCTACATCAACGCCACACCGTCCGGCAGCGGCTCGCGCGCCCGGGCAGCACGCTGTAGCTGGCTGGCGATCAGGGTGTTCTTCAGTAAATACGCAATGGTCATCGGCCCGACACCCCCTGGCACCGGTGTGATCGCACGGGCAACAGTGCGCGCACTGGCGTAGTCGACATCGCCCACCAAGTGATTGCCGGATTCGTCGGCAATGCGATTGATGCCGACATCGATCACCACCGCTCCGGGTTTGAGCCAGCTGGCATCGATCAGATGTGGCCGACCCACCGCCGCAACCACGATGTCCGCCAACCTGCACAACGCCGGTGCATCGACGCTGCGCGAGTGCACCACGCTGACCGAGCAGTTGGCCTGCAACAACAAGGTTGCCATGGGTTTGCCGACAATGTTCGAACGACCGACGACCACCGCGTGCAAGCCGCTCAAGTCACCGCAGGTTTCGTGCAGCAGACGCATGCAGCCGCTGGGTGTGCAGGGTGTCAGCACTTCGATGCCTTGCACCAGGCCGCCGACGTTTTCCCGATGAAAACCGTCTACGTCCTTGATCGGATCAATGGCATGAATCACCGCTCCCTCGTCGATATGGGCCGGCAATGGCAGCTGCACCAGGATGCCGTTCACGGCGACGTCGGCGTTCAGTTGCGTAATCAGTTCCAGCACTTGCGCCTGGCTGGCGGTTTCCGGCAGACGGTATTCAAGGGAGTGGATCCCGACGTCCCTGGCCCGCAGCAGTTTGTTGCGCACGTAGACCTCGCTGGCCGGGTCTTCACCGACCAGCAGCACGGCCAGGGCGGGGTAAATCTGCTGTCCGGCCAGGACCAGAACCTCTTCTCGAACTTCGTCGAGAACCTGGGCAGATATGGCTTTGCCGTCGATGACGCGGGCAAGTGCAGGGGTGGTGCTGATCAAAAGAGTCACCGTCGTCTTGATTGATAGGGGGGCGAAGTGATCATCGAAGCGTCGTTGCGCCCCGATGATCCATCAGAGACCTGCAGGCAAGGGCGCTCAGACTACCAGTTGATGGCAACCGTACACCACCAGTACACCCGCGATCAGCGTGGCATAAGGCAACCAGCCGGCGCGTTTTTGACCGGCATCGGCTTGAATGTACAGGTCGCTGAGCATCGCTTCAGGGAAGCGCCCTTTGTCCTGCACGTAGTGGCGGTAGCAGAACACCGGAAGAATCAACAGCGCCAGCAACAGGCCGGTCACCAGTGTGCCGGCGCCCCAGATATCGGCACCCAGCCCCATGCACGCCAGGTTGACGAAGCTCAGTACGCCACCCGCGGCCAATAGTACGGTCGGGGCCTTGTACGGGCGTATCCAGTCGGGACGGTCCAGGCGATGGATCCAGCCGGCATTGAGGTTGAGGAAGTTGAAGATGATGTAGCTGACGTTGGACGCGGCCAGCACGAACACATAATCGGACATCAGCAACAGCAGCAGGTTGAACGACAAGTCGGTCCACATCGCTGCGGTAGGCGCGCCGTGTTCGTTGGTGCGGCCCAGGTATTTCGGCAGCCAGCCATCGACCGACGCCTGATACAGGGTGCGCGAGGAGCCGGACATCGAGGTCATGATTGCCAGCAGCGTGGCCAGGACCAACATGATCAGCACGATGTTGGCCACCAGCTCGCCGCCGCCGATGCTGTCCGCCATGACCTGCCCGACGCCCATGCCGCTGTAGATCGCGGGTGACAGCAGACCGCTGTAGACCGCCGGTGTGACCACCGCGCCGCTGGCATCGAGCACCGCCGGGGTCACTAGCTGCCCGAGACCCAGGCTGCCTTGAAACGCCAGGGGCACCAGGGTGAACACCAGAATGCACAGCAGGCCGGCGTAGAAGATCGCCTTGAAGGTGTCACGCTTGGGGTCCTTGAATTCCCGGGTGTAGCACACGGCGGTTTCGAAGCCGTAAGTGGACCATGCGGCCATGAACAGGCCGCCGGCCATCAACGACCAGCCGGATATGTCCCAAGGCCCGTCGATCACTTGCCCGGCCGCATCATGGGCCAGCGGGTACAGGGGCAGGAAGTTGGCCTGGGCCGCGTCCCCGGTGAGCAACGGCACCACACCCACCAGCAACAGAGGAATCAGCGAGGTCACGCCAAGCACCAGAGTCAGGCGTGCCGAGCGCAAGATGCCGCCATGCTGCACGGCGAACACCGTCAGTAAAATCAACAGGCCGATGGCGAACGTCGCGTTGATCCGTAGCGACAGGCCACTCTTGACCCAGCCCAGGTCAAGCAGGGTCAGTTGCCAGGTATTGATCAGCGCATCGGCGGGGAACAATGCGGTGAGGATGTAACCGGCTGCCAATCCCGAGCCAATGGACAAAACCGGCGACCAGGCCAGCCAGTTGCACCACACCGAAACCGGTGCGATCAGCTTGCTGTAGCGCACCCAGGCGACTGCACCGTAAACCGAGGCGCCACCGGATTTGTGTGGGAACAACCCGGCGATTTCGGCATAGGTGAAGGCCTGGATGAAGCCGAACAGGATCGATACGATCCAGACGATCCAGGCCGGTTTGCCGACCGTGGCGGCAATCGCGCCGATAGAGAACAGCACCAGGGCCGGCACGCCACTGGCGACCCAGAACGCCCCGCGCCAATCGATCTTGCGGTGCAGGCTGCCCACTGAACCGGCGGCCTGCGGTACGGCCTCGAACGTAGTCGCTTCCATCTTCGTATTCCCATGTCTGAGTAGATCTGGCCCTGCAGGAGCCGGCTTGCCGGCGGTGGCATTCTTGAGCCCTGCACGAGCCGTGAGGACGCCTTCGCTGGCAAGCCAGCTCCTACAGGTGCGGGTATGGGCAGAAAAAAATGTGTGTGCAGTCGATCAACTGCGTACCCGGCTCTTGTCCGGGTCGTAGAAAATCGCTGCGGTGACCGTGGCGCTGATGCGCTTCTGCAGGCCATCGACTTTGCCGATCTCAAGCGTCGTGCCGACGTCGGCGCAGGCCACGTCGACCCGGCACAGCGCGATATTGCTGGCCAGCAGCGGCGAGCGGCAGGCACTGGTGATGACCCCGACCTGGGCCCGGCCGCGATACACCGGGTCTCCATGGTGGGCGCCTTCGTTGCCGCTCAGTTGCAGGCCCACCAGCTTGTGAGCGGGGTGGGCGCTGCGCCGCAACAGTGCATCGCGGCCGATGAAATCGTCGGTTTTGCTTTTCATCGGCACAGAAAAGCCGATACCCGCCTCGAAAGGATCGGTCTGGTCGCTGAACTCGTAGCCGGCGAAAATCAGCCCGGCTTCGATACGCAGCATGTCCAGCGCTTCCAGGCCCAACGGCACCAGGCCCAAGGGTTGGCCCAGCGCCCAGATCCGGTCCCAGACCCGCTCGGCATCCTCAGGCTGGCACCAGACTTCGTAGCCCAGTTCACCGGTGTAGCCGGTGCGCGAGATCATGAGCGGGCAGCCGTCGTAACCGTCCAGGCGTCCTACCAGAAAACGGAACCAGCCCAGGGTTTCCAGACTCGGCTGGTTGGGCGCGGTCCAGACCATTTGCTTGAGCAGCTCGCGGCTCATCGGGCCTTGCACCGCCAGGTTATGAATCTGCTCGCTGGCGGACTTGATCCAGACCTTCATGCCGAGTTTTTGCGCCTGTTCGCGCAGCCACACCCCGGCGTAGTCTTCGCCGCAGATCCAGCGGAAATTGTCCGGGCCCAGGCGCAGCAGGGTACCGTCGTCGAGCATGCCGCCGTGTTCGTGGCACATCGCCGAGTACACCACTTGACCGACCGCCAGGCGCCGCACGTCGCGGGTCAGGCAGTATTGCAACAAGGCTTCGGCGTCGGGGCCGATGATTTCGAATTTGCGCAGGGCGGTCAGGTCCATCACCGCCACTCGCTCGCGGCAACCGAGATATTCCTCGATCGCGCCATAGCCGTCATAGCGCAGCGGCAGCCACCAGTTGCGGTAGTCGACGAAGCTGCCGGTCAAGGCGCTGGTGCGTGAGTGGAACGCGGACTCACGGGTCAGAATCGGGTCGGCATCGGCCGTGGTTCGGGTGCTCATGGCGATGGAAAAACGCTCCTTTTCGCTGTAGACGCGGATATGGATATCGGTCGGGTCCCAGCCATTGGCCGGGTCGATGTCGTCCGGGCACGAAGTGCTGCCGCACAGCAGATCGGTCATGGCCCGCAGCAGCACGTAATCGCCGGGACGCGACCAGGGTTCGTCCAGGGTCATCTGCTGGTGCGAGTCGATTCCGGTGTTGAAGAAGAAATTGATTGCCGGCCAGCCGCCCCGGGCCTTGATCCCATGGGGTGCCAGGACCTGGCTGAGGTTGTCACTGCAGTTGTCGTGCCCGAAGTAGCCTTGGCTCTCGTAGTAGCGTGCGGCGCAGGCCAGGGCGAAAGAGTCGTGGCGGCCGACGGTGTCGCGCACCACCTCCAGCATCGGCTGCATCTGCCGGTCGAAGAACTTCGAGAACAGCCCCGGTGCCGGGTAGGCGCTGCCGTTCAGCGTGCGGGTGACGGTCTGGTCCAGGTCCAGTTCCAGACCGCGATCCAGTGCCCGTCGATCCAGAGCGACGAAGTCCGAGCACTGGCGACCGGCGACATCCAGCACTTGCACATACTGGCCTTTGCCAACGGTGTAACTGTGGGCGGTGCCGGCGCTAACGGTGAATTCGTCAATTAACTCGCCCAGGGGTTCAGGCAGTGTCGGGAGCAGCAGCGGCGAGGGATTGGCCCGTGTCACCCACAACCTCAGTTCGCTGGGCCGATACTGCCGGTCGACCGCCGTTGGCCCGGCGGGCGCAGCGACAATCACCAGCAGTTCATCACTGGCGATAAAGTGGCGGCTGAAGTTGGCGGGGCGGTCCTCGTCCCAGAGTGAGATGGCGCTGGGCAGATGGTGCGGATCAATCCCGCGCCGGCTCAAGGCCTGGTTGATGCGCCGAGCCTGCACGGTCGATTCGCCGAGCCGTGCGCCGATGAACCCGCAGGCCGCCGAACCGCTCAACGCCCAGGCCGCCAGCACGCTGCGACCGTTGGCGTCCACTGCCAGCAATTCACAGGGTTGCTGCCCTTCCAGGTCGATCACTTGCAGGCTGTCGCCGGGCTGCAAGGCCACTAGCGTCAGGCCACCGGCGGCCACCCGATAGCGCTCCAGGGCCGGGGCCCGGGCAAAGAGTCCGGGCTCGCGCGGGCGGGAAACACGAGGTGCGTTCATGGTCAGGCTCCCGGGTCAACCGATCGATTTGACGGACATCGGCGCTTCAGCGAGGTACGCCGCCATGGAATCGTCAAGGGCATGCAGCCAGGGTGTGTGGTGGGCTGGCGACTGGGTGCCGGTCATCAGCGATCGGTAGGACTTGTCGCGGTACCCCATGATGTTGTGGGCCTTGTCGTGCTTCCAGTGCAGGAAGGTGTCGTTGACCGCGGCGATATCGAAGTTCGGATAGTCGGTGGCGTCCACCAGTTGCTGGATATAGGCGCCCTGGTATTCGAACATCTGCTGGTTGGTTTCGAGCTGCTGTTCACGGGTATGCCATTGCAGACTATCGGCGGCCCTTTGTGCCTGGTCGGGCAGAGTGATGCGTTGCAGGATCACGTCGCGGGCGTACCAGGCCTGGGCGTCGAACATGTTGAACGAGTACCACTGGTCCTGCATGCCGAGGTAGATCAGTTGCGGGTTGGGCTCCCAGAAAATGCCTTTGTACAGGTTCATCGGCCATAGCCGGTTGTCGGTCTTGAGGCACAGTTCGTCCGGCAGGAAGGGGAAGTGATGTTTGTAGCCGGTGCACAGGATCACCGCATCGATGTGCTTGTGGGTGCCGTCGATAAAGTACGCGCGGTTTTTTTCCAGACGCTGCAACAGCGGTTTTTCTTCCCAGTTGGCGGGCCAGTCATAGCCCATGGGCGCAGTGCGGTAGCAACTGGTGATGCTGCGGGCGCCGTACTTGTAGCACTGGGAACCGATGTCTTCGGCGGAATAGCTGCTGCCGACGATCAGCAGATCCTTGCCCTTGAACTCCAGCGCCTCGCGGAAATCATGGGCGTGCAGGATACGCCCGCCGAACTGCTCGAATCCTGGGAAGTACGGCATCTTCGGCGTCGAAAAGTGCCCGCAGGCGTTGATCACATAGTCGAACTCTTCCGAGGTCCGGGTATCGCTGCCGTGGTCGTGGGCGACCACCGTGAAGCGGCGCGTCTCTTCGTCAAAGGTGACCTGGCGCACCACGTTGTTGAAACGGATGTAGTCGCGAACCCCGGCTTTTTCGACGCGGCCCTTGATGTAGTCCCACAGCACTTCCCGGGGGGGATAGGAGCCGATGGGGCGGCCAAAATGCTCTTCGAAGGTGTAGTCGGCGAACTCCAGGCATTCCTTTGGGCCGTTCGACCAGAGGTAGCGGTACATGCTGCCGTGCACCGGTTCGCCGTTCTCGTCCAGGCCGGTGCGCCAGGTGTAATTCCACATGCCACCCCAGTCTTGCTGTTTTTCATAGCAGACCAGTTCCGGGATGGGCGTTCCCTGGTCCCTGGCCGATTGAAATGCCCGCAGTTGAGCCATGCCGCAAGGGCCGGCGCCGATGATTGCAACGCGTGTGGTCATGGTCGTATCTCGTGGCTATGTTTCGTGTCTGAGGATCGGAAAAGGGCTTGCTCAGCGAAAGATCACCGTCTTGTCCTGGTTGATGAACACCCGGTGTTCCAGGTGGTATTTCAGGGCTTTGGAAAGGGCGACGGTTTCGGTGTCGCGGCCGATGGCAACCAGCGAGTCGGGCAGGTGGGTATGGTCGACCCGCTGGATTTCCTGCTCGATGATCGGCCCCTCGTCGAGGTCGCTGGTGACGTAGTGGGCGGTGGCGCCGATCAGCTTCACGCCACGGTCGTAGGCCTGGTGATAGGGCTTGGCGCCCTTGAAACCGGGCAGGAACGAGTGATGGATGTTGATGGCCCGACCGGACAGCTGCTGGCACAGTCCGTCGGACAGGATCTGCATGTAGCGCGCGAGCACCACCAGGTCGGTCTGGGTGTCTTCGACGATGCGCATCAACTCGGCTTCCTGGCTGGCCTTGCTGTCCTTGGTGATCGGCAGGTAGATGAAGCGAATGCCTTCGCGTTCGGCCATGGCTCGCAGGTCCAGGTGGTTGGAGACCACGGCGGTGATGTGCATGTCCATCTCGCCTTTGCGGTGGCGGTACAGCAGGTCGGTCAGGCAGTGGTCGAACTTGCTGACCATCAGCAGCACCCGGGTCGGCTGACGGCTGCAGAACAGCTGCCACTGCATGTCGAAGCCGCCGGCCAGGTCGCCCAGATCCTCGCGCAGGGCACCGACATCGCCCGTCACGCCGGTGTTGAAGCGGAACACCGCGCGCATGAAAAACTGCCCGGTGAACTCGTCGTCGAATTGCGCCAGCTCGCTGATGTAGCACTGCTGTCCGGCCAGGCAGGTGGTGATTGCGGCCACGATGCCGGACGCTGCCGGGCAATTGATCTTGAGAATGTAATGTTCGTTGGAAGTGTCCATCGAAGGCCCCTTGGATAAGGTGGTTGGAGGCTCAGCCCTTGGCCGTGCGCTTGGTTTTTTCCGGGTCGTCGAAGGGCAGGGCGTGGGTCACGGCGGCGCTTTCCTGGCTGCCGCGCACCTGCAGGGCAATGCCTGGATTCGAGCAGGCGACGCTCATGCGGGCGATGGCCATGGAGCGTTTGCTCAGGCGCGAATACATGCCGCAGGTGACCACCCCGACTTGCTGGTTGCCTTGCCACAGGGTGTCGCCGGCTTCGGCAGCGCGGACGCCTTTGAGCAACACGCCGGTGATCTTGAAGCGCTCCTGGCCGCGCAACCGAAAGTGCTCTTCGGCGCCACGGAACTCGCGCTTGTCCGGGGAGACGGTGAAGTCCAGGCCCATTTCCCAGAGGGTGTCGCCGGCCTTCTGATCGGCGAAGGGGTACATCTGCGAGTTGTCGTAGGGGAAGAACATCAGCGAGCTTTCCACCCGCAACCAGTCCAGGGCGGTAAAGGCGCAAGGGATGATGCCCAGGCCCGCGCCCTGGTCGAGAATCTCGTCCCATAGCGCCGGGGCATCGGCGGCCTTGCAGAAAATCTCGTAACCGCGTTCGCCGGTATAGCCGGTGCGCGAGATCATCACCGGGCGATCGAACAGGCGGGTTTGCAGGTGATGGAAGTAAGGCAGCTGACGGATCCCGGGGACGTGCTCGGCGAGAAAGTCCACCGCCAGCGGCCCTTGCAGCGACAGATCGTGCAGGTCGTCATCGAACAGCACCGCCACTTGCCGGCCCTGGGATGAGCGCACGAGCATTTCGTAGCCGGTGCCCGCGCCATGGACCACCATGAAGGCGTTGGGTCCGGTGCGGTAGACGATGCAGTCATCGACGAACTTGCCTTCCTCGTCGAGCATCGAGGCGTACACCGACTTGCCGGGATAGAGCTTGGCGATGTCGCGGGTGGTCGCCCATTGCAGCAGGCTCTCGGCATGGGGCCCAACGTAGTGGACTTTTTTCAGCCCAGACACGTCCATCAACCCGGCCCGAGTGCGGATCGCCTGATGATGATCGGCAAGATCGCTGTCGTAGGTCCAGGCAGTGCCCATGCCGTTCCAGTCTTCGAGGTTCGAGCCTAGTGCGCGGTGCCGTTCGGCCAGTGCAGAAATACGCCATGAATGCGTCATGTGAAGATCCTTGTCGGTGAAAGTGGGGCAGGGTTCAGGCTTGCGGGTCGAAGCGGCTGAGCCACTCGACCAGGGTCTGTCGGTAGCGGCTCATGCCCTTGTACTCGGCGATCGGCTCAGGCAGGTCGCGCAGCACACGGTGCAGGCGGCAGCCCCAGCCGGGCTGGGTGACCAGCTCCTGCATGCTGATCAGGTAGGTGCGGATGCTGAACATCACCGCGTTGCTGCGCGGCAGACGGGCCATCACTTGCAGTTCGACGCGCAGGTGAACCTGTTGCCCGACGTTTTCGGCGGTGATGCGGCCGCGGTCGGCGCCCCATTCATGGAAAGTCTCGGGGGAGGAGTCCAGGCGGGGATTGATGGTCAGTGTCCAGTTCAGGCGCCGCACCGGCTGGCCCGTTTGCAGGTTGAGCAGGTATTTCAGCGCGCGGTCGAAGATGCCCATCTGGTGGGCCATGGGCACCGGCGAATGCCATTGCTTGAAACTCATGCCGGCGTCAAAGGCCAGGGACCAGTCGGCCGGGCTGGTGACCAGGCCGGCGTCCATGTACAGATCGCCGTCGCGTTGATCGAGCAGGGCGAAATCCCCTTGCACCTGTCGGCCGATGAACTCCAACGGCTCGCAGGGCAGGCTGGTGGCATCACCGAACACAAAGTGCTGATCGATGTTCAGCAGCGTGTTGCGCCAATGCCAGCGGTCACCTTCACGCACCAGCGAGAACCACTGCGGGTAATCCGCGGCCAGGTGCTCCATGAGCATCTGCAGCGCATCCCAGGCCGCCACTTGCATGTGCGGCAGCACCAGGTAGCGGCGCGGATCCTTGTCCAGCACCAGGGTGCGTTCGGCCATTTCCGAGCGGTAGTGTTCGTCGATGTCGAACCCGTGTTGGTAAATCGAACCGGGATCCCGGGAGGTCGCCGGTTCGATGTTCACCGAATACAGGTAGCTGTCCTCGGTGAAGGGGAAGGGAAATCGACGGATGGCGGCGGGGCTGTTGCGAAAGCTGAAATCGTCTCGATAGCTCTGCACGGGGCTTGATTGAATGGTCATGGTCGACTCCTAAAGATCCAGCGAAACGCAAGGGCCGCAGCCGCGAGAGACACAGGGCATGAGAAAGTCGGCCTGCTCGGCGGGGCTTAGAAAACTGTCGCGGTGTTCGATGTCGCCGCCCACGTGGCGGGTCATGCACTGGCCGCAGACTCCGCCGCGGCACAGGTTGGGGATCTGCAGCCCGGCCGATTCCAGGGCTTCGAGCAGGCTTTGCTCGGTGCCGACCCGCAGGCGCCGACCGCTGCGCAGCAGTTCCAGATCGAAGGGTTGGCCCGGTTGTGCGGCATTGAAGGCTTCCCAGTGCACCCGGCCGGGTGGCCAGCCGAGTAGCTTGGCCTGTTGCCGAACCGCGTCGAGCAACGGTTGCGGGCCACAGGTGTAAAGGTGGCTGCCCAGCGGTCGATCACGCAGGATTCGGCTCAGGTCCGGGCGGCTGGCGTAGGTGTGCAGGCGCGATCCCAGCCGCTGTTGCAGCGCCTCGACATAGGCATCGCTCAGGCCCGGACGACAGAGGTAGTGCAATTCGAAGTGGGCCTTGCGTTGTTCCAGGGCCGCGATGTAGGCCATGAACGGCGTGATGCCGATGCCTCCAGCGATCAGGATGTGCAGGCTGGCGGTCGAGTGCAGGGCGAACAGATTGGCCGGTGGCGAAATCTGCAGCGTGTCCCCGATCCGGACCTGTCGATGCAGGTACTGCGAGCCGCCGCGGGAGACCTCCTGCAGGCGTACGGCAATGCGGTAGTGCTGGCTGTCCGCCGGGTCGCTGGTGAGTGAATAGGCATTGCGCAGCTTGCCCTCGGCCAGTGGCAGGTGAACCTGCACATGACTGCCGGGGGAGAAAGCCGGCAGGGGGCCGGCGCACGTCTGCAGGGTGAATTCGCGCACCACCGGGGTAAGCATTCTCGCCGCGCTGACCCGTACTTCGATGGCGGCGCTCATGACCGGACTCCGGCATAAGGCTGGTCGGGGTTGGTGCAGACGCCAAGGTACGCCCCCAGGCGGCGGGAAAAGTGTTCGCGGACTTCCAGCCCTACGTCGCAACCGATGCAGGTCAGCAGCGGCTCCGGCCCGGCGGCCTGAGTCAGGCCGCAGTGCACGCAATACACCATTCGCGCACCGGCAATCGTGCGGGTGATGTCAATCTCGTCATTTTCCAGTCCGGCGCTGCGGGCCTCGCCGTGGATGCGCCAGATAAAGGCTTCGTCGCCCATGATGTAGAGATGGCTGCCGACGGTGGCGCTGACCAGTACCTGATGCAGGCGGCGGGCAAAGTCGGCGCTCTCGCCATTGAGCACCAGGGGCTGTTCCAGTTCCCCGACAAAGGGCGAGCAGGCGGCCGCCGATTGCATGGCCACGATGTGCCGGGTGACGCTTTCACGAGGCAGCGGCTGGCGATAGCTCGGGAGGCTGTGAAGTCGGTCCGGGGCGGCGCTGTGTCTATCCGTCATGTGGGCTTTCCTGGCTGATCCGCGCTTGTCGAAGGGCGAGAAAGGTGGCGTTGGGCTGGGCGTTTGTTTCCTGTTGGGGAAGATACTTTCCTATGGGGAAAATCTTCTCAATCCGGAAAAAGGGCTATGTCTTTGGAGATAAGTCCTGCGCAACGCCTGTTCGGGGCATGGAAGTTGCTGGTCTTCGCTCAGGGCTGAGCAACCGGACGGGGAGTTATCGATAGTGCGAACACGACCGCAGTGGTGGCCGCTCTGGTTGGGGCGTATTCGCCCCGAACAGGCACGCAGCGTGCGCAGACTGCTGGCCGGATTGCCCTTGTGTCAGGTGCACGCTGACGGTGCCTTGTCGGGTTTTCTGGATCGTTTCGAAGCATTGTTGCCGACCTGCAAACTGAATCTGATCCTGGGCGGCGAAGACCTGGGGCCGGCACGGCGCGGATTGCTCGAGGGCTGTCAGGACGTTGCGCGTTGCCCTTGGCGTGACTCGCCACTGCCCGATGAGGCTCAGGCCTGTGGCCCTTGCCGGCAACGGGGCGTGCATCGCCTGCTGTGTGCCTTGCCACACAGCGACGATTCGAGCAAAGGGGTGTTGTTGCTCGATACCCCACAACCAGTCCACGCCAGCTGGCGCCAGTTGCTGGAAGAGGCGGCGCAGGCGGTCGGCGTCACCGTGCGCTTGCGCTGCTACACCCGTGAGCAACAGCGCAAACAGGCTACGTCCCGGCACGGCGCCCTGGCCCGTGAGCTGCACGACTCAGTGGCTCAGCAGTTGGGTTACCTGTCGTTCCAGGCGCGTTTGCTGCAGTCGCAGTTGGGCGAGCCTGCGCAGGCCGGCACCGCGTTGCAGGAACTGTGCGGCGGCTTGAGCCAGCTGCAGCGCCAGGTGCGCGAGCTGATCACCAGTGCTCGTCTGACCATGGACGGGCGCTCGCTGCGCCAGGCCCTGGCCGACTCTGTCGCCGAGTTCTCGCGGCGCTGCATCATCGTTTTTGAACTGGACAATCGCCTGGCTGATGACGCTTTGAACCCGGAAACCGAATTGCAGATTCTGCAGATCATTCGCGAGGCACTGGCCAACGCAGTACGCCATTCCCATGCGCGGCATGTGCGCATCGAGTTGCGGCAAAACCAGGACGGCGATGTCTCGGTAACGGTGGAGGATGACGGCATCGGCCTGAGCCCGGCATCGGGGCAGGACAACCATTTCGGCCTGGCGATTATCCGCGAGCGCGCCGCGAGCATTGGCGCCCGGCTGAGCATTGAAGCGATCCGCCCGCACGGGGTTCGCGTACACCTCGGCCTTTGCCATCACCAGGACCTGCCACAGGGGAGTTTCGATGGACTGCACGACCTTATTACTGATCGATGATCACCCGCTGTTTCGCAAGGGTCTGGCGCAGCTGTTCGGCGCCAGTGACGACTTCGAGGTGGTGGGGCAGGCCGCCAGCGGCCGCGAAGGCATCAACCTCGCGGTGAGCCTGGCACCGCAGCAGGTCTTGCTGGATCTGCACATGCCCGGCTTGAGCGGTTTGCAGGTGCTCGATGAACTGCGTCAGTTGCGCCTCGACTGCCAGGTGGTGGTGCTCACCGCATCGATGGATCGCGCCGAGCTGTTGACCGCCCTGCGCCTGGGGGCCAGCGGTTATGTGCTCAAGGAAACCGAGCCCGATGCCTTGTTGACCTACATGCGCAATTGCCACAAGGGCGCGATCGTTCTGGATTCGACCCTGATTGCCCTGTTGGCCGATCAGGGCGAATCGCTGCACCGCCCTGCGCAGGAGGCTGATCCTCTGGACACCGGCAACCTTACCGAACGCGAGGGCCAGACCCTGGCCCTGATTGCCGCCGGCATGAGCAACAAACAGATCGGCCGGGAACTGGGAATCAGCGATGGCACGGTCAAGATCTATGTGCGCAATCTGTTGCAGAAACTCAGCCTGCACTCGCGCCTGGAGCTGGCGGCGTGGGTGCACAACGGGGCGTCGGTGAGACACGAGGAGCGGCATTAGATGATGGAACGGCCAGAGGCATTTGTGCAGACACCTTTTTTGCACCTGATGGATCGCTTTCCGGCGGCGTTGCTTGAACTGCGCGATAACGGGCAGATCGCCCACTTCAACCTGGCGTGGGTCGAACTGATGGATAGGCCGGGTCCGGAGCGCAACCTCATCGATTATGTGCACCATGAGGACCGTTCGTTGTGGCGTCAGGCCCTGCATGAACTGCGTCGGCGCCCCGAAACTTCCTTCAATCAGCGGCTGCGGTTTGTTCACCCTTCGGGGGAACTGCGCTGGTTCGACGTCAGCCTGAAGCACGGGACTCAGGGTTTTTATCTTGTGGCTGGGGACATTACCGCGCACAAACGCCGCGAGATCGCCTTGCAGGCCAGTCAGCGCAGCAGCATGAGTTTGCTGGACAGCATGCCGGGGCTGATCTATCGCGGCCGCAACAACCGCGACTGGACCATGGAGTTCGTCAGTGCCGGTTGCCTGCAACTGACCGGGTATCCACCGGAGCGGCTGGTGGACAACCATGAGTTCACCTACAACAGCCTGATCCTGGCGCAGGATGCCGATTACGTCTGGCGTGAGGTGCAATATGCCCTGTCGCGGCAGGAGCCATTCGAACTCAACTACCGGATTCGCTGCGCCGATCAGTCGATCAAGCACGTCTGGGAAAAGGGCGTGGGGATCTTTGCCGACACACGTGAAGTGCTGGGTATCGAGGGGGCAATTTTCGAGCGCAATACCGGCCAGGCGTTGGGGCGTTGAACGCAGGTTTGCGGGGAGGGCACAACACCGGGCATTTCCCCGGTGTTGTGGTTATTTCAGGGGTTGATCAGGAGAGTTCGCCGCCCCCCCGTGGAGGTGCTCTCAATCGACCTATACCTGTTTGATCGTCAAGCAATGCTGACCGATACAACAGACTCCCGCGAGGCTGCGCGTGCCGCCAGGAAGGCAAGGACGGCCGCGACGCCCAGCAAGATGGCGCTCAATTCGAAGGTCGCTTGATAGCCGCTCGAATCGAAGACGAGCCCGCCAACGGTTGCCCCAGAGGCGATTGCCAGTTGGATGATCGCCACCATTAGGCCGCCTCCCGCTTCAGCAGCGTCTGGCAATGTTCTCGCCAGCCATGTCCACCATCCCACGGGCGCTGCAGTGGCAATCAGTCCCCATGCGCCAAGCAAGACGGTCGTGGTGGTCGCCGAGCTACCGAATGAAACCAGCGCCAGTGCAATCATCGCCATCAAGATCGGGATGACGATGAGGGTTCGATGCAGGCCATTTTTCAAGAACGCTTCGATCAGGAAGGTTCCGGCAAGTCCCGCCAGGCCCAGAACGAGCAACATGAAAGACAACATGGAGACACTGACGTGCGTGACCGTTTCAAGGAATGGGCGCAAATAAGTAAACAGCATGAACTGGCCCATGAAAAACACACTGACCGCCACCATGCCAAGCGCGACCGGTACGCTTTTCATCAACCTGAAGACGTTTCCAGTGCCTGAACCGTTGTGCGATTTCATTGCTGGAAGACTTAACAACAGCCATCCACAAGCGACTACCGCGACAGGGATGACGCACAAGAATGCACCGCGCCAGCCAATCAAGGCGCCCAGAAAACTGCCCAATGGTGCTGCGATCACAGTCGCCAAAGCGTTGCCGCCGTTGACGATTGCCATGGCGCGTGTGATCTGGTCATCAGGCACAAGGCGCATGGCGGTTGCCGCCGACAGTGACCAGAAACCACCAATCGCAACACCGATCAGTGCGCGCCCGATCATGAATACCCCATAGTTGGGTGCGAACGCGACCACTGTTCCGGAAAGGATCATCAACAGCGTCAGTGAAAGAAGCAGCGGTTTACGGTCAACCCGCGCCGCCACCAGGGGGACAAGAAGGCTGGTGAATAAGGCAAACAGTCCCGAAACGGCAATGCCCTGACCGGCTTGTCCTTCGGTGATCTGCAGATCGGCGGCAATGGGTGTCAGCAGGCTGACGGGCATGAACTCCGATGCCACCAGTGCGAATGCAGCAAGTGACATGGCCAGGACAGCGCCCCATGAATGTTGAGCTTCACGGGAGGTGGGAAGATGGGTCATTGGATAAATCCTGTATTGCGTGAAGCGTCGCGGCTCCAGAAGCGAAACCGCGAGAGAGGAACGGTTCCCGTGTAGGTCGCCGATCCGATTACTTCAGATGACTGTTGAAGAACGTGGTCAATTTGGCGAAGGGAATCAAATTGACCCGATCGTAAAGATCCACATGCCCGGCATCTGGAACGATCAGCAACTCTTTGGGTTCGGCCGCCCGTTTGTAGGCGTCCTCGCTGAACTCCCTTGAGTGCGCCGTGGCGCCCGTAATGAAAAGCAATGGGCGCGGGGAGATGGTCTCGATGTCGTTGAACGGGTAGAAGTTCATGAACTTCACATTGCTGGTCAGCGTCGGCATGGTGGTGGTTTGCGGTGATGCGCCAGCGGGGGTGACCTGGCCGCGCGCGGTGCGGTAGAAATCATAGAACTCATCACCTACAGCGTCGCCGGTCAGCTTTAGTGGCGAGCCGCTGGTATAGCGAACTTCGCCGCCCCAGAATTGCGCGTTACGCTGCTGCGCCGCATCGCGAATGATTTGCTGGCGTTGTTCCAGCGTGACTGAATGCTTGAGGCCGTTACGGTTGGCCGCCCCCATGTCATACATGCTGACCGTGGCGATGGCTTTCAGACGTGGATCGATCTTGGCGGCGCTGATGGCGAAGCTGCCACTGCCGCAGATACCGATGACACCGATACGCTCTCGATCGACGATCGGGCGAGTACCGAGATAGTCCACGGCTGCACTAAAGTCCTCGGCGTAGATATCCGGCGAGACGGCCTGGCGAGGTGTGCCCTCGCTTTCGCCCCAGAAGGACAGATCCAGCGACAGTGTGACAAATCCCTGCTCGGCCATTTTTGTCGCGTACAGGTTCGCACTCTGTTCCTTCACTGCGCCCATTGGATGACCGACAATGATCGCGGCGTTCTTCGTTTGAGGATCGAGACTCTTTAGGGTGAACAGGTTGCCTGCCACCTTCATACCGTATTGATTCTTGAACGTGACCTTTTCTACCGTCACTTTTTCGCTTTTGTAGAAGTTGTTCGCACCGTTCGACATATCGGCTCCTACTGAAGAAAAAGAGGTAATGAGCAGCCCGAGGGCAAGCAAAAATCCTTTCACTGGATGTTCCTTTCGATTGAATGGTTATTGGCCGGAGTTTTCGGTTTGGTCGGTCAGCGTGGCGTTGTCGATCACGAAGCGGTACTTGACGTCACCTTTGAGCATTCGCTCGTAGGATTCATTTATCTGGTCTGCTCGAACCAGTTCGATGTCGGCGACGATGCCGTGCTCGGCACAGAAATCCAGCATCTCCTGAGTCTCGGGGATGCCACCGATCATCGAGCCGGCAATCGTTCGGCGCTTCATGATCAGGTTGAATACGTTCGGCGAGGGATGCGGCGAGGCGGGTGCGCCGACCAGCGTCAGAGCCCCATCGCGCTTGAGCAACACCAGAAAAGCATCAAGATCGTGGGGGGCTGCGACAGTGTTGAGAATGAAGTCGAAACTCTTGGCATGTGCCGCCATTTCTTCAGCGTTGCGCGATACAACGACCTCGTCGGCGCCTAACGCCTTTGCCGCCTCGCGCTTGGATTCAGAGGTGGTGAACGCCACGACGTGGGCGCCCATCGCATGGGCCAGCTTGATGCCCATGTGACCCAGACCACCGATGCCGACCACACCGATTTTCTTGCCTGGGCCGGCGTTCCAGTGACGCAGAGGCGAGTAGGTGGTGATGCCGGCGCACAGCAGCGGGGCGACGGCAGCCAATTGCGCCTCGGGATGGTGGATGCGTAACACGTAGCGCTCATGCACCACGATGTTTTGCGAGTAGCCACCGAGCGTCCAGCCGGGGGCGTCCGGTGTCGGAAAGTTGTAGGTGCCGACCATGGCGTCGCAGTAGTTTTCCAGGCCCGTGTCACAGTCCTCACAGTGTTTGCAGCTGTCGACGATGCAGCCGACACCGACCAGATCGCCGACGTTGAAATCCGCAACATGCGCGCCCACCGCCGACACACGGCCGACAATTTCGTGACCCGGTACGCAGGGAAACTGCGTGCCGGCCCACTCGGCGCGCACCTGGTGCAAATCCGAATGGCAGATGCCACAGAAGGCGATATCGATCTGAACATCCTGGGCTGCAGGCGTGCGGCGATTGATCTGCATCGGCTCAAGGGGTTTGTCGCCAGCGTGAGCGCCATAGGCTTGTACAAGCATGGGAGAGACCTCAAAGGATTTGTCGGATGGACATTTTCCCGGTCAGCCAAGGCTCTCTGTAGTGCATTCCACTGGATTACTTGCCTGATTCTATGAGTCTCGGCTTTTTTGCAGGACGGTCGGGAGCTGGCGGGTTAGAGTTCAGTGAAGAGGTACAAGACGAATATGACGAACAACCCCGACACAGCGCCTCAACAGACATCGCCACAAGAAAGGCTTGCGCAGATCATCGGCGCGCAGATCTCCAAACCAGGTGATTACGCAACGGCCATTGCAGGCCTCGGCTTTTTCAGGCGCGAGCATCCGGCACCGCCCATTGTCTGCATGGTCGAGCCAAGCATCATCCTCGTCGCCCGAGGTGAGAAACAGCTCTGGGTTGGTGGCGAAGGTTACCCCTATGACAGGTCGCGATTTCTGATCACCTCATTGGACTTGCCTGCCAATTCAGAAGTGCTGGCCGCCAGCCCGGAACTGCCATGCCTGGGGCTGACGTTGAAACTCGATCTGCGCATGCTGGCGGAGCTGATAGCGCAAAGTGACTTGCCGCCAACCCGTGATCGACCGGTTGCGAAGGGGGTGGGAATTGGTTCAGTGACCCCTGCGATGCTGGCGTCATTCGAGCGTTTATTGGCCCTGCTCGATGAGCCGGAGTCCATCCCCGTTCTGGCCCCCTTGATTCAGCGCGAGATTCACTACCGTCTCTTGCAGAGTGATCAGGCGAGCCGGCTGCGACAAATAACGTCTGTCGATGGCCAGGGGTATCGGATCGCGAAAGCCATCGATTGGCTGAAGTTGAATTACACCTCGGCGCTTCGCGTCGATGACCTTGCGGCCCGCGTGCAGATGAGCACGCCGACCTTTCACCACCACTTCCGCCAACTCACCGCAATGAGCCCCTTGCAGTACCAAAAGTGGCTGCGACTGAATGAAGCAAGACGGTTGATGCTCAATGAACACCAGGATGTATCCAGCGCCGCTTTCAAGGTCGGCTATGAGAGCCCGTCCCAGTTCAGCCGTGAATACAGCCGTCTGTTTGGCGTTCCCCCAAAGAGAGATATTGCGGTGTTGCGAGGGCAGGGCCAGGGTGGCGTCAATGCGGACTTGAGGGGTGATCGATGACGGCTCCATGTCTGGTTTAGCCAGGTAGCCGAGTGTCATGTGAGGTGTAGACCCATCACCTGTTGTAATATGCAGCGCCTATCCCACTAAGAGCTTTGAAAATGGAATTTCACTCGATTCTTGCTTTTACCCTGGTCGCTGCGATTGCCATCGCCAGTCCAGGGCCTGCGACCCTGATGGCGATCAACAACAGCCTGGCCCACGGACAGCGCAGCGCAGTGTGGTCGTCCCTTGGTAATGCCAGTGGCCTGTTCTGCCTGTCTGCCGCTGCCATGCTGGGCCTGGGGGCGTTGCTGGCCAGTTCCGAATGGCTGTTCAATGCGGTGAAGGTCATCGGTGCCGGTTATCTGTTCTACCTGGGTGTCAGGCAGTTGTTCAAAAAGAGCCCGATGCTCGCAGACGGTATGCAGGATGAATCGAAGAAGAGCAGGCCCACGCGCTTGAAGTTGTACAAGTCGGCCTTCCTGACGGCGCTGACCAACCCTAAGGCGACGATGTTCTTCACTGCGCTGTTCCCGCAATTCATCGACCAGAGTGCGACGTTGCTGCCGCAGTTCCTGATCCTCACCTCGATCTTCATGGCGTTGTCGGTTGCGTCGCTGAGCCTGTATGCCGCGCTCGCCTCCCGGGCCAAGGGTGTGCTGACCCGGCCTGACTGGTCCCGGTGGGTCAGTCGGGTGGTAGGGTCGACCTTCATCTGCTTCGCAGCAGCCATCCTGACCATGCGTCGACAGGCTGCATAAGATAAGGTTCTTCACGCAATCCCGGGGGAACACATATAACGGAATATCTGTAGGAGCAGCCTTCGGCAGCTCCTACAGGGGAACGCGTGCACCACCAAACAACGAGGTCGAGCGTTAGCTCGCCTTTTATGCGCCGCATCGTCCCTCAAGCGAAGTTTTCCGGGATTACTTGATTAGCGATTGGCGCAACCGCAGAGAGCTTTTTGAAAATACAAATGCGAATACGTATCGAATGCTAACGGTGTGTTGTACTATGCGCCGCGATTAATTGGCACGTATGCCGTCCTGTTTGGCTATTTTCTCAAGGTTTCCTAGATGCGTCGTACTCTGGTGTCCATCTGCGTGCTTCAGGCATTCTCCGTTTCCTCCTGGGCGGAGCAAGCCACAACTGAAAACGCCAGTCTGGAGTTGCAAGCGACTGACATCGTTGGCACAGCAGATTTTGAAACCGCCCTGGGGCCAGTGGACGGTTATCGCGCGACGCGTTCGGCCAGCGCCACGCGCACCGACACTTCGATCCACGAAACGCCGCAGTCCATTACTGTGGTACCCAAGGATGTCGTCGAGGACATCAGTGCCACAAGGTTGCAGGACGCCCTCGATTACGCCGGCGGGGTGGGGCGGGCCAACAATTTCGGCGGCCAGGGCCTGACCACCTTTACCGTGCGCGGCTTTACCACCGGGGAGTTCTATCGCAACGGGTTCCCGATCAACCGTGGCTATCCGAACATGCCCGATGCCAACACCATCGAGCGCCTGGAAGTACTGCGAGGGCCGGCGACCATGCTCTATGGCCGAGGCGATCCGGGTGGCACCTTCAACGTCATCTCCAAACAACCCCTGGCCGTGCCCACGGTGACCCTGGGTAGCCAACTCGATGACCAGGGAATGAAGCGAGGCACGCTGGACGCCTCCGGCCCGCTGGACGAAGAGGGGCGCCTGGCCTATCGCCTGAACGTGGTGGGCGAGGGCGGTGATACCTTCCGCGATCATGTCGAAACCGAACGCTACGGTGTGACGCCGGTGCTGTCATGGCAGGCCACCGATGACACCAAGGTGATTTTCGAAGGCGACTTCATGCGCAACAATCACCCGCTCGACCGCGGCCTGACGCGCTTTCCAAACCAGATCGGCACGGCCTCGCGCGACACCTTCTTCGGCGAAAAAGACGTCGGCAAATTGCACAACGACAACAACATGGCGCAACTGCGGTTCGAGCATCTGCTGAGCGATAACTGGACGTTGGGCGGCGGATTCCAATGGCTCGACGGTACCCTCAAGGGGAATGCGGTCGAAGCCAACGGTGTGGCCGCGGACGGGCGCACCCTGGGCCGTAACTTCAACTACCGCAAGCTGGAGTGGACGGACAAGGACGCCCAACTCAACCTCACCGGACATTTCACCGCAGGCGGTTTCGATCACACCCTGCTGACCGGCGTCGAGTACGAGGACTACGACTATCAGTCGATCATCCAGCGCTCCAGCGGGGCCGTGAGTGCCTACCCGATCGACATCTTCAACCCGGTGTACGGCCAGCCGCGTCCAGCCTTGACCCGTACCCCGACCAACGACAAGGAAAACCTCAAGACCTACGCGGCATTCGTCCAGGATCAGGTGGCCTTGACCGAGCGCTTGAAAGTATTGGCCGGGGCCCGTTTCGAGCGCTTCGAGCATGATTACCAAACCTTTGTGCCGGGTGGCAGAAGCTGGGAGGCCAGCGACAATGCGGTGACCCCGCGCGTTGGCGTGCTCTATGACCTCACCGACACCGTGGCGATCTATGCCGATACGGCTCGCTCGTTCAAGCCCAATACCGGTGCCAGCCGCCAGGGGGGTGGTTTCGAACCGGAAAAGGGCAAGTCCTATGAGCTGGGTATCAAGTGGGAAGCGCTGGACAGTCAATTGAGTATCGACGCGGCGATCTACCAGATCGAAAAGCGCAACGTACTCACCACCGATCCTGTGGACTCGACGTTCAGCGTGGCGGCGGGCGAGGTGCGCAGCCGGGGTTTTGACCTGAACATCGCCGGCAACCTGACCCCGCAATGGCGGGTGATTGGCGGTTACGCGTACGTCGATGCCGAAGTGACCAAGGACAACGTCATCAAGTCCGGCACCCGGCTGATGAACATTCCACAGAACAGCTTCAGCCTGCTCAATGTCTACGAGTTCCAGGATGGCGCGCTCAAGGGGCTGGGGCTTGGCACCGGGCTCAAGTACGTCGATGAACGTGCCGGGCAGACCGCCAACACGGCGTTTTCGATGGGTAGTTACACGGTTGTCGACCTGCTGAGCTACTACAAGGTCAACGACCGGATCAGGCTCAACCTGGATGTGAAGAACCTGACGAACGAAGATTATGAGGAGGGCGCATTCGGCAACGTCTACGCCTTTCCAGGGGCACCGAGAACGGTTCAGGTCGGTATTTCATATACGTTGTGATTCGATTGAAGAGGCCGCCTTGCCTGGCGTGAAAGGTCAGCAAGGCTCCCCGGCCGTTGAACCCTGACTTGTTCGCAATGCTGTTCACTTAAGCGAATCTGCTCCTCTGTAGGAGCAGCCGGTCGACGCTCGATTGCTCGCGATGCTCGTTAACGATAACGCGTATTGGCTGGCCAAACGCGGCGCTCTTGAGTCCATCGTCGGAACGCCGCCCTGCACTCCACTTGACCACCCGTTTGCATTCGACCACTACATTTGCATTCGTTCTGACCATCGATTGCATCGGAATTGACCAGCACGCTTTGTAACCATGGTCGGCAGAGAACGGCCAATAGCAGCCCTCAATTAATGTCACAGTAGATAGCCGGCAGACATCCTTCATGTGCTACCTGATACCGCTTGTCGACTCCATTAATCGATTGGTTGATCCAGTGGTCATATGACACGAGAGAACAAAAGATTGTGAAATCAAGGTGATGAAATGGCGTCGAGGTTTGTTGTCGTTCCGGCGATACCGACTGAGACGGGATCAGTCCGGATAGGTTGCCGCTTCTACTCCACCATGGCTCCTTGCGGCTTCGATATTTTTGACAACAAGGAAATGTGCCGTCTTGGTCTGGCGTTTCCAATACGTACGGAGGCGGAGGCGGTGTGCTGTGAGAAAAATGCAGTGTTCCAACTGACTCAATTTTTTGAACGTGAGCACCGCTCGGAAAACACTAAACTACGCAATGCCCTCTGAACGTTTTAGCCAATCTGTTGCGTCCACCGGTTGAATCAACACCTTGTCCGACAGTCTTCTCATGGGTATGGCTGCGGAAAATTTACGCTTTTTTTACGGTGGCTTTTGTTGCTCGCAACGATACTGACTGGCAAAACCGACATTGCCTTTATGCCGCGCAACTCTCAGCTTCTTCGTTTGTACCCTCAAGATTTCCTCAGGATTTTCGACGTTTCTTGCAGGGGAGTGGAAGGTGGTGCGGGTCTGTCGCAGGCCCTTCGGAAAGAGTGAGCACTTGGCTGTGCAATTTGCTACTAATCTGAAGTCGATGGCAGTTTCACTGAAGTCCACCGGCCTTGAAATCTCACGGAATGCGTTTTCGGCCCTCAATACTCGAGACGTAGCAACGTGAGCGAAACAGCGACCCATGCCATTGAAGAATCCCATCGCAAAACTTCAGCGGTGGGACTGCTCATCGCAGCTGTCGGAGTGGTGTACGGAGATATCGGCACCAGCCCCCTGTACACGCTAAAGGAAGTGTTTGCCGGTCACTACGGTGTCCAGGCCAACCACGATGGCGTGCTGGGCATTCTGTCGTTGATCTTCTGGTCGTTGATCTGGGTGGTCTCGATCAAGTACGTGCTGTTCATCCTGCGTGCCAACAACCAGGGTGAAGGCGGGATCATGGCGCTGACGGCACTGGCCCGTCGGGCGGCAGCCCCCTATCCGTCCATGAGTAAAGTACTCGTTCTGCTTGGCCTCTTCGGTGCGGCACTTTTTTACGGGGACAGCATGATCACCCCGGCTATCTCGGTGCTCTCTGCGGTTGAGGGGCTAGAGCTGGCGTTTGACGGAATAGAGCACTGGGTGGTGCCTTTGTCATTGATCGTGCTGGTGGCGCTGTTCTTGATACAAAAACACGGCACGGCTCGCATCGGTATCCTGTTCGGCCCAGTGATGGTGCTGTGGTTTGTCGTGCTGGGTGCGCTGGGGATCCATGGCATTTTGCAGCGGCCGGAAGTACTGCAAGCGCTCAATCCATACTGGGGAGCGCATTTTTTTATCGTTCATCCGGGAATCGGCGTGGCCATCCTTGGTGCCGTGGTACTCGCGCTGACGGGTGCCGAAGCACTGTATGCCGACATGGGGCACTTTGGTCGTAACCCCATTGCCCGCGCGTGGTTCATTCTGGTTTTACCAGGACTGCTACTCAATTATTTTGGCCAGGGTGCCTTGATCCTGGAGAGCCCGGAGGCGGTGCGCAATCCATTCTATTTGCTCGCGCCGGGCTGGGCCCTGCTGCCGATGGTCGCACTCTCCACGCTGGCGACCATCATTGCTTCTCAAGCCGTGATCTCCGGTGCATTTTCCCTGACTCAACAGGCCATCCAGCTTGGGTATGTCCCTCGCATGTTTATCCAGCATACCTCCAGTCAGGAGCAGGGACAGATTTACATCGGTACGGTCAACTGGGCGTTGATGGTCGGTGTCGTGCTGCTGGTGCTTGGTTTCGAATCGTCCAGTGCATTGGCCGCAGCTTATGGGGTCGCGGTGACGGGCACCATGCTGATCACCACCATCCTGTCCTCGGCCGTCGTCCTGCTGCTATGGAATACCCCGCGCTGGTTGGCCATTCCCATGCTGCTCGGGTTTCTGCTGGTAGACAGCCTGTACTTCGCGGCCAATGCACCGAAGATCCTCCAGGGTGGTGCGTTCCCGGTGATTGCCGGTATTGGCCTGTTCATTTTGATGACCACCT
This sequence comes from Pseudomonas sp. A-B-19, assembly GCF_019947515.1. Lineage (NCBI taxonomy): Bacteria > Pseudomonadati > Pseudomonadota > Gammaproteobacteria > Pseudomonadales > Pseudomonadaceae > Pseudomonas > Pseudomonas sp. A-B-19. The sequence continues at coordinate 153,965 of NZ_JAGYGN010000014.1, forward strand.
GGAAACGGGGTCGCAAGATCATCGTTGAACGGCTGGATGAAACCACGCTGCCTCTGCCACTGTTCATCGGCAGCATCCGTACGCAGCCTCCTCATCGGGTACAAGGCACGGCGGTATTTCTGACGGCCAGGGCCGATGCCGTTCCGCATGCGCTGCTGCACAATCTGCTGCACAACCAGGTTTTGCATGCGCAGGTGGTATTGCTCACCGTGGTGTCCGAGGACAGCCCTCGCGTTAGCGCTGAACGGCGGTTCGAGGTTGAAGCCTATGGTGAAGGGTTCTTCCGGGTCAGTCTGCATTTTGGTTTTATCGAGGAACCCGATGTCCCCCTGGCGTTGAGTCTCTGTCACTTGACTGAGCTGGACTTCAGTCCGATGCGTACGACCTATTTCCTCAGCCGGGAAACGGTGATCCCGACCAAGCGCATCGGTATGGCCCGTTGGCGAGAAAGCCTGTTCGCGTTTTTGCTGAAGAATGCCAATAGCAATCTGAAGTACTTCAAGTTGCCATTGAATCGGGTGATAGAGCTGGGCACACAGGTTGAGATGTAAAGCGTCATTGAGTATGCCTTCGAGCGACCCTGGGGTTGCTCGAAGGCGCTCCGGTTACTTCAGGTTGCCACTGAGGAACTGCTGCAGACGCTCGCTTTTCGGGTTACCCAACACGTCCTCGGGTGCACCCTGTTCTTCGACCCGCCCCTGGTGCAGGAACAGCACCTGGTTCGACACTTTGCGCGCAAAGCTCATTTCGTGGGTCACCATGATCATGGTGCGGCCTTCTTCGGCCAGGCCCTGGATCACCTTGAGTACTTCGCCCACCAGTTCCGGGTCCAGGGCCGAAGTCGGTTCGTCGAACAGCATGATCTCCGGTTCCATGCTCAGGGCACGGGCAATGGCGACCCGTTGCTGTTGACCACCCGAGAGAAACGCCGGGTATTGATCGGCCACCCGTGCCGGCAAACCGACCTTGTCCAGGTAGCGCCGGGCGCGCTCCTCTGCATCCTTCTTGCTGACGCCCAGCACCCGGCGCGGGGCCATGGTGATGTTCTCGAGCACGGTCATGTGGCTCCACAGGTTGAAGTGCTGGAACACCATCGCCAGGCGAGTACGCAGGCGTTGCAGTTCATTGGCGTCGGCCACGCGCATGCCGTGGCGGTCATGGACCATTTGAATCGGCTGGTTGTCCAGGCTCATGGCGCCGTCATTGGGCGTTTCCAGGAAGTTGATGCAACGCAGAAAGGTGCTCTTGCCCGAACCACTGGCGCCAATCAGGCTGATCACATCGCCGGTCTTGGCGTTTAGCGAAACGCCCTTGAGGACTTCATGGTTGCCATAACTTTTGTGCAGGTTTTCAACGGTCAGTTTGTACATGAACAAGCATCCTGAATTAGTGAGCCGGGCCGAGGAAAGACAACCAACGGCGTTCAGCCAGGCGGAACAGACCGACCAGAGAGAAAGTGACTGCCAGGTAGATCAGCGCGGCGATGCCGAACGACTGGAAGGTCAGGAAGGTCGCCGAGTTGGCGTCCCGCGCGACTTTCAGAATGTCCGGGATGGTCGCGGTGAAGGCCACGGTGGTCGAGTGCAGCATCAGGATCACTTCGTTGCTGTAGTACGGCAACGAACGACGCAACGCTGACGGCATGATCACGTAGGCATACAGCTTCCATCCGCTCAGGCCGTACGCCTTGGCCGCTTCCACTTCACCGTGGGCCATGCTGCGAATGGCCCCGGCGAAAATCTCCGTGGTGTAGGCGCAGGTGTTCAGGGCGAAGGCCAGGATGGTGCAGTTCATCGCATCGCGAAAGAACGCATCCAGCACGGGCTGAGCACGCACCGCGGCCAGGCTGTAAATGCCGGTGTAACAGATCAGCAGCTGAATATAGAGTGGAGTACCCCGAAACAGATAGGTGTAGAACTGCACCGGCCAGCGCACCCAGACATTGCTCGAGACCCGGGCAATCGACAGCGGGATCGACATCACGAAGCCGAAGAAGATCGAGGCGCTGAGCAGCCAGAGGGTCATGGCCAGTCCGGTGATGTGAGTGCCGTCCTGGAACAGGAAAGGTTTCCAGTATTCCTGCAGTAGCTCGATCATCGCACGGCCTCCCGGGTGCCTGCGGCGTAGAAGATTTCCATCCGGCGCAAGACGTAGTTCGAAACGGTGGTGATCACCAGGTAGATCAAGGCGGCCAGAATCAGGAAGAAGAACAGCTGATAGGAGCTCTTGCCCGCGTCCTGGGCCACCTTGACCAGATCGGCCAGGCCAATGATCGACACCAGCGCGGTGGCCTTGAGGATCACCATCCAGTTATTGCCGATGCCCGGCAGGGCAAAACGCATCATTTGTGGGAACACCACCAGGCGAAAGCGCTGAGCGCGGGTCAGGCCGTAGGCAGTAGCCGCTTCCATCTGCCCTCGCGGTACGGCAAGGATGGCGCCACGGAAGGTTTCGGTGAAATAAGCCCCGTAGATGAAACCCAGGGTGATGACCCCGGCGCTGAAGGGATTGATTTCGACGTATTCCCATTCCATGAAATCGGTAAACGAGGTCAGCCAGGTTTGCAGGCTGTAGAAGATCAGCAGCATCAGCACCAGGTCGGGAACGCCGCGGATCAGTGTGGTGTAGGCCTGCGCAGGGACGCGCAGCAGTGCCGATTTCGAGAGCTTGGCGCTGGCGCCGATCAGGCCCAGGCCAACGCTCACCAGCAAGCACAGAAAGGATAATTTGACAGTCATCCAGGAGCCTTGCAGCAACAGTGGGCCGAAGCCTTTAAGGCTGAAGCCTGACAGCCCCAGAATCGTTAAGAGGTTTTCTAGCATTGGGCAGCCCTACATCGATCAAAAAAGTGCCCATCCGCAAATGGGCGCAGGGTCATTATTTGCCGCTGTAGAGATTCAGGTCGCCAAAGTGCTTCTGCTGGACGGCCGCATAGGTGCCATTGTCGTGCAGTGCCTGGATACCTTTGTTCAGCAAGGCCTGGAGCTCGGCGTTGCCTTTGGTGATACCCACGGCGGTTTTGGCTGGCAGCAGGGGGCTTTCGATCGGCTCGCTGACCTGGAAGTCGGCGCCTGGTGGCGACTTAAGGAAGCCCAGTTCGGCTTGCAGCATGTCCTGGATCCCTGCATCGAGACGACCGGAAGTCAAGTCAGCGTAGACCTGGTCCTGGTTGGCGTAGGCCTGGGTTTCTACCCCGGCCTTGTCCAGCACGGCCTTGGCGTAGGCTTCCTGGATGGAGCCTTGCTCGTAGCCGACTTTCTTGCCCTTGAGGGAGGCCGGGTCGGTGCCGATGGCCACGCCTTTTTTGAATACCAGCGCGGTCGGGCCAGAGAACAGCTCGTTTGAGAAGTCGATGACTTTCTCACGTGCTGGCGTGGCGGTCATGGAGGAAATCACACCGTCGAACTTGTTGGCCCTGAGGCCGGGAATCATGCCGTCGAAGTCGCTTTCGACCCACTTGCACTTGACCTTCAGCTCGGCGCAGATCGCGTTACCCAGATCGATATCGAAGCCCACCAGGCTGCCATCGGCGGCCTTGGATTCGAACGGCGCATAAGAGGGGTCGACGCCAAAGCGCAACTCCTTGTACTCCTTGGCCAGTGCAGAACCGGCAGCCACACACAAAGCCAATGCAGAAAGGGTGAGCCATGCTTTTTTCATTATTTTATTCCCTGGGGCCATCGAAAGCGCTTGTGACGCAAGAGCGCATGTACTGCTTGGCACAGTGTCTTATGCACACGCAGATACTTGTACAGACAAGCATATGCAATCACCCGGCCAATTCGCGGTTTGAGCGTTTGAAAAAACACGTGCAGCGCTCTGGAATGGGCTTTTCAGACAGGTGAGCGCAGGGCTGAGGTGGCCTGCGAGGTTGTTACCAAAGCAGGTTTTTGCACCCTGTTGGGGCATGCGGTAACAAAATGTGAGATCAAGGACGCCGACTGTCCCGGCTCAATCCTTGATGCGCCAGCGGCATCGACGGTCAGAACGACGGAGTGTCATCGTAGGCATTGAGTGGTCATGTGTACGACGGGTTCGCCCCGGGGAACATGGAGCTATTAGTTGGGAATGTCGACTCGCCTCATGGAAAGTGAGGAAATGTCGACAATGTATTTGATAATGGCTATATAGGGACGAGCACAGCCGGTGCTAAGCTCCAGTTCAATCTGTAAGTTGACGAAGTGTGCAATTTTAGATGAAGTGAGCCGGGCGACGGCAAATGGAATGTGCGTATAACGGAACCTTGAAAATATTGCCGCTTTGTTATTACTCATCAATAAATATAATCCTGCAGATAAATGGGTTGCTGCAGCGAAAGTATATAAATAAAAAGTGGGCGGTCCTTCCCCGAATCAACCAGGCAAGTGCAAAAATCGAGCCCGGAACGCAAAGCATGGCCTACAGGTTGAAAGTGCCAGATTGAAATTGACGCGCGGTGTGAACCGATAAATTGTTCGGCACCTCCTTGAGTTGCCTTTTCTAGGCTATGGTTAGTTGGGGTTGAGATTGCGCGTGGGGGTTTATTGATGCCCCGGGGGACGCCATCGACCACTTAATCCGAAGTGGTATCTATCAAGGTTGATTCATGAATATCAGAACAGCGATCTTGCCTGCCTCTGCGCTACTTGCCCTGTGCTGCCAGCAAGCCTGGGCCGGTGGCATCATGCTCTACGAAATCGGCACCGATAACGCCGGCCTCGCCAACGCCGGGGCCGCCGCCCGTGCCCAAGGCCCTTCGACCATCGCCAGCAACCCCGCGGGCATGAGCTATCTGCCGGGCACGCAAATCACCGCCGGCTTGCAGGTCCTGTATGGCGACCTGAGCTTCGACCGCGACTCCGGCACCAACACCCCGGGCAGCG
>NZ_JAGYGN010000015.1:0-151605 GCF_019947515.1 Pseudomonas sp. A-B-19
CGATAACGCGGAAAGCCTGAATAAACGCAGTCCGCTGTAGGAGCCGGCTTGCTGGCGATGGAGTCGAGTGCGCTGCGTTTATCCATGTTACCCGCGTTATCGTTCGCGACCATCGCTGGCAAGCCAGCTCCTACAGGGGACTGCGTTTATTCAGGCTTTCCGCGTTATCGTTGGCGACCATCGCCAGCAAGCCGGCTCCTACAGGGGACCGCGTTTATTCATGTTTGCCGCGTTATCGTTGACGACCTTCGCTCGCAGGCCAGCTCCCACAGGAGGCCATACCTAAACCGGTCCAAGCAAAAAAAAGGCAGGCGATTTGACGTCGCCTGCCTTTGCGCAGAACAGCCTGAACGATCAGTCCGCCAGCCAGCCGTTTTCCCAGTAACGCAGGTTATCGCCGCGCAGCACGTAGTCACGCAGCACGATCTCGCGCAACTCATCGCCCATGCGATAGCTGGCGTCCGGATCGGCCAGGTGCATGCGGATCGCTTGCAGCCACTCATCCGTGGAGTTGGTCTTGATCCGGGTGCACGGCAGGTAGCCGCGATAGGCCTCGGTGTCGGTGCAGATCACCGGGTAACCGCAAGCGCCATACTCCAGCAGGCGCAGGTTGCTCTTGCAGTCGTTGAAGATGTGGAACTCCAGCGGCGCCAATGCCAGATCCAGGTTCAGGCTGGCCAGCTTGGCCGGGTAGACGTCCAGCCCGATCACCCCATGAAACTCATGCATGTACGGGCGCAGATCGTCCGGGCACATGCCGAAGAACACCCAGTCGACTTCATTGGCCAGTTCGCGAACCACATCGGCGATCACCGCCAGGTCACCGTGGTGGCTGGTGCCGCCGCCCCAGCCGACCCGAGGTTTTTTCGAGGTGCGGCGCTGGCTGTGCAGGTCGGTCCACAAGTGCGAGGCCAACATGTTGGGCACCACGCGAATGTCCTGATGCATGTCTGACAGCGCGTTACCCAGCGGTTCAGTGGAGACCACCACGCGATCGCACATGCCGATGGCGCGCCGGACCAACGCCTCCATTTCATCCTTGCCCGGCATATTGCGGATATGCGCATTGCGGTGCGGAACGTTGATCACGAAGTCATCGAGCTCATAGATACGCCGCGCGCTGGAGTATTTTTGCAGGCTCGGGATTTCGTTGATCGGACCTTCGGAATAGCGCCCCTGCAGGATGATCACGTCAGGCGAATGGCGCTCGACTTCGATGATGGTCGGCAGGTTGTAATGAATGCGCCCGTGCGCCCTGCCGGCGGCTTCCAGTTCGATCAGCGGCTGAGTGACCCGGTAGTGGCCGATGGCAGATGCGTTAACCGGCAACGCGAGAATCTTCGGCAGCTGCGCCCTGGAAAACGGGCTCCAGCCGGATCGCAGGCCGGGCTCGAGACTGAAGCTCGCCCCACCCAAACCCTGCAGCGCCAGGTTGGTGTTGTAGGCCGGATCACGAGCCACGATCGGCAGCCAGCGCTTATAGAAAACTTCCTGCTCCTGCTCACTTCGAGCCTGATCACCTTCTTGTGCAACCACCGCCGGCTGCGCGCCCAACGCCAGTTGCGCGTGAGGCGTCCACACCACCAGATAACCTTCCTGGCCGACGCGCAAACACAGGTCCACTTCGTTGAGAGACTGCGCCAGGTCCTGCTCATCCAGGCCACCGACTGCATCAAAGACAGACTTGCGCACCATCAGGCAATCGCCGCCGACGGCACTGAAATTGTGAGCGACCTGCAAGCGGTACATATAGCCCGCTGCGTGCAGCGTCTCACCATGGAACGGCACCCCGGCCGGCCCTTGCAACCCGAGTATCAGGCCGGCATGCAGCACGCGGCCATCGGGGTTGAACAGCTTGGCGCCGACCACGCCGACTTCCGGACGTCGCGCATGATTGAGCAGCTCGCCCAGCCATTCGCCCTGGGTGATGATCGTGTAGGGATTGAGCATCAGGACGTATTCGCCACTAGCCTGCTGCACGGCGACATTGCGCACCGCCGCCGCATTACCCTGCAACTCGCAGCGCAGCACCCGGACCCGCTCACTGCCCAATTGCGCCATGCCGGCGAACCAGTCAAGCGCCTCGGCGCTCTCGCTGCCGTTATCCACCAACAGCAACTCGTATTCGCCGTAGACCGTTTTCTCCAGCAGACTCTCGACACAACGTTGCAATGCCAGGGTCTGGTCCTTGCTGACGATCACGATCGATACCAGCGGCCGATCAACATGCCGATAGTCGACCCGATTGAGCAACGCCGAACTGCCCTCACGAATGTCATGGGCGACACCCAGGCGCTGCAAGTGCGCCTCGAGCAACCGCGGATTGGTGTCCATCACTTGCGGCTGCGACAGCCATTTGGCCAGGTCGAACGCCGACTCCAGCAGCACCTCCGAAATGTGCCCGACCACGTGCGTGCCGCCTTGCTCGACCATGCGCCAGAGCACATCGTGCGGCGCCAGTTCGCCATACACCGAATCAAAACCGCCCAACGCCAGGAATTGCTCGCGCTCGAACGCCAGCGCTCGCCCCACGTAGGGATAGCTGCGCATCAGGTCCAGGTTGAAATCCGGCTTGAATGCAGGTTCGGCCGATTCCCCCTGATGCAGACCACCTTCGTCGCTGTACAGGCAGGTCAGCGTGCGCGACAACGCAATCCGCTCGGCCATGACCAGTAAGGCCGGCGCCACCAGACGATCACCGGCGCGCAATAGATAGAACCAGCCAACGCCTTCCAGTTGCGGCAACAGGGCGTTGATCTGCTGCTGCCAGTCGTCCTGCAACGGCAAGCGGAACACACGCTCGTCCAGCACAGCCTCTGTGCACGATGCCGACAGCACCAGCGTCAGTTCAGGGGCGTAATCCTGATCCGCCAGCGATTGCAGGGTGAGTTCCAGCGCCGAACGGCTGCCTTGCTCATCGATGATGACCGGAACGATTTTGGGCCGGGTTGGCCAAGCCTCCAACGTATCCGCCAGCAACTCGCGCTGACCGTCGGTGAGCGTGCGGCATGCCAGCCACTGGGCATACAGTTGCGCGAAACTGACACTGGCGATGCCGACATGCCAATCCTGGGTGGTCTGCTTGGTGCCCAGGGTCCTGCTCAGCGGCAACTCTTCCCAGACCCGCGGTGACTCGTCCACTTTCGTCAGTGGCACATAGCGCACCCAACCCTGGGCCGGCGCAGATTCGCCGCCACGCGCCTTGAGCATCTGCGACAGCCATTGCCGCTCGGTTTCGGCCGCGTCTTTCATCGACTGCTGGCCGCTCAGACGCTCGGGGTACAGGCGCTCGACGCCGAGCACATGATTGGACACCGCCAGATTGCCGCGCCGCATCAGGCAGACGTACAAGGCAAAATCGAGGGTCGCGACGAAGCAATGGCCGGGCTGCGTCAGTGCCGGGAACAGTTCGAGCACGTCAGCCCGACGGAACATCGCGTTGCTCAAGCCGCCGAGGATGTTGACCGGGAAGTTTTCGAAGATCGCCAGCAGGTCCTCGCCCTTGAACACTCCGCCCACCGGGGACAGCGGAGTGTTTTCCAGGCGCGACGGCAGCGGCATGTCGTCGGCGTCCCACAGCAGGCGCTGGGCCACCACCAGATTGACGTCGGCACAATCGATCAGCACCTGGGCCTGACGCTCGATGCTGGCCGAGAACAGTTGGTCGTCATCACACAGAAACTTGATGTACTCGCCTTGCGCCACTTCCAGGCAGGCTTGCAGGTTGCCCACCAGCCCCAAGGTGCGCGGGTTACGCACATAGCGCACGGTCGCTCCCTGCTCGACCACCGAAGCCACGATGTCTGCGATCTCGTGACCGCGACTGTCATCGCAAACGATGATCTCCAGGTTGCCGTAGCTCTGGTTCACAGCCGTGTGCAAGGCACGGCCGAAAAAGCGTGGATTGAAGGCGGGAATGACCAGGCTGACAAGCGGAAGTGAATTCACGGCGGGCTCACAGGCGGCGCGAGCCCGCCCTGAAAGGCGAGCCCTTCGTTACCGCAAAAAAGACGATAAATACTGAAGGGGCAAGGCCATCGGGCGCCTGCGCGCCCGACCACCGTCAGATCTTGTTGAACAGGCCCAACTGGGAAATCTTGCTGAACGCCAGCTGCGCCGCCTGCAACATGGTTTGCTGCAAGGTCAGGCGAGTCATGACTTCGGCCGGGTCCGAATCGCGAATCGACGACTGGCTCGCGCTGTTCGCCAGGGTCAGGCTCCCGTTGGTCGCGGTCTGGTTATCCAGTGCCTGACCGCGGGCACCGATCGTGGTGATGGCCGAGCCGATCTGGTTGGCCGCACTGTCGATGTTGCCCATTCCCGACTCCATGGTGCCCAGAAACTTCTGCTTGGCCACCGGGTCGCCATCGATTGGCGTGTTCAGCGCGGTGATCATCTGGCCGAGAGTGTCGAGCACGTTCTGGGTCTGATGGTTGTTGGACTCAATCGCGAACTGGTCGCCGGACGCCGGGGCGCCACCGCCCAGGGCAAAGGTCACGCCCGCTGCGGTGGCGTTGCCGCCCGCCACGGTGCCCGACGACACCGGTTTGCTGTCGGCTGTGATCGGCGCGGCATACAGGTCGAAATTGCTGGCGCTGGTGAACTTGAGGATCGCCCCGCCCGACGGGAAGGCGTTGGTGTAATCCGTCGGGTTGCTCACGCTGGAACCGGTGATGACCGCGGTCGACGCGTTACCGGCGCTGCGCGAGGTGTTGAAGGTGTCCGACGTGGAAGACAGATTGAAGCTGTGACCGGCGATCACCGCATCCGGGTTGGTATCACCGGTTTTGAGGTTGATGTTCAACTTCAGGTCGACGCCACGGAAACTGACCGTCTGGTTGGCGCCGTTGGAGTTACTGATCAGGCCGCTCTGACTGGCTTCGGCGGTCACGTCGTTGCCCAGCGAGTCGGTGATCTGCAACTGGGTGCTGCTGAGGAAACTGACGGTGTACGGCTGGCCGCCAGTGAATTTCGCGTTGTAGGTGGAACTTGTGCCGACCGTGCCGTTGGTCAGCACCACGCGACCGTCATCCACCGCCGGAGCGGTCATGGTGGTCTGGGTACGACTGGTGTTGATGGTCTGCTGGAACGCATCCCAACCAGTGGTGTTGGTCCCGACCGTCATGCCGTCGCCAATGCCGAGGTCGATGGTGGTCTGGTCACCGTTGTAGCTGTAGGTGCCGTCCGAGTTCTGCGAGTAAGGCGCGGTGTCGGTTTTCGAACCGGAGAACAGGTAGTTGCCGTTGGCATCCTTGGCGTTCATCAGGCCCAGCACTTGTTGCTGGATCTGGCCCAACTCTGACGCGTAGGCCTTGCGGTCCGCGTCGGTGGCAATGCCGTTGCTGGCGGCCAGGGCCAGTTCCTTGGCGCGCTGCAAAGCGGTACCGATGGAGTCGAGCGTCGTTTCCTGCAGGCTCAACGCATTCTTGGTGGTGCCGATGTTGGTACCGTACTGTTCAAGCATCGCGCTCTGCTGACCCAGCTCCAGCAAACGACCGGCACCGATCGGATCATCGGCGGCGGTGTTGATGCGGGTCAGGCTGCTGGCTTCGTTACTGGTCGCGATGGCCTTGTTGAAGTTGCGCTGGTAGTTCGCAGCGGTGATTTCGTAATACTGGGCGGTGGAAATGCGCATGAATTACGACTCCTTAAAGGCTGTTGATCAGCGTGGTGAAAATTTCCTGCGCAGCCTTGATGATCTGCGAAGACGCGGTGTAGTACTGCTGGTACTTGACCAGGTTGCCGGTTTCTTCATCCAGGTCGACCCCGGAGTTCGAATCCCGTGCACCTTTGGCGTTGGCCAGGATCGCCGTGGTGGCGTCGCTGTCGGACTTGCCCTGGGCTGCCTTGGCGCCGACGTTGGTCACCAGCTTGTTGTAGGCATCGGTCAGGCTGATGCCCTTGCTCGCTGTGCCGGTGTCTACGGTCTGCCTGGTTTGCAGGCCGACCAGCGCTTGGGCGTTGCGGTTGTCTGAAGACGCCGCCCCGGTCAGGTTGATGGTGAAGCTTTCGCCGCTGGCGGGCGTGGCGCCGACCGTGGTTTGCACGGTGAAGGTCTTCTGCACGGCCGGGGTGACGCTGGTGTCCATGACCGCAGCACCGCTGGCATCGACCATGCCCACTTTCAGGTTCAGGGTGTTGCTCTGGCCAGGAACGATGGTGCCGGTGCTGATCGAATTGCCCTTGGCATCGACCAGATTGTAGCTCTGGCTACCGCTGCTGGCCGCGCCGAACACCAGCTTGACCGGCGTCGCGTACTTGAGCGCGGTCTGCATTTCTGCCTGGGCCGCCGGGTTGTAGATATCGAGGGTGCTGGTCAGCGTCGGCTGGGTGTAGGTGCCGGCGTTGTTGGCACTGGTCACGCCGGTCAAGGGTGCTGCGGCCGCGATTTTTTTCGGGTCGGTGAGCACGGTCTGGATACTCGCCGCCGCGCCACGGGTCGGTGTCACCTTGAACGAATCCCCGGCGCTCAGTGCACCGCCGTTGAGGTTCAGGCTGAAGCCGTCGATCACCGGAGCCGGAGTGGTCGTGGTGCTGAACGCGCCCAGGTCGGTGCCGTCCGAGCGCTTGACGGTGTAGTTGGTGGCGCTGGTGAACGTCACCTGATAGTCGCTGGTGGTCAGCTTGCCGGTGTCCTTGATGGTGACATCCAGGTTGCCGGAACCGGCACTGTTGCCCGCCGCGGCAATGCTGCGCTGGCTGATCAGGGCGGCACTGTTGATGTTGTTGAAGATCGCCGCGCCGAAATCACCGTTCTTGTCGATGCCCTGCGCCTGCTGGCTGTTGATCTGGTCGGCAACCACCAGTGCCACCCGCCCCAGCTCATTGAGCGACGGGTCGAGCACTTCCTTGCGGTAAGTCAGCAGACCACCGATTTCGCCACCGCTGACCACCGAAGTCACATCGATGGTGCTGGAGCCACGGTTGAGCTGCAGCGCCATGCGCGATGGATCGCCCTGGCTCGGTACGGTTTGCAGCGTATTGGTGGTGTTGCCGACCACCAGTGGCTGACCGCTGCCGATGTAGATGTCGTAGCTGTTGCCGCGCTCGACCACCTGGGTACCGACCAGCTCGGACAGTTGGCGCACGGCTTCGTTGCGCGAGTCCAGCAGGTCGTTTGGCTGGTTGGTGCCGGTGGAGAGTTCGGAAATCTTCTGGTTGAGCGTGGCAATCGTGGTGGACAGCTTGTTCACCTGATCCGCCATGTCGCCCAGGCTGCCGTTCAGGTTAGTGTTCTGGTCGTTCAACTGCTTGGCAATCGAATTGAAGCGGGCGGACAGGGCCTGGGCACCGGTCAGCACCGACTGGCGGGACGTGTCGTCGGTGGCCGAGGTCGAAACGCCTTGCATCGACGTGAAGAACTTCTGCAGTACACCGGTCAGCCCGGTGTTGGTATCGGAAAGCGTGGCGTCCAGCGGCGTGGCCTGTGCGTTGTACGACGTAGCTTCACTGTCGAGCGAGGTGGCAGTGCGCAGTTGCGAATCGAGATAGGAGTTGTACACGCGGCGCACATCGGCCAGCGTCGTGCCGGTGCCGATGAACACATTGCCATACTGAATCGAGCCTTTGGTGCTCTGCACAGACTGCTGGCGCGAGTACCCGGCGGTGTCGACGTTGGCAATGTTGTTGCCGGTCGTCACCAACGAGTTATGGCCAGCACTGAGCCCCGACATCCCGATATTGAGCAAACTCATGATTCAGACCTTATAAATTCGTTGAAACGCCCGCCGCAGCGTAGTTCTGGTAACTCGTCATCTGCCTGGCTATCTGCGAAATCTTGCTTGCGTAGTCCGGGTCGGTTGCGTAACCGGCCTTCTGCAACTCGCGTACAAACTGTTCTGGGTTATCGGCCGACTTCACGACATCTTGATAGCGATTATTGGTCTGCAGCAAAGTCACAAGGTCATGGAAACTGTCCTTGTAGGAGTCGTAGGAACGGAACTCGGCCGTCTCCTTGACCATCTGCCCGTTTCTGAATTCGCTGGTGATCGCCCGCGCCGAATTGCCCTGCCAGCTGTTGCCGGCCTTGATGCCGAACAGGTTGTGGCTGCTGCTGCCATCCTGCTGACGCATGACCGACTTGCCCCAACCGGTTTCCAGGGCCGCCTGGGCCACCAGGTAACGTGGATCGACACCGATCCGGGCCGCCGCTTCCTTGGCCATCGGCAACATGGTATTGACGAACTGATCGGCGGAACCGAAGGCTTTCTTCGGTGGCGCCAGAGGAATCTGCGCCATGGCGCGACCGTAGATCTGCATGCCGCCAGTGGAGGATTGCTGCGCGTTGGCCAGCCAGTCGCCGTTGTACAACGGTCCCGCACCGGTAGTCGTTGCGCGCTCTGGCAATTGAGTTTTGATGGCCGTCGTAGCCGTGGTCGTCGCCGAAGGCACCAGCCCGGCCAACAGACGATCTGCCAGCTTCGGCGGCAATGCCAGGCGTCGCTGATTGATCAGTGCCATGTCATTGCGATGGGCACCCTCGCCCGCCTCCTGCGGCGTATGGACTGAACGTGAAGCCCACAACGGACGCTGGCCATTGACCCGCGACAGCGGACCATTGAGCGCGACCGTACCCGCCGCCACCGGCGTTTGCACGGCTGCTTTCGCGGCCTCTTGTTTGGCCAGCGACGCAGCGGCGGCTTCACCCGGTGCCAGCGGTTTGTTCTTCGACATCTGGCGCATCAGCACATCCGCCAGGCCGATACCACCGCCCTCCCGGGACATGGAAACCGCCAGTTGCTGGTCGTACATTTCCTGGTACTGCTTGGCCGCCGGCGTGTTCAGCGGGTTGTCCTGGCCCAATGCTTCAGTGGCCGAGCGCATCGACTTGAGCATCTCACCGAGGAACAGCGACTCAAACTCCTGCGCCACCTTGCGCAGGTTGCCGTCGCTGTTCTTGTCGCCGACCTTGAGCTGATTCAGACGATTGAGGTCCGAATAGGAGCCCGAATCGCTGCTGCTGACCAGACCGCTCTTGCGCATATCCACAATGGCCGTCCTCAGATCACGATCAGGTCGGCTTGCAGGGCGCCGGCCTGCTTCAGCGCTTCGAGGATAGCCATCAAGTCACCCGGTGCCGCGCCGACCTGATTCACCGCCCGCACGATCTCGTCGAGGGTGGTGCCGGGGCCGAACTTGAACATCGGCTTGGCTTCCTGCTGGGCGTTGACCTTCGAACGCGGCACCACCGCCGTGGTGCCATTGGACAGAGGGCCGGGCTGGCTGACGATCGGGTCTTCGGTGATGGTCACGGTCAGGCTGCCGTGGGTCACGGCGGCCGGGGATACCTTGACGTTCTGGCCAATCACGATGGTACCGGTACGGGAGTTGATGATGACTTTCGCCACCGCCTGGCCCGGATCGATTTCGAGGTTTTCCAGGATCGACAGATAGTCGACGCGCTGGCTCGGATCGAGCGGCGCAGTGACGCGAATCGAACCGCCGTCGATGGCCTGGGCCACGCCAGGGCCGAGCATGTCGTTGATCTTGTCGACGATGCGCTTGGCGGTGGTGAAGTCGGAACGGTTGAGGTTCAGCGTCAGGCTGTTGCCCTGGTTGAAACCGCTCGGCACCGCACGCTCCACCGACGCACCACCGGGGATGCGACCGGCCGACGGAACGTTGACGGTGATCTTCGAGCCGTCTCGCCCTTCCGCATCGAAACCGCCGACCACCAGGTTGCCCTGGGCCACCGCATAGACGTTGCCGTCGATACCCTTGAGCGGTGTCAGCAGCAACGTGCCGCCGCGCAAGCTCTTGGAGTTGCCGATGGACGCAACGGTGATGTCGACCTGCTGACCCGGCTTGGCGAACGCCGGCAAATCGGCACTGATCGACACCGCCGCGACGTTCTTCAACTGCACGTTGCCCGAACCCGGCGGCACCTTGATGCCGAACTGCGAGAGCATGTTGTTGAAGGTCTGCAGGGTGAACGGGGTTTGCGTCGTCTGGTCACCGGTGCCGTTAAGCCCGACCACCAGGCCATAGCCGATCAATTGGTTGGAACGCACGCCGGAAATGCTGGCGATGTCCTTCAGGCGCTCGGCCTGCGCGTTGAACGCGGCGGACAGCATCAAGGCGGCCACCATCAGGTGTTTAAGATTCAAACTGACCACCTAGAAAGGGAACAGCGGGCTGAGGAAGAAACGGTCGAACCAGCCTGGCTGACTCGCATCGGCAAACGAACCGGTGCCCGAGTAGGTGATGCGCGCATCGGCGACACGGGTCGACGACACAGTGTTGTCGGTGGAGATGTCATCGGCGCGCACCAGGCCGGCAATCCGCACCAGCTCATCGCCGGTGTTGAGGGTCATCCACTTCTCGCCGCGCACCGCGATGATGCCGTTGGGCAGCACATCGGCGACGGTCACGGTGATCGAGCCGGTCAGGGTGTTGCCTTGCGCCGCTTTGCTGTCGCCCTTGGTCGCGCGGTCGCCTTCATAGCTGGCGTCCAGACTCAGGTCACCACTGCCAAACGGATTGTTGGTGTTGGGGGTGGAGCCGAACAGCGAGGTCAGGCCGATGCTGGCCTTGCTGTTCTTGCCAATTTGCGAGTTGGCGTTTTTGCTGGCCTGGGTCCTTTCGTTCAGGGTGATGGTGATGATGTCACCGATCCGGAACGCCTTGCGGTCGCTGTAGAGGTTCTGTTCGAAACCGGCCTGATAGATCGAGCCGTTGTTCGCCGCCGCCGGCAATGGCGTGCGCGGCAACACCGGAGCGTAGTAAGGGTCATTGGGCTTGGGCGTCGCCGGCACGCAACCTGCGAGCGCGGTGATCCCACTCAGTGCCAGAACAGATACATAGCGATTCATGACCCTACCTCACGGTGTTGCAGGCAGCCTCAAGGCCGCCCCATAGACTTGATTACAGATTCTGCGTTACGAACGAGAGCATCTGGTCGGCGGTGGAGATCACCTTGGAGTTCATCTCGTAGGCGCGCTGGGTGGTGATCATGTTGACCATCTCCTCAACGGTGCTGACGTTGGACGTCTCCAGGGTGTTCTGCAGCGTGGAGCCGAAACCGTTCAGGCCCGGAGTGCCGACTTGCGGCGCGCCACTGGCGGCGGTTTCCAGGAACAGGTTGTTGCCTACCGCCTGCAGGCCGGCCGGGTTGATGAAGTCGGCGGTTTGCAGGTTACCGATCACCTGGGCGGCCGGGTTGCCGGCAACGGTGATGGACACAGTGCCGTCGCGACCGACCGTGAAGGTCTGCGCTTCGTTCGGAATGACGATGGCCGGCTCCAGGGCAAAGCCGCTGGCGTTGACGATCTGGCCGTTGGAGTCCAGGTGGAAGGTACCGTCACGGGTGTAGGACGTGGTGCCGTCCGGTTGCAGGATCTGGAAGAAGCCGCGACCGTCGATGGCCATGTCCAGTGGCTGCTCGGTGGTTTGCAGGCTGCCGGCGGTGAAGTTTTTCTGGGTGCCGACGATGCGTACACCGGTACCCAGTTGCAGCCCCGTCGGCAGTTCGCTGTCCTGGGTCGACTGGGCGCCTGGCTGGCGCTTGATCTGGTAGAGCAGGTCCTGGAACTCGGCGCGGTCACGTTTGAAACCCGTGGTCGACACGTTGGCCAGGTTGTTGGAAATGGTGGTCAGGTTGGTGTCCTGGGCGGAAAGACCTGTCTTGGCAACCCATAGAGCCGGAAGCATTCGATTCTCCTCGTGCGCCTGTTTTACGGCGCGACGTTCTGGTAATTAGCTGATCTGCAAGACCCGAGCCATGGCCTGGTCGTCGTCTTTGGCGGTGTTCATCATCTTGATGTGCAGCTCGAACTGCTTGGACAAGGCCAGAACCGAGGTCATCTCTTCCACGGCATTGACGTTGCTCGACTCGAGGAACCCGGACACCAGCTTGACGCCGGCATCGGCCTGCGCCGGCTTGCCGTCCTTGGTGTGGATCGAACCATCCAGGCCTTTGGTCATGTTCTTGAGGTCCGGGTTGACCAGCTTGATGCGGTCGACTTCAGCCATCACCCGGGGACCTTCGCCCATCGCGCGGATGCTGATGGTGCCGTCCTCACCGACTTCGATCTGCTGCTCCGGCGGCACGGCAATCGGCCCGCCATTGCCCATGACCGGCATGCCGTTGCCGGCGCGCAGCACGCCCAGGGCGTCAACGTTCAGGCTACCGGTGCGCACGTAGCTTTCAGCACCATCGGGAGTCTGTACGGCAATCCAGCCGTTGCCTTGCACGGCAACGTCGAGGTCGCGGCCGGTTTCCACCAGTGAGCCAGGGGAGAAATCGGTGGCTGGGCGTTCGGTCATGGCAAACGCACGCGCCGGAAAGCTGTCACCGAACACCGGCATCGAACGGGCCTGTTCCAGGTCTTTCTGGAAGCCGTTGGTGGAGATGTTCGCGAGGTTGTTGGCATGAGCCTTTTGCGCCAGTGCATTCTGGCTGGCGCCGGTCATTGCCACATAAAGGTACTTGTCCACAATTGTTCCTCTGCCTGCCGGACGTTTGCCGTCCACTGCTGTACTGCTGAGCCATAAGCAATTTGCAGACCAACTTGTTTTTGGCGGCGCCAGGCCCGGCAAACAAAGGACTTTGAGGATTCAGAGGGGATTGAGGGATTTGTATCAGAGACGAAAAACCGGCGGTGTCATGCCGCTTCGCGGCAACGGATCAAAAGATCGCAGCCTGCGGCAGCTCCTACAGTTTATGCGTACGCCGCAATGTCGCGGGTGTACTCGGTCGGTGTAGGAGCTGCCGCAGGCTGCGATCTTTTGATCTTAAATGCTGTTGTCCTTGCCAACCTCGTACTCACGCAACTTGTTGGCAATGGTGGTATGCGAAACCCCGAGCCGCTTGCCCAATTGCCGACTGCTCGGGTGCTCGGAATACAAGCGCTCCAGCACGGCTTTCTCAAAGCGCCCGACAATCTCGTCCAACCCGCCTTCCAGCGAAAAATCGCCAAGGGGCTGACGCACACCATAGTCAGGCAAACGAATGTGCTCGGCCTTGACCGTACCGCCGTCGCACAGGGAAACCGCCTGGAACAGCACGTTTTCCAGTTGCCGCACGTTACCCGGCCAATGGTAGTGGCTGAGTCGCTCCATGGCCGCCGGAGCGAGTTTGGGCAGCGAACAACCAATCTGCCGGCTGGCCTGATCGAGGAAGTGCTCCACCAGCGGCGTCAAGCCGTCGAGGCATTCGCGCAGCGGCGGGATGTGCAGCGACAACACATTCAAGCGGTGATAGAGGTCCTGACGGAACTCACCGCGAGCGCACAGTTCAGACAGATCGACCTGGGTCGCGCAGATCACCCGCACATCAAGGTAGACCTCTTCATCGCTGCCTACACGACGGAAGCAACCGTCCTGCAAAAAGCGCAGCAACTTCACCTGCAAGCGCGGGCTCATTTCCCCGACGCCATCGAGAAACAGCGTACCGCCCGCCGTCAGTTCCAGCAGTCCGAGCTTGCCCTCGGCTCGCGCCCCTTCAAAGGCACCAGGGCCGTAACCGAACAATTCCGTCTCGGCCATGGACTCCGGCAATCCGGCGCAATTGAGCGCCATCAACGGCGACTGCCCGCGAGGACTGGCCAGATGGCAGGCCCGCGCCAGCAACTCTTTGCCGGTGCCGGTTTCGCCTTCTATCAATAGCGGCGCATCCAGTGGCGCCATGCGCCGCGCTTCGCGCACTACGGCGGCCATGACTTTCGAGCTTTGGAAGATGCTGTCGAAGCCGCGCAACTCCTGCTTGCGCACGTTGTAGATGCGCTCGCCCACCCGGTCGGCGCGGTGCAGCGTCAGCACCGCACCGGCCATGGCCTCGCTGTCGTCATGCTCCGATTGCAGCGGTGCGATGTCGGCCAGGAATACGTCACCCTTGACCTTGACCCGCAGCCCGTTGATCCGCGACTTGTTGGCGCGCACCAGTTCCGGCAAATCGAAATCTTCGGCGTAGCGCGACAGAGGAATCCCCGGCACCTCGTCGACCCGCACCCCGAGTAACTGCGCCGCCGCACGGTTAGCCGCGACGATGGAGCCGCCCATGTCGATCGACAGCACCGGAAACTCCAGCGCACCGAGCAGTGCATTGAGCTCCATGTGCCGACGCTCGCTGGGCATCAGCCCTACACGCTTGACGCCGAAAACCCCGGCAATCGCTTCGAACTTCGGACGCAAGGCCTGGAACTGAATGTTGATCAGGTTCGGGCAATGCAGGTAGATGGCATTGCCATGCTCACCACCCACCTCACCGCGGGCCACGTTGATCCCGTACTCCACCAGCAGATTGAGAATGTCGCGCAGGATGCCGATGCGGTTCTGGCAATGGACTTTGATACGCATATGAAAGGCCTGAAAAGCAATGAATAAGGTTTGCGGCACACGCCCGATCGCATTTTCTTTCGAGGCGCGCAGATAGTCGTAAAGATTATGTGACAGGTGGAGAGCTTTTCCCACCCATCAATCTCAACATTTATGCACTGACGCCCAATACGTAACGAAAACTTTACGATTATCGAGGATTTTTCCTACGTACGATGCCGGGCACCTGCTGCAACGGTGCAATTCATGGAGTATTTCTAGGTCCATAGCAGTACATAACAAGAACGAAGTCCCCTAGCAGGAGAGCAGCATGAAGCAGACGCAATACGTGGCTCGCGAGCCCGATGCGCAAGGTTTTATCGACTACCCCGCTGAAGAACACGCGGTGTGGAACACGCTGATCACCCGTCAACTGAAAGTGATCGAAGGGCGTGCGTGCCAGGAGTACCTGGACGGTATCGAAAAACTCGGTCTGCCCCACGACCGCATTCCTCAGCTCGGCGAAATCAACAAGGTCCTCGGTGAAACCACTGGCTGGCAGGTTGCCCGCGTACCGGCGCTGATCCCTTTCCAGACCTTTTTCGAATTGCTGGCCAGCAAGCAGTTTCCAGTGGCGACCTTTATTCGCACCCGCGAAGAACTGGATTACCTGCAAGAGCCGGACATTTTCCACGAGATCTTTGGTCACTGCCCGCTGCTGACCAACCCGTGGTTCGCCGAATTCACCCACACCTACGGCAAGCTCGGCCTCAAGGCGACCAAGGAAGAACGCGTGTACCTGGCGCGCCTGTACTGGATGACCATCGAGTTCGGTCTGGTTGACACCCCGCAAGGCCAACGCATCTACGGCGGCGGCATTCTGTCTTCACCCAAAGAGACCGTGTATTGCCTGTCGGACGAGCCTGAGCATCAGGCATTCGATCCGCTGGAATGCATGCGCACGCCTTACCGCATCGACATATTGCAGCCACTGTACTTTGCGTTGCCAAATCTCAAGCGTCTGTTCGACCTCGCTCACGAAGACATCATGGGCATGGTCAAGCAAGCGATGCAGATGGGTCTGCACGCACCGAAGTTTCCGCCAAAACCAAAAGCTGCGTGATCCGCCGCTTTTAGAATCAAGTGAGCCTGTCAGAAACCATCGCTTTGGATTAGCGTGGTAGCACTGAGGGCCGATTTCCCAACATTCGATTTCAGGAACACATCATGACCGCATTAACTCAAGCCCATTGCGAAGCCTGCCGCGCCGACGCCCCACAAGTCAGCGATGAAGAACTGCCGATCCTGATCAAGCAGATCCCGGACTGGAACATCGAAGTACGCGACGGCGTCATGCAACTGGAAAAAGTCTTCCTGTTCAAGAACTTCAAACATGCCCTGGCGTTCACCAACGCCGTCGGTGAAATCTCCGAGGCCGAAGGCCACCACCCGGGCCTGCTGACCGAGTGGGGCAAAGTCACCGTGACCTGGTGGAGCCACTCGATCAAAGGCCTGCACCGCAACGACTTCATCATGGCCGCGCGCACCGACGAAGTGGCCAAGGACGCCGAGGGCCGCAAGTAATGCACTTCGACGCCATCGGTCGAGTGCCAGGCGACCCGATCCTCGGCCTGATGGAGGCCTACGCGCAGGACCCGAACCCGCGCAAGTTCGATTTGGGCGTGGGTGTCTACAAAGACGCCCAGGGCCTGACTCCGATTCTCGAGTCGGTGAAGCTTGCCGAGCAGCGCCTGGTGGATCGCCAGTCCACCAAGACTTATATCGGTGGTCACGGCGAGCCCGCGTTCGGCAAGGCCATCAGTGAGCTGGTGCTGGGTGCCGACTCGAAGCTGATCAGCGCACAACGCGCCGGCGCCACCCAGACACCGGGTGGCACGGGTGCGCTGCGCCTGAGCGCGGACTTCATCGCCCAATGCCTGCCGGGCCGTGGCGTTTGGTTGAGCAACCCGACCTGGCCGATCCACGAAACGATTTTTGCGACAGCCAAGGTCAAGGTCAGCCACTACCCGTATGTGGGCAGTGACAACCGTCTTGACGTCGACGGCATGCTGGCGGCGCTCAATGAAGCGCCCAAGGGTGACGTGGTGTTGCTGCACGCCTGCTGCCATAACCCGACCGGCTTCGACCTGTCCCGGGATGACTGGCAGCGGGTGCTGGAGGTCGTACGCAAGCGCGAACTGCTGCCACTGATCGACTTCGCGTATCAGGGATTCGGCGATGGCCTGGAACAGGATGCCTGGTCGACCCGACTGTTCGCCGCCGAGTTGCCGGAGCTGCTGATCACCAGTTCCTGCTCGAAGAACTTCGGCCTGTACCGCGACCGCACCGGCGCGCTGATTGTCTGCGCGAAAACCGCCGACAAGCTCACCGACATCCGCAGCCAACTGGCCAACATTGCCCGCAACCTGTGGTCGACGCCACCGGATCACGGTGCGGCCGTGGTCGCGACCATCCTCGGCGACCCGGAGCTGAAAAATCTCTGGGCTGACGAAGTGGAAGCCATGCGCTTGCGTATCGCCCAACTGCGTAGCGGTCTGGTGGAGGCGCTGGAGCCACACGGTTTGCGCGAGCGGTTTGCGCACATTGGCGTGCAACGCGGGATGTTCTCCTACACAGGCCTGTCGCCGGAACAAGTGAAGAACCTGCGCGATCATTATAGCGTGTACATGGTCAGCTCCGGCCGGGCCAACGTCGCGGGCATTGATGCCACACGCCTGGATCTGTTGGCCGAGGCGATAGCCAGCGTCTGCAAATAACCCTGCCCCCCTCTGTAGGAGCGAGCTTGCTCGCGATGGTATTTCAGTCGACATCAACATTGTCTGACACACCATCGCGAGCAAGCTCGCTCCTACAGAGATCTGTCTATACAACCCCATCCGTCGCAACAAATGGATATAAAAGTCTGTTTGTCATTTTCAGTGCGGTATCCTGCCCAGGCTTTTTTTAAAGCGCGGATCTACCAGATCTATCAACAGACTTAGCGAGGAGCGCAACCATGCACGAGATCCCTAATCTCCCCTTCCCAAGCCTGCACGTACCTGAGCAGACGACCACGCAGCAAGCCTGTGCCCAACAGCCCCAGCCGAAAGAAGCTACTGACCGCCGCCAGGCTGACAGAGAAGACTGAAACACCCACCGTACAGACCGTGTGGAAAGCGCTAACATGCGCTTTCCACACTGCCTGAAACGAGAACTCTATCCATGACCGATGAATTCAGCGAAGCGCAGGCCAGCGTCCTGATCGGCACCGCCGAGAAAATGATCGAGATCTGGAATCGCCTCTCTCCCGAGAAACAATCCGCCTTGCTCGCCCGCTTCGGCACCCAGGAAAATGCGCTGGCCGCCCTGGTCACCACGCAGCTGGTCGCCCCCGTCAAACCTGAATGACAGCGCCCGGCAAATAGTTTTACTTTTTCACAACCTGCGACCGTCCACACCGCTATCATAAGCAGCCTATCTATCCTGCTTTACCGTGGACCTTTACCCATGCCTGAAAACCAGCGCCCCCTGGCGGTCACGCTGCAAGTCGTTTCCATCGTCCTTTTCACCTTTATCGGCTACCTGAACATCGGCATCCCCCTGGCCGTATTGCCCGGTTACGTCCACAGCGACCTGGGGTTCGGCGCGGTGATCGCGGGCCTGGTGATCAGCGTGCAATACCTGGCCACCCTGCTCAGCCGCCCCTATGCCGGGAAGATCATCGACAACAAGGGCAGCAAACTGGCCGTGATGTATGGCCTGGCCGGTTGCGGCTTGAGTGGTGTGTTCATGTTGCTCTCGGCCTGGACCCAGAGCCTGCCGGCCTTGAGCCTGTTCAGCCTGCTGATCGGCCGCCTGGTGCTCGGCAGCGCGGAAAGCCTGGTGGGCTCCGGCTCGATTGGCTGGGGCATTGGCAGGGTCGGCGCGGTGAATACCGCCAAGGTCATCTCGTGGAATGGTATCGCCAGCTACGGTGCACTGGCCGTCGGTGCGCCCTTGGGCGTGCTGCTCGTCCATCGCCTGGGCTTGTGGAGCATGGGCGTGAGCATTGTGTTGCTGGCCGTGCTCGGCCTGCTGCTGGCCTGGCCGAAAACCGCCGCGCCGATCGTTGCCGGTGAGCGCCTGCCGTTCATGCACGTGCTCGGGCGGGTCTTCCCCCACGGCTGCGGACTGGCCCTGGGCTCCATTGGTTTTGGCACCATCGCCACCTTCATCACCCTGTATTACGCCACGCAACACTGGGATAACGCCGTGCTGTGCCTGAGCCTGTTCGGCGCCAGTTTCATCGGCGCGCGCTTGCTGTTCGGCAACCTGATCAACCGCCTCGGCGGCTTTCGCGTGGCCATTGCCTGCCTGTCGGTGGAAACCCTCGGATTGCTGTTGCTGTGGCTGGCACCCGATGCACATTGGGCGCTGGCGGGAGCGGCGCTGAGCGGCTTCGGCTTTTCGCTGGTGTTTCCGGCGCTGGGGGTGGAAGCGGTCAACCTGGTCCCGGCCTCCAGCCGTGGCGCGGCGGTCGGCGCCTATTCTCTGTTCATCGACTTGTCGCTGGGGATTACCGGGCCGCTGGCCGGGGCGATTGCGGCCGGGTTCGGTTTCGCGTCGATCTTCCTGTTCGCCGCCCTTGCCGCGGTAAGCGGTTTGATACTGAGCCTTTACTTGTATCGGCAGGCACCAAAGCAACGCGAAGCGCGGGACGCCCGCTAGAAGTCGACCTTGCCGCGCCCGGCCTTGATGTTGCCGCGCTTGCTCTTGGATTCGAGGCGACGGGTCTTCGAGCCGAGGGTCGGCTTGGTTGGACGGCGTTTTTTCTCGACCTTGGTGGCGCTCTGGATCAGTTCGATCAAACGCTCCAGGGCATCCGCACGGTTCTGCTCCTGCGTCCGGTATTGCTGAGCCTTGATGATCAACACACCCTCGCTGGTGATGCGGCTGTCACGCAGCGCCAGTAGCCGCTCCTTGTAGAACTCGGGCAAGGACGATGCCGGAATGTCGAAGCGCAGGTGCACGGCACTGGAGACCTTGTTGACGTTCTGCCCACCGGCGCCCTGGGCGCGAATGGCCGTCAACTCGATCTCGGCATCCGGCAGGTGCACGTTGTTGGAAATGACCAGCATGGGAAAGCGTCCGTATTCGAGGGTGTTCAGGATACCGCGATTAGATTGAATGAATGCGGACCTTGTGGGAGCGTGGCTTGCCCGCGATTCAGGCGCCACGGTTTATCAGGTACACCGCGTTATCGTTCATCGCGGGCAAGCCACGCTCCCACAGGTTTTTGCAGCGCACACAAAAAACCCGGCACATGGCCGGGTTCGTTGTTTGTGCGACTGAGTTACTTCATTGCTGCCTGCAGTGCATGTTGCGCACTGCGCTTGTTCTTGATGCCGTAGCAGACCCACATGAACACCAGCCACACCGGAATCGCGTACACCGATGTCTGGATCCCCGGAATCAACAACATCACACCGAGGACGAACACCACGAACGCCAGGCAGATGTAGTTCCCGTACGGGTACCACAGGGCCTTGAACAGCGGCGTCTGTTTGGTCTTGTTCATGTGCTGGCGGAACTTGAAGTGCGAGTAGCTGATCATCGCCCAGTTGATTACCAGGGTGGCCACGACCAGCGACATCAACAATTCCAGCGCGTTTTGCGGGATCAGGTAGTTCAGCAGCACCGCGATCAGCGTCACGGCGGCCGAGGCCAGGATCGAACGCACCGGCACGCCGCGCTTGTCGATCTTCGCCAGACCTTTCGGCGCATCGCCCTGCTCGGCCATGCCCAGCAGCATGCGGCTGTTGCAGTAGGTACCGCTGTTGTACACCGACAACGCCGCCGTCAGGACCACGAAGTTGAGGATGTGCGCGGCGGTGTTGCTGCCCAGCATCGAGAACACTTGCACGAACGGACTGCCACTATAGGAATCACCGGAGGCGTTCAGGGTGGTCAGCAAGCTGTCCCACGGGGTCAACGACAGCAGGATGACCAGGGCACCGATGTAGAAAATCAGGATCCGGTAGATCACCTGGTTGATGGCTTTCGGGATCACGGTTTTCGGCTTGTCGGCTTCGGCAGCGGTGAAACCGAGCATTTCCAGACCACCGAAGGAAAACATGATGAAAGCCATGGCCATCACCAGACCGCTGACACCGTTCGGGAAGAAGCCACCGTGGGACCACAGGTTACTGACCGCGGCTTGCGGACCGCCATTGCCGCTGACCAGCAGGTAGCTGCCCAGGGCAATCATGCCGACGATCGCCACGACCTTGATGATTGCAAACCAGAACTCGGCCTCGCCAAACACTTTGACGTTGGCCAGGTTGATGGCGTTGATCAGCACGAAGAAGGCAGCTGCAGAAGCCCAGGTCGGGATGTCCGGGGCCCAGTAGTGGATGTACTTGCCGACGGCCGTCAGCTCGGACATGCCCACCAGAATGTACAAAATCCAGCAGTTCCAGCCCGACAGGAAGCCGGCAAAGCCGCCCCAGTACTTGTGCGCGAAGTGGCTGAAGGAACCGGCCACCGGATCCTCGACGATCATTTCGCCCAGTTGGCGCATGATCATGAAGGCGATGAAGCCGCAGATGGCATAACCGAGGATCATCGACGGGCCGGCGGATTTCAATACCCCGGCCGAACCGAGGAACAAGCCGGTACCGATCGCGCCACCGAGGGCGATCAATTGAATGTGGCGATTTTTCAGGCCGCGTTTGAGCTCGCCTGATTGCGGGTTTTGTCCACTCATGAAAAGGGTCTCACGCAAGGTTTGATTATGTTCAGAAGACGTTGCTGCTCAAGAAAGGCGTTAAGCGGCACCGATCAAACCCCAGCGCAGGCACCAGGAGTTCAGCGTATTTACAACGGTCATGCGTCACCTGTTTGTTTTTATCTGCGACGAAATCGAACCCGACACGCTCGTGACGCGACGGAGTGAACAAGGCGGATAGCCTTGAGGTTTGCGCAGGTGCGCAGGAGGTCACAGGTAAAACGCGGCGCATTGTACACCTGTAACCCCCTGCTGCCAGACCCGCTGGACAAGCGTGTCTATGGCCGGGATTGCCTGTGTCCGCCCCGAGAGGCTCGGGCGGCTGCAAAAAATGGGTCAGATCCTTGCGGATCATCGGCGGGAAAGGCAGGTAAACCGCCTCTCGCAGAGAGATGGAGATGGATTGCGGCGTTCATTGCGCCTCCTTTTTGTTATGCACCTGCACGACAGGCATGGCGCGCATGACACCCTGACTGGAGCGATGAAACAAGCGGGCTAGAGAGTCGGATGTAGGAAGGAAGGCGCTGACGCGTAAGAGTTTTCTTACGGAATCCAGGAAGTGGCGAATCCACGGGGTTAATCTGCGGATTTCGTCAGGTTTTCTTTACAGGGCGTAAATCCGGATTTCCACATTGGAGTTCTCGGTGCAGCGACTGACGCCATCGCGAGCAAGCTCGCTCCCACATTTTGATCGCGATTCTCCAAGCAAACTCATTTCCCTGTGGGAGCGAGCTTGCTCGCGATGGCGTCCTCAAAAACGACACAGATATAAAGCCAGGCCAAAAAAAACGCCAACCCGAAGGTTGGCGTTTTTATGAAGCGCTCAGCCGATTACTCCGGCTTGCGACGACCGAAGCCCGGACGCTGGCCGGAACCAGCCGGTGCGCCACGGCGTTTGCCCGATGGCGCGTCGCCGTCGACCAGTTTGATCCCCGGACGCTTCGGCGCAGGCTTGGCCGGGCGCTTGGTGTCGACCGGGCGATCGGCTACCGGCGTACCACGACCTTCGCCACGCTCGCTACGGCCGTTGGCCGGACGTGGCGTGCGTGGACCGCGTTCGCCGTCCTGACGGGCGGCTGGCTTGCGACCTGGACGCTCGCCTTCGATCTGCGGCTCGCGGTTATCACGCGGGGCAGCAGGTCCGCCATTCGCTGGACGCAGGGTGCGTACACGCTCGGTCCTGGCCATCGGCCGCGACGACTTGCGCTGCATCCGGTCAAGCTTGTCCTTGCTCTTGGCGTTCAGTTGCGGCATGGCTACCGGCGTCAGGCCAACTTCGGCGCTGAGAATGTCGACTTCGTACTGGCTCATTTCACGCCAGCGGCCCATCGGCAGGTCGGAGTTGAGGAACACCGGACCGAAACGCACGCGCTTCAGACGGCTGACCACCAAGCCCTGGGATTCCCACAGACGACGCACTTCACGGTTACGACCTTCCATCACCACGCAGTGGTACCAGTGGTTGAAACCTTCGCCACCTGGCGCCTGCTTGATGTCGGTGAACCTGGCCGGGCCATCTTCAAGGACAACGCCAGCCTTCAGGCGCTCGATCATTTCGTCGTCGACTTCACCGCGTACACGCACGGCGTACTCGCGGTCCATCTCGTAGGACGGGTGCATCAAACGGTTGGCCAATTCACCGTCGGTGGTGAACATCAGCAAACCGGTGGTGTTGATGTCCAGGCGGCCGATGTTGATCCAGCGCCCTTCTTTCGGACGCGGCAGCTTGTCGAACACCGTCGGACGACCTTCAGGGTCGACACGGGTGCAGATTTCGCCGTCGGGTTTGTTGTACATGATCACGCGGCGGACCGACTCGGCGGCCTCTTCACGCTTGATCACCTTGCCATCGATGGTGATGGCGTCGTGCATGTCGACACGCTGGCCAAGGGTGGCGTCTTTGCCGTTGA
Organism: Pseudomonas sp. A-B-19; assembly: GCF_019947515.1. NCBI lineage: Bacteria > Pseudomonadati > Pseudomonadota > Gammaproteobacteria > Pseudomonadales > Pseudomonadaceae > Pseudomonas > Pseudomonas sp. A-B-19. The sequence continues at coordinate 22,930 of NZ_JAGYGN010000015.1, forward strand.
CCTTGATGCGGCCGTGGCTGATCCAGGCTTCCACGTCACGGCGCGAGCCGACGCCGATACGGGCGAGGACTTTCTGCAGTTTTTCGCCTGCTGGGCCGATTGGCTGGTCGTCTTGCTGGTCTTTGATACTCATCTGGGCACCTCCCGGTGTGGTCTGAAAACTGGGTACTTGGGCGAAGGGATCGCCGAAGGGTCGCGAATCATACGCGCATGAGGGCGTTTGCGCATCAGAGACTAGCTGATCAAGGCAAGGTTATTTGTTTTTCCGCCGGCCGGTCCGCCGCTCCTACAGGGATCTTTGGTGTTCGCGGAAGTTGCGTTCAGTCTTCGAACTGGCGACGCTCTGCTTCGATGGCTTCCGCCAGAGCCCGGGCTTCGGCCTCTTCGTCTGAAAGCTCGGGCTCGGGTTTCGGCTGTTCGAGCGCAGCTACAGCGGCCAGAAGCTTTTCCCGAGCTTCGGCAACGCCAAGGATGTCGTCTTCTTGCTCCGGTTCAATTTCCGGCTCAGGCTCGGGCTCGGGCTCGGGCTCGGGCTCGGGCTGTGCCGCTTCGACTTCCGGTTCGATATCCGACTGTTGCGGATCGAATTCAGACGACGCCCCATCACGCAGCAGATCGTCGAAGTCGGTCTTGAGCCCCTCTTCCATGCTGTCCAGTTCCAGCAGCAGCGTGTGGAAACTGGTTTCTTCCTTCGGCTCTTCCGGTTCGGCGCTGGCATCGGCCAACTCTTGCAGACCGGCAGGTACGGGAGCGTCATCGAAATCGAGCACCGGATCCGGTTCCAGCTCGCGCAGTTCCGCCAGCGGCGGCAGGTCGTCGAGGTTTTTCAGGTTGAAGTGATCGAGGAACGCCTTGGTGGTGGCGAACATCGCCGGTTTGCCGGGCACGTCACGGTAGCCGACGATGCGGATCCACTCCCGTTCCATCAACGTCTTGACGATGTTGCTGTTGACCGCCACGCCCCGCACGTCTTCGATTTCGCCACGGGTGATCGGCTGGCGATAGGCGATCAGGGCCATGGTTTCCAGCATGGCGCGGGAGTAACGCTGCGGGCGCTCTTCCCACAGACGCCCGACCCAAGGCGCAAATTTCTCGCGAATTTGCAGGCGATAACCCGAGGCCACTTCCTTCAACTCAAACGCGCGGCCATCACAGGACTTGGCCAGAATCGCCAGGGCCTTCTTGAAGACCGGCGGTTCCGGGCGCTCGCCTTCTTCGAAGAGTTCGAACAGGTTTTCCAGGGATTGCGGCTTTCCCGAAGCCAACAGAAAGGCTTCAAGCAAGGGTGCCAGATCACGGGGTTCAGTCAGGTTCATGTTTCGACTCGTTATTCGGCTCGCGCTCGCACGTGGATCGCGGCAAATGGCTCATTCTGCACCAGCTCGACCAGGGATTCCTTGACCAGTTCAAGGATCGCCATAAAGGTCACCACCACCCCCAGGCGCCCTTCTTCAGCGGTGAACAGCTCGACAAATGGCACGAAACCGCCGCCCTTGAGCCGTTCCAGCACATCGCTCATGCGCTCGCGGGTCGACAGCGCCTCGCGGCTGACCTGATGGCTTTCGAACATGTCGCCACGGCGCAACACCTCGGCCATGGACAACAGCAGCTCGGACAGGCGCACGTCCGGCAACAGCTTGCGTGCCCGGGCCTGCGGGGCGTCGAGTTTGGGCACCACCACGTCGCGACCGACGCGGCTCAGGCCATCGATGCCTTCGGCGGCAGCCTTGAAGCGCTCGTACTCCTGCAAGCGGCGAATCAGCTCGGCGCGCGGGTCTTCCTCCTCGTCTTCGACGGTTTCAGCCCGTGGCAACAACATCCGCGACTTGATCTCGGCCAGCATCGCAGCCATCACCAGGTACTCGGCGGCCAGCTCCAGGCGCACCGACTGCATCAACTCGACGTAGCCCATGTACTGGCGGGTGATTTCCGCCACCGGGATGTCGAGAATGTTGATGTTCTGTTTGCGGATCAGGTACAGCAGCAGGTCGAGGGGCCCTTCGAAGGCTTCGAGGAAGACCTCAAGGGCATCCGGCGGGATGTACAGGTCCAGCGGCATTTCCATGACCGCCTGGCCATAGACCATGGCGAAAGGCAGTTCCTGCTGGGCTCCGGCCTGACTGTCGACGGGTTCTACTGCGGACATCTAGGCCTCGACCATGAACGGCGCAGGGTCGCCGCAACCAACGCGAATCACTTCCGGCTCACCGTCGGCGAGGTTGATCACGGTGGACGCCTTGATCCCGCCGAAGCCGCCGTCGATGATCAGATCGACCTGGTGTTCGAGCAACTGGCGCATTTCATAGGGATCGAACATAGGGTCGGTTTCACCGGGCATGATCAGACTCACGCTCATCAACGGCTCGCCGAGTTGCTCCAGCAGTGCCAGGGCAATCGGATGGCTTGGCACCCGCAGGCCGATGGTGCGCTTCTTCGGGTGCAACAACAGTCGCGGTACTTCGCGGGTGGCGTTGAGAATGAACGTGTACGGCCCCGGCAAGTGGGCCTTGAGCAAGCGGAAAGTGCCGGTGTCGATCTTGGCAAACAGCCCCAATTGCGACAGATCGCAGCAAATCAGTGCGAAGTTATGCTTTTCATCCAGCCCGCGCAAACGTCGCACGCGCTCCACAGCCACTTTGTCGCCGATCTGGCAACCAATGGCGTAGGAAGAGTCTGTGGGATAAATCACCACCCCGCCCTTGCGGATGATCTCGACTGCCTGTTTGATCAGGCGCGCTTGCGGGTTTTCCGGATGAATCTGGAAAAATTGACTCACATTCTCTACCTGTTCAGACGGCGGCAATAACTGGGTCATGTTTGAATCGACACCATAGTGGTGGCAGATCCTCCGGGAGTGGCCGGTATTCACCGATCTCCGACCAGCCTCCAGGGCCATGAAAATCACTGCCGGCGCTGACCAGCAGACCGAACTCGCGGGCCAGAATGGCCAGGCTGCCCACTTGCTCGGCAGGCTGGTAGCCATTGACCACTTCGATGGCGTGGCCCCCTGCTTGAATATAGTCGGCAATCAGGCGACGACGCTTGCTTCGGGTGAATTCGTAGTGCCAGGGGTGTGCCAGGCTGACCCAGGCTTTGGCTGCGCGCAGGGTTTCGACGGTTTCTTCAAGGGTCGGCCAGTGTTGCTTGACGTCGCCCAGCTTGCCGGCACCCAGCCATTTACGGAACGCCTCGGCGCGGTCCTTGACGAAACCTTCTTGCACCATCCAGTCGGCGAAATGCGGGCGGGCCGGCGCGTTACCGCTGTCGCCCAGTTCCTGCTGGATCTTGCGGGCGCCCTCCAGCGCCCCCGGCATACCTTTGAGCGCCAGTTTACGGCCGATTTCCTCGGAGCGCAGCCAGCGGCCATCATGCAATCTGGCGATGGCCTCGACCAACGGCGCGGCGTTCACATCAAAACCGTAACCCAACACATGAATGGTCGCGCCGCCCCAGGTGCAGGACAACTCGACGCCATTGACCAGTTGCATCCCCAGTTCGGTGGCCGCGTGGCGGGCCTCGTCAAGGCCTTCAAGGGTGTCGTGATCGGTCAGGGCCAGGACTCGCACGCCTTTCTCGAACGCCCGCGCCACCAGAACCGCAGGCGCCAGGGCGCCATCGGAGGCCGTGCTATGGCAGTGCAAATCAACATTCACAGGGCTTTGTAACCTCAAATCAGCTGGCGCTATCGCGCGCCCATATGTTTGTTATTATGCCGCCACATCCTGCTTCTGGCTGCCACTGTGAAACAATTCATCGATTTCATCCCGCTCCTGCTGTTTTTCATCGTCTTCAAGATCGATCCACGGGTCGTCGACATCGCCGGTCATGAGCTCACTGTAGGCGGCATTTACAGCGCCACCGCGATGCTGATCGTCAGCTCGCTGGTGGTCTACGGCACACTGTTCATCAAACAGCGCAAGCTGGAGAAGAGCCAGTGGCTGACCCTGGTCGCCTGCCTGGTCTTCGGCAGCCTGACCCTGGCGTTCCACAGCGAGACGTTCCTGAAGTGGAAAGCCCCGGTGGTCAACTGGCTGTTCGCCCTGGGGTTCATCGGCAGCCACTTCGTCGGTGACAGCCTGCTGATCAAGCGCATCATGGGCCACGCGCTGACCTTGCCGGAGCCGGTCTGGACGCGCCTGAACATCGCCTGGATCGCCTTCTTCCTGTTTTGCGGTGCCGCCAACCTGTTTGTCGCGTTCACCTTCCAGAGCTACTGGGTCGACTTCAAGGTCTTCGGCAGCCTGGGCATGACTTTGCTGTTCCTGGTCGGCCAGGGCATCTACCTGTCCCGCCATCTGCACGATGCCGATACCACTACGCCAAAAACCGAGGACTGACATGCTTTACGCAATCATTGCCACAGACGTCGCCAACTCCCTGGAAGCCCGCCTGGCCGCACGGCCTGCGCACCTCGAGCGCCTGCAAGTGCTCAAGGGCGAAGGCCGCATCGTTCTGGCCGGTCCGAATCCGGCGGTCGACAGCAATGATCCGGGCGCGGCGGGTTTCACTGGCAGCCTGATCGTCGCCGAATTCGATTCCCTGAGCGCCGCCCAGGCCTGGGCCGACGCCGATCCGTACATCGCCGCAGGCGTCTACGCCAACGTTCTGGTCAAGCCGTTCAAGCAAGTCCTGCCGTAACTCTCTTCTCGCCACTGCCCCCACGCGATGAACCTTGTCGGTTCATCGCGCGCTCAATCGCTCATTATTCCCGTTTTCCGGCCGACAACCTGCCCAATACTCGTATTGGAATCAGGAGTCGCGATGCGCAAGGGTCCGTTGTGTCTGATGTTGGTCACGTTGTCGATGGTGGCACCCGCCCACGGTGAAGAATACGCCGAGGGTGGCAATTCGACGCCACTTTCCCTGAGCGCCGGCAGCCACATCACCGAGCTGCAGCAACGCTTGAAAGAAAGCGAACGGCAACGGGAAGAACTGAGCAAACAATTACAAACTGCCGATGGCGAACGCGAAAGCCCGCTGCTGGCCCGGTTGCGCCAGGAGAACCAGCGCTTGAAGCTGCAACTCAAGGAAGCCCAGGCCAGCAGTCCGCTGCCGCGCCTGCTGACCGACCAGCAACAATGGTTTGTCATTGGCGCCGGGGTAGCGCTATTGGCTCTGCTCTGCGGTATCTTCGCCAGTGGAGCGAGTCGAAAACGTCGACAATGGCTAAATTGAGTGAGTCATGAGCGAGCTGTTACTTATTGATGATGACCAGGAGCTGTGTGAGCTCCTGAGCAGTTGGCTGAGCCAGGAAGGGTTTCAGGTACGTGCCTGTCACGACGGCCAGAGCGCACGTCGTGCACTGGCGCAAACCGCTCCGGCGGCCGTGGTGCTGGATGTGATGTTGCCCGATGGCAGTGGCCTGGAGCTGCTCAAGCAGTTGCGCAGCGATCACCCGGATCTGCCGGTGCTGATGCTCTCGGCCCGGGGCGAGCCCCTGGACCGTATCCTCGGCCTGGAACTCGGCGCCGATGATTACCTGGCCAAACCCTGCGATCCACGGGAACTGACCGCCCGCCTGCGGGCTGTGCTGCGTCGTAGCCACCCGGCAGCGGTGTCCAGCCAGATGGAACTGGGCGACCTGTGTTTCAGCCCGGTGCGCGGCGTGGTCAGCATCGATGAGCAAGAGTTCACCCTCACGGTGTCCGAAAGCCGCCTGCTGGAAGCCCTGCTCAAGCAACCCGGCGAGCCCCTGGACAAACAGGAACTGGCGCAGATCGCTCTCGGCCGCAAGCTGACCCTGTACGACCGCAGCCTGGACATGCACGTCAGCAACCTGCGCAAGAAGATCGGCCCACACCCCGATGGCCGACCGCGCATCGTCGCCCTGCGCAGCCGCGGCTACTACTACAGCCTCTAACGGCGATCCGTAGGAGCTGGCTCGCCAGCGAAGACGTCTTCATTGGCGATGCATGGCTGAAGGGCCCCTTCGCTGGCAAGCCAGCTCCCACACAGGTTGTGTATTTGTCAGGTCGGCGGGAAATCGTCTTTACCCAAGCTTTACCCTCCGCTGACCGCCGCTGACCTTGATCTGCGTAATCTGCACTCATCCGGAACGTACCGGGAACGAGACAAGGAGATACACCATGCGCAAGACTCTTATCGCTCTGATGTTCGCTGCTGCCCTGCCGACCATTGCCATGGCCATGCCTGAAGGCGCTGGCCCCATGGATGGGCCAATGGACGGTTCGCGCCACGGCGGTCAGATGCACGGCATGCACGGCAAAGGCCCGTACAGTGAACTGGACCTGAGCCGCGAACAGCGCGAGCAGATCCGCAAGATCATGGGCGAGCAGATGCACGAGCGTAAGCAACTGGTCGAGAAGTACCTGGAGAAACTCTCGCCAGCCGACCAGAAAGCCATGAAAGACGAAATGGCCGCTAACCACAAGAAAGCTGAAGCGGACGTGCGCGCCTTGCTCAAACCGGATCAACAGAAGAAATTCGACGAGATCCAGAAAAAACAGGCCGAACGCCGCGCCGAGTGGGCCGAGTTCAAAGCCTGGAAAGCGCAACAACCGCAAAAAGCGCAATAATGCGCTAACCCCGGACCCGACGGCTAAACACCGTTGGGTCTGATGTTTTTTACTGTAGGAGCAAGCTTGCTCGCGAAAAACGAATAGACAACGCGTGCTGCCTGATGCCGCGCGTTATCGTTGACGTCCATCGCGAGCAAGCTCGCTCCTACATGGAATGTTGCGCTTGCTTGAGGATTTTCCGTGCGTTCATTGTTCTGGCGTATTCTGGCCAGCTTCTGGCTGGCCATCGCTCTGGTTGCCGGGCTTTCCATCCTGCTCGGCCACATGCTCAACCAGGATGCCTGGATTCTCAGCCGCCACCCGGGCCTCAACACGCTGGCCGAACAGTGGACGCAAACCTACGAAAGCCAGGGCGAAGACGCCGCGCAGGACATTCTCCAGCAACGCAAACGCCAGTATCACATCGACGTTCAGGTGCTCAATGAAAGTGGCGACCCTGTGGTGCGCGGCACCTTCCCGAGACGTGCGGCAGCCTTTGAGGCGCGACAGAACAATGATGACCGGCGCTTGCCATGGCGGCGTCTGACCGATGAGTTCACCAGCGAAAAAACCGGTGACACCTACCTGTTCATCTACCGCATTCCGCACCCGGAACTGAACGCCTGGCACCGCGAAAGCCTACTCTGGCCACTCAGTGCGCTGGGAATCGCCCTGGTGGTGCTGACCTTGTTCAGCCTGCTGGTGACCTTTTCCATCACCCGCCCCCTCAGCCGTCTGCGAGGCGCGGTGCATGACCTGGGGCAAACCGCTTACCAACAGAACAGCCTGGTCAAGCTGGCCAATCGTCGCGATGAGTTTGGCGTGCTGGCCAACGACTTCAACCGCATGGGCGCACGCCTGCAAAGCCTGATTGGCAGTCAGCGACAACTGCTGCGGGATGTGTCCCACGAACTGCGTTCGCCCCTCGCCCGCCTGCGTATCGCACTGGCGCTGGCCGAACGGGCCACTGCGCAGGAGCGGGAAAAGCTCTGGCCGCGCCTGACCCGTGAGTGCGACCGACTGGAGGCGCTGATCAGTGAAATCCTGGTGCTGGCGCGGGTCGACTCCGATAACGCCGGTGCTGAAGAAGTGGATCTGAACGCCTTGCTTCATACCCTGCAAAAGGATGCGCAACTCGGTTCACCCGAGCAACTCGTCCAGCTTGAAGCCGAGTCGCAACTGACTCTGAAGGGATGGCCGACCATGATCGAACGGGCCGTCGACAACTTGCTGCGCAACGCCCAGCGCTTCAATCCGGTGGGTGGCCTGCCGATCGAAATGCAGGCACTGCGTCAGGGTGAGCGGATCGTCGTGAGCGTGCGCGATCACGGGCCTGGGGTCAGTGCCGAATACTTGAGCCAGCTCGGTGAGCCGTTCTATCGGGCACCGGGGCAGACCGCGGCCGGACACGGCCTGGGCCTGGCCATCGCCCGCCGCGCGGCGGAGCGCCATGGTGGCAGCCTGGTGCTGGCCAATCACCCGGAGGGCGGGTTCATTGCCAGTCTGGAATTGCCGTTGGCGCCGGGGGCTGTCGTTCAGCCTTAACGTAGTGATGATGTAAAAAGAATGTTGATTTTCAGGCTTTACCCGGCCAGGCGCTGACGAATTCTGCGAGATCGACTTTCTCGGCCACTCGCGGTTCTTTCTGCGGTGTACCGAGGTACAGGAAAGCAATCACCTGTTCCCCCTCTACCAAGCCCAAACCTTTGGCCACATGCGGCGAGTAAGCCAGGTCACCGGTACGCCACACCGCACCGATGCCCTGCGCATAGGCCGCCAGCAAAATCCCGTGGGCCGCGCAGCCTGCCGCCAGTAACTGCTCGGACTTCGGATACTTGACGTGATCCTGCAAGCGCGCAATCACCACGACCACCAGCGGTGCCCGCAGCGGACCATTGCGTGCCTTGTCGATGGCCGCTTCGCTGACTTCTGCGTCCGAAAGCTTCGCCGCTTCGGCCAGCAACTCGCCCATTTGCTCGCGCGCCGCGCCTTCCACCGTCAGGAAGCGCCACGGCTGCAAGTGACCGTGATCCGGGGCGCGCATGGCGGCGCCGAACAGCACTTCGCGCTGTTCGGCAGTGGGCGCGGGGTCAATCAGTCGTGGAACGGAAACACGGTTGAGCAAAGCGTCGAGAGCCTGCATCGGCCACCTCCTGAAAAAATTGTGCGGCTATTCTAGCGGTAACTGCCGCAGCAGTGCCGGTTTACATGCCCTGCCTCGCGGGTAGAATGGCGCCCTTTCCACTATCAGCCGAGCGGACCTCATGGCGTTGCCGACCTTACGGATCATTGGTTTCATCATCGGCATCTTCCTGATCACGCTGGCGATCTCCATGGTCGTGCCCATGGCCACGCTGGTCATTTTCGACCGCACCAGCGATCTGCCATCGTTCCTCTGGGCCAGCATGATCACCTTTGTCGCCGGTCTGGCACTGGTGATTCCGGGGCGCCCGGAGCACATTCATCTGCGCCCCCGGGACATGTACCTGCTGACCGTCAGCAGTTGGCTGGTGGTGTGCATCTTCGCCGCGCTGCCGTTCCTGCTGACCCAGCACATCAGTTACACCGATTCATTCTTCGAAAGCATGTCCGGCATCACCGCCACTGGCGCAACCGTACTCAGCGGCCTGGACACGATGTCCCCCGGCATCCTGATGTGGCGCTCGTTGCTGCACTGGCTCGGCGGCATCGGTTTCATCGGCATGGCGGTGGCGATCCTGCCGCTCTTGCGTATCGGTGGCATGCGGCTGTTCCAGACCGAATCCTCGGACCGCTCGGAAAAAGTCATGCCCCGCTCGCACATGGTGGCGCGCCTGATCGTGGCGGCCTATGTCGGCATTACCATTGTTGGCAGCCTGGCGTTCTGGTGGGCCGGAATGAGCCCGTTCGATGCGGTCAATCATGCGATGTCGGCGATTTCCACCGGCGGCTTCTCCACCTCCGACCAGTCCTTGGCCAAGTGGCCGGAGCCTGCGGTGCATTGGGTCGCGATCGTCATCATGATTCTCGGTGCCCTGCCGTTCACCCTGTATGTCGCCATGTTGCGTGGTAACCGTCGGGCGCTGATCAAGGATGAACAGGTTCAAGGCCTGCTCGGCATGCTGCTGGTGACCTGGCTGGTGCTCGGCACCTGGTATTGGTGGACGACCCAACTGCATTGGCTGGAAGCGTTGCGGCATGTGGCGCTGAACGTGACGTCGGTGGTGACGACGACCGGTTTCGCACTGGGGGACTACAGCCTGTGGGGTAATTTCTCGCTGATGCTGTTCTTCTATCTGGGGTTTGTCGGCGGTTGCTCCGGCTCGACCGCGGGCGGCATCAAGATTTTCCGCTTCCAGGTGGCCTATATCCTGCTCAAGGCCAACCTTCATCAGCTGATCCACCCGCGGGCGGTGATCAAGCAGAAGTACAACGGTCACCGCCTCGACGAAGAGATCGTGCGTTCGATCCTGACCTTTTCGTTTTTCTTCGCAATCACCATCTGCGTGATTGCGCTGCTGCTGTCGCTGCTCGGCGTGGACTGGATGACCGCCCTCACCGGCGCGGCCAGTACCGTGTCCGGTGTCGGCCCGGGGCTCGGCGAAACCATTGGCCCGGCAGGCAACTTCGCCACCCTGCCGGATGCCGCCAAGTGGATTCTGTCGTTCGGCATGCTGCTGGGCCGACTGGAGATCATTACGGTGTTTGTGCTGTGTATTCCGGCATTTTGGCGTCATTGACCGCTTCAGACATTTGCATCAACCGCATCCGGTACTCGCCGGGTGTGGCATCGAACCAGCGGCGGAAAGCGCGGAAGAAGTTGCTCGGATCGGCGAAACCCAGCAAGTAGGCGATTTCCAGCAAGGTCATGCCCGGTTGCGCCAGGTACTGCTCGGCCAGTTCACGCCGGGTATCGTCGAGCAGCACTTGAAAACTCGTGCCCTCTTCCTGCAAACGCCGTTGCAAGGTGCGCTGGGACAGATGCAGTGTCTGCGCCACGGTGTCGCGCCTGGGCTCGCCCTGAGGCAACAGGCGACACAACACCTGCCGCGCCTGGTGGGTCACGCGGCTTTCGGAAAAGCGCGCCAGGTACTCGCCGGCAAAGCGGTCATGCAGCAATGCCATGGCCTCATTGGCCGTCGGCAGTGGCGCTTCCATGTCCGCGCGTTCGAAAATCAGCGCGTCGTAAGGTGCGTTGAATAGCAGCGGTGCATGGAAGGCTTGTCTATAGGGTTCAAGGTTGACCGGCTCGGCGCCTTGCAGCAGCACATTGCGTGGATGCAACGTACGCCCGGTCAACCAGCCGCACAGCGCCAAGGCACAGGCCAGTGAAGCTTCGGCGCTTTGCCGGGTCGGCGGCAGATGATCGCCATGCACCGTCAGAATCAGCCCATAGCCTTCTTCCAGCAGCTTGAAACTCAGATCGGCACTTTCGGCGATGATGCGCTGATAGCGCACCAGACGCTGAAAGCCTTCGGCGAGCGTCCGGCTGGACATCAAAGCGTAACCGGCCACATGAAACTGCGCCGGTCGCACCACCTTGCCCATGTTCAGGCCGATGGCCGGATTGCCGGACAGCTCGACCGCGCGCTGCCACAGCCGTGTCATGGAGTCTTGCGGGAAGCGTGCGTCCGGATCATCCAGTGCCGCGTAGTCGAGCCCCAGCTGTTTGAACAGAACCCGGCAATCCAGGCCGTCCATCTCCAGCGCTTTGACAATCCCCATCGCCCAGCTTGCAGAAGTCGTTCGTTCGCTCATGGCGTTTTCTTACATAGTGGCCTAATGCTACGGCTATTGACCGAAGGATACTAAAGTGGCGCCTATTGTCACTGGCTGATGCCATTGATCACTCTAGACTCAAATAAGCTACCCGCAGAACAACTTGCAGCAAGAACAATCACCACAGAGATCGCTGTCGTGGAAAACGTCAAACGATTCAACAGCTTCGCAGAGTTCTATCCTTACTACCTCAGTGAGCACAGCAACAGTACCTGCCGCCGTTTACACTTTATCGGCACGACTCTGGTTATCCTGATTCTGACGCTGACCATTGGTCGCGGAGCATGGATGCTGTTGTGGGCCATGCCACTGGCAGGCTATAGCTTTGCCTGGGTCGGGCATTTCTTCTTCGAGAAGAACCGCCCGGCAACGTTCCAACACCCCTTCTATAGCCTGCTCGGCGATTTTGTCATGTACCGGGACATGGTTCTGGGGCGCGTTCCGTTCTAGCTGACATCCATCACAAGAGAGTTGCCTGTGAATGCCAATGCCCGCTTCACCCACATGAAGGACGGCACGCAGGAAGACTGGGCGATCATTGCCGCAGACTTCAGTGCCTACGCCAGACAATTGCCTGCACGGATTGTGGCGCACCTGAAGTTGCTGGCGGGTGATTTCGGCGGGTTCCCGGTGGACCGCCTGACCCACTCCCTGCAAACCGCCACCCGCGCCTGGCGCGATGGTCGCGACGAAGAGTACGTGGTCTGTGCCCTGCTCCATGACATCGGCGACACCCTGGGTTCCTACAACCACCCGGATATCGCGGCAGCGATTCTCAAGCCGTTCGTCAGCGCCGAGAACTTGTGGATGGTGGAAAAGCACGGGATTTTCCAGGGTTACTACTTCTTCCATCACCTGGGCATGGATCGGCATCTGCGTGAGCAATTCCGGGACCATCCGCAGTACCAGGCGACCGCCGAGTTCTGTGCCCGGTACGATGCAGCGGCGTTTGACCCGGCATATGACACGCTGCCGTTGAGCTTTTTCGAGCCGATGATGGAGCGGCTGTTTGCGCACCCCAGGAACTCGATTTACAAGGCGGCAATGGAAGAGCATTCGCCAGCCTGACAGATCCAGCGGGACCGCTTCGCGGTCCATTCGCGGGCAAGCCCGCTCCCACAGGTATTGCGGCGTCCACAGATTCTGTATTCACTACAAATCTACTGTAGGAGCGGGCTTGCCCGCGAAGGGGCCCGCCTGGACACCGCACAACTAACAGATCAAGCAAGCTCCGCAACCCCGGCCGCCTTCAACTGCGCCTCGCGCGCCTGGGCATCCGCCAGACGATACAACTCGATCGAACCATCCCAATGCTCGATCAGCGCCGTACACGATTCCACCCAGTCGCCGCAATTGAGGTAGTCCACCTCGCCGACCTTGCGAATCTCGGCATGGTGAATGTGCCCGCACACCACGCCGTGCAGCTCGCGTTTGACGCATTCATGGGCGATGGCTTCTTCGAAGTCGCTGATGAAGCTGACCGCGGTTTTCACCTTGTGCTTGAGGTAGGCCGACAGCGACCAGTAGCCGTAGCCATATCGCGCGCGCCAATGATTGAGCCAGCGGTTGAGGGTCAGGGTGAATTCGTAGGCCGAGTCACCGAGAAAGGCCAGCCAGCGATGGTAACGGGTGATCACATCGAACTGGTCGCCATGGATCACCAACAGATGCCGGCCGTCGGCGGTGACGTGCACAGCTTCGTCCACCAACTGGATATTGCCCAGGATCAGCTTCGAATAGCGGCGCAGGAATTCGTCGTGATTGCCGGTGACGTAGATCACCTCGGTGCCACGCTTGCTCATGGTCAACAGGCGACGGATGACGTTGGTATGCGCTTGTGGCCAGTACATGCCACCGCGCAGCTTCCAGCCGTCGATGATGTCGCCGACCAGGTAGATTCTGTCCGCGTGGTAGCTCTTGAGAAACTGCGACAGGTGTTCAGCCTGGCAATCCCGGGTGCCCAAATGCACGTCGGAAATCCATAAAGTCCGTACGCGTTGTTTACGGGTGGGTTTGGCGAGCTCGGCGCTGGTCATGGGCAACCCTCTGGCAAGTTTTGCCAAGTCTGCCCCGGCCCGGTTAATCGTCCATGACAGCGTCAAGTCAGTCCTGTGACAGCGCTGGCCGGCCCACACGGTGTAGACTGGCGCCCTGAACCGGGAGACCTGCGATGAGACCGATCCTCACGCTTCGCCAATACAGCCATGACCTGATCGTCCACAGCCACGACCACGCGCAATTGGTGTTCGGGCTTTCGGGCGCCCTGGATTTCGAGGTTGACGGCCGTGGCAGCCAGGTGGTGCAGCAGAGTTTCGTGGTGATACCGTCAGGCGCTCATCATGCGTGTGGCAGCCCCAATGGCAGCCGCTGCCTGGTGCTGGACGTGCCCGGCGAACAATGGGTTGTCCAGTCGTTGGGCGATCACGCCGAGTCCAGCCGGCGCTTGCTCGACAATGCCGGCCGCCTGTCACTGGATGCAGGGCAAAGCCAATTGGTCAGTTGGCTGGCGAACAGTCCGGTCGATGATCCGCTGATCGCACAACAAGGCGCGGTGCTGTTGCTGGCCAGCCTCAACAATGCCAGGCCCGACGCCGTCGGCGGTCGGCGCCTGCCCTATGCCGCGCTGAACGCACACATCGATCAGTACGCGGCGTACCCGCTGCAGGTGGCCGATCTGGCCCGGGTGGCAGGCCTTTCCAGTGCCCGTCTACATGCGCGGTTCGCGGCCGAATGCGGGCAGACGCCGATGGACTACATCCGCAGCCGACGCCTGCACATCGCGGTGGGCTTGCTGCGCAACTCGGCGCTGCCCATCGGCGAGATTGCCAGCCGAGTCGGCTACAGTTCCCAGAGTGCCTTTGCGGCGGCGGTGTTGCGCGAGTTCGGGGCATCGCCCGGGAAACTGCGGCGCGAGGCTGGCGACAAAAAACGCTAGTCTGCCGACAGACACAGCGGGGCCACACGGTTCAATGTAGGCGCTGCCGAAGACTGCGATCTCTTGACGTTGTTTTTCAAGATCAAGATCAAAGATCGTCCGAACGCGGCCCGAGCCTTCGGCAGCTCCTACATGATTTTACTGTTAAGGATTGCAATGACTCCCCGTACCGCCCTTGGCGCCCTGCATATCGGCGCATTGATGTTCGGCCTGACCGGCGTGTTCGGCAAACTGGCCGCCGCGTCACCGGCGATCATCGTGTTCGGCCGCGCCGCTTTTGCCGTGCTCGCGCTGGCGTTCTTTGCGCGGTTCGCCAGCCAGACGCGCTGGCACAAACTCGAGGCCGTGGACTGGCGTCGGTTGCTGCTCAGCGGCTTGTTGCTGGCCGGGCACTGGGTGAGTTTCTTCATTGCGGTGAAAGTCGCAGGCGTGGCGATTGCGACACTCGGCTTCGCCAGTTTCCCGGCCTTTACCGTGATCCTCGAAGGGCTGATTTTCCGCGAGCGTATCCGCGCCAATGAAATCGTGCTGGTGCTGCTGGTGAGTGCCGGGCTGGTGCTGGTCACGCCTGACTTTGATCTGGCCAGCGGCGCCACCACCGGCATGCTGTGGGCCGTGGGTTCCGGATTGTTGTTCGCCCTGCTGTCACTGACCAACCGTGCCAGCTCAGGGCGCGTCCCGCCCGTGCAGGCTGCGCTGTGCCAGAACGTGGTGGTTGCCCTGTGCCTGCTGCCGGTGGCGGCGCCTCAATTGAGCGAAGTGCGCACCATCGACTGGCTGTGGATCGGCCTGCTCGGTGTGTTCTGTACCGGTGTCGCCCACAGCCTGTTCGTCGCCAGCCTCGCGGTGATCAAGGCACGCACCGCCGCCGTGGTGTTCGCCCTGGAGCCGGTCTACGGCATCACCGTCGCCTGGTTGCTGTTCAACGAAAACCCGACCCTGCGCATGTTGCTGGGGGGCGCGCTGATCATTGTGGCGATTGTGGTGTCCAGCAGGCTCTCGACTGGCACAAGCAAGAAAGCCGTTACAGCCGAGGTCGCGTCTCACTGAGTGCGGTCGCTGTGCCCCAGGTCGCGGTCCGGGTCGATCTGGTCGCGGACCCGCTGCTTGAGCACTTTGGCCTCAGGGAAGCCACCGTCCGCCTTGCGCTCCCAGATCTGCACGGCGTCACAGTAAATATGAAAGACCCCGCCAGTGCCCGGCACCAGGGAGACTTTGCCCAGGTCATCACCAAAGGTACTGAGCAGCTCCTGGGCCAGCCAGGCCGCACGCAACAGCCACTGGCATTGCGTGCAATAGGTGATGACGATTTCCGGTTTGCTGACGGTCATGATGGGACGTGACTCCAGAGTTTGACGACGCCGCTATGATAGCCCGACCGGAGGCTGCCGAGACGGCGAAGCGGGTAGCGCCTCCAATTCGAACCCAGGCTCGATCATGGCCAGAGCAGCCGACTGCCGGGTCCCGTTTGGGCCGATCACGTCCCAACTCGACACCATGGACAACTCCTCCAGGTTGAGCCGGTACTCATCGTCAGCGACGGATTCGCCAGACATCGCCAAATCCGCAACCGCCGCCACCGCAGCAGCGACCGGGATGGAATGCCGGCTATCGACCCGTTCAAGCTCATCGTTGGCCGGCACCCCGTCGCGATGCACAGTAGACGGTTGCATGACGGGGGGCCACATCACTGGCTCGGTAGAGAATTCAGCCAGCGGTTGATGCTGCGACGACAGAGCTTCTGACCCTGCGGCTTGATGCGGCTGGCGGCGAACAAACCAGCCCAGCGCCAGCAACGCTATCAGCGCCGACAAACCGGCAATCGGCAACCAGCCAATCCCGGGGTTTTCAGCAATAGCGGGGGCTGGCGTCACCCTCTCGGAAGCAATGGGTTGCGCCTTTACCTTCTGCAGCTCCGCCAGTTGGGTCTGCAGTTCGGCCAACTGCTTTTCCTGGCCGGCGATCAACTCATCCTGACCTTGAAGCTTCGCGTTGAGCTCATCGACAGTGGTTTGCAACTGATGGTTTTGCAGGGTGCTGGCGGCCAGTTGTTCGACAACGGGATCAACCACGGCGGCGTCCGGCTCTGGCGTCGTCGTTGTCTCCGATGAAGGCGCCATGCCCGGTTGGACACGGGGGAACGCGGACGCTGGGGACCGGAAAACCGGTTCATCGGCGGCGGGAACAACCCCTGGTGCACCCGGCGGATCGATCAGTACCGTGTACTCACGCAGCAATCGCCCATTAGGCTGATTGAGCTGCACGAGGAAATTCAGGAAGGGTTCACTGACCGGTTTGCCGGAGGTCACCTGGATCACGCTGCGATTACCGTGCAGGACCGGTATGAACGTCAGATTGTTGAGGAACGATACCCGGTCGACCCCGGCACGGCTGAACTCGTCTGCCGTTGCCAGGCTCACCGACAGCTCGCTCTCCTCCAGGCCAGCCGCATCCACCAGTGCGATATCGGCACGCAGCGGTTGATTCAGCGCCGAATGCAGGGTGATTTCACCCAGGCCCAGCGCAGGCGCCCATGCCGAATAAGTGACAGCGGCCCCGGCCAGTAACCACTGAGAACCACCGCGTAAAACCAATCGCCAACACTTGAGCATGAGCATCCTTGAAATCTACAGAAACTACCCGTACGCGTTCGTACATCCGTTACGAACACGATATTGCCGAGTAGTTCTTATAGTCTGCCCAACACGGTCTATCAAAAACCTGGCGCTCGGTTATACCTCAAGACTTTTCGAGGTTGCCCAGGATGCGCCCGTGAACCCGCATGCACACCTTCAAGTCCGCTTCATCGACGCCTTCGAACAGTTCGTGACGCAGTTGCGTGGCAATGGTTTCAATTTGTTCGATCAGGGGACGCGCCGGTGCGCAGAGCACGATTTTCTTTGCCCGACGGTCTTCCAGCACGGACTGGCGTTGCACCAGGCCCTGGCTTTCCAGGCTGTCGAGCAAACGGGCCAGGGTCGGTCCTTCGACGCCGACGCTTTGTGCCAGCTCTCGCTGGGTCGGTGCTTCATCGAAACGTGCCAGGTGCAGCAGCACCAGCCAGCGCGCCTGGGACAAGCCCATGCCCGCCAGACGGCGGTCCAGTTCGGCACGCCAGCCGCGGGACATCTGGGCCAATTGCATGCCAAAGCGGTGTTGATCGGTTAACGGCATAAAACACTCATGATTAGACTGAAATAAATAAAAACTAATTATTAGTCAGCTAAGCATGAGCCTCGACTTGAGGCAAGGCTTGATCTGTACTGAATCGTTATATCAGCACTACAGGTGCCTCAAATCTCGAACTCCGACTGCAAGGCAGCACGAACGCAGTACAACACCCCTTCCGGCACCCTGCCTGCAAACAGCGCGGCGATCTCGGAAACCGGCGGCAATTCGCCTTCGCCATCGAGGAAGGCGTCCTGCACTTCACCCATCAGGTCTTCAGGCAGATCCAGCGCCTGTTCCAACGACAACTGCTGCTTGCCAATCGCTTCGGCCAGCATGGTGTAGACGTTCTTTTCCGAGCACTGCAACTGACCGGCGATCTGTACCGGCGTCATCCCGGCCCGCGCCAGAGTGATCAGTTCGTGACGCACGTCGGCCACCGCTTTCGGTACCTCGACCTGGCCGCCGAGCACCTCGAGGAATGCTTCGCCGTAGCGCTCCAGCTTGCGTGCGCCGACGCCGCTGACCGTGGCCATTTCCGCCAGCGAGGTCGGCTGGCTGCGCAGCATCTCCAGCAAGGTCGAATCGGGGAAGATGACGTACGGCGGCACGCCATGTTCTTCGGCAAGCTTGCGCCGCAAGGCGCGCAAGGCTTCCCACTTTTCGCGCTCCTCGCCGCGGACCAGTTGGCTCGCCTGGCTCTTGCTGCTTTTCGCCACGGTTTGCGCCTTGAGATCGCGGCGCAGCTCCAGGGTCACTTCACCTTTGAGTAGCGGCCGACACGTATCACTCAGACGCAGACCGCCATAGCCCTCATGGTCGACATCCGCCAGACCTCGAGCCACCAATTGGCGGAACAGGGAGCGCCACTCGCCTTCGGCCCTTGCCTTGCCGACACCAAACACCGACAGATGCTGATGGCCGAAGTTGCGGACCTTTTCGTTGTCCTTGCCGAGCAGTACATCCACCAGGTGCCCGACCCCATAGCGCTGACCGGTGCGGTAGATCGCCGACAGCGCCTGACGCGCAGGCTCGGTGGCGTCCCAGGTCTGCACGCCGTCAACGCAGTTGTCGCAATGACCGCAAGGCTCGGGCATGTCTTCGTCAAAGTAGGCCAGCAGCGTTTGCCGACGGCAGCGGGTTTCTTCGCAGAGCGAGAGCATGGCGTCGAGCTTGTGCTGCTCCAGGCGCTTGTGGCGCTCGTCGCCTTCGGAGTTCTGCAGCATCTGCTTGAGCATCACCACGTCCTGCAGGCCGTAGGCCATCCAGGCATCCGCCGGCAGGCCGTCACGGCCGCCACGACCGGTTTCCTGATAGTAGGCCTCGAGGGATTTCGGTAGATCGAGGTGGGCGACGAACCGTACGTTGGGCTTGTCGATGCCCATGCCGAACGCCACCGTCGCAACCATGATCAGGCCTTCTTCATTGAGGAAGCGTTTCTGATGGTAGGCCCGAAGGTCATTGGGCAGGCCGGCGTGGTATGGCAGCGCGGGGAAGCCTTGTTCACTGAGAAACGCGGCGACTTCCTCGACCTTCTTGCGCGACAGGCAATACACGATGCCCGCATCGCTACGGCGCTCAGCGAGGAACGCCAGCAACTGCTTGCGTGGCTGTTCCTTGGGCACGATGCGATAAAAGATGTTCGGCCGGTCGAAGCTCGACAGGAAGCGCTCGGCGTCTTGCAGGTGCAAACGGGTGACGATTTCTTCCCGGGTGCGCTTGTCGGCCGTGGCAGTCAGGGCGATGCGCGGCACATCGGGGAACATTTGCGCCAACTGGCCCAGTTGCAGGTATTCCGGACGGAAGTCATGCCCCCATTGCGACACGCAGTGTGCTTCGTCGATGGCGAACAAGGCGATGTTCAGCCCCTGTAAAAATGACAGCATGCGCGGCTGGACCAGACGCTCCGGCGCCAGATAGAGCATTTTCACTTCACCGCGGCGGATGCGGGCGGCGAGGTCGCGCTGCTGCTCGGCGCTGAGGGTGGAGTTCAGCGCGGCGGCCGCCACGCCCAGCTCTTCGAGGGTGGCGACCTGATCGTCCATCAGTGCGATCAGCGGCGAGACCACCACGGCCAGGCCTTCGCGCAACAGCGCCGGGACCTGGAAGCACAGCGACTTGCCGCCGCCGGTAGGCATCAGGACCAGGGCATCGCCGCCACTGGCCACGCGCTCAATGATTGCACCCTGACGGCCACGGAAACTGTCGTAGCCGAAGATGTCCTTGAGGACGCGTTGAGCCTGTTCGAGCATAGAAACTCCAAAAATCACCGAAACATCCCTGCAAGGCTGGTTCAGAACCCGCGACGCTGCACCGACAAATCGTAAGTGCGCATTGCATGACGCTTTACATTTCAGCCGTGACGCCAGCAGGGCATCACAAAACGCGCGAGTATACCCGAGCCCCGTCCGGCAGAGGGCACCGCTGATAAGTCAAACCTGATCCGGCAGCTCCTACGGGAAGGGACCATGGGCAAATATGCCGTGTGGCTGGCCCAAGCGCTCAAGAAGGCCTAGAATTCCCGCATCGAACATTCCCCAAGGTAGTCCTTTAATGTCCTTCGCTGAGCAACTAACCCGCCTGCAAGTCTTCCTCGACGCTGATGAACTGCATGACGAGGCGCTGGACTACGTGGCCGCCCACGGCTACCTGACCGCGCTGTCGATCTGCTCCGAAGTCGTTCCAGACCGTGAATGGATCGACGCCCTCTTCGCCGAAGAGCCGCACTACAGCGGCGAAGCCCAGCGCGAAGAGATCGAAGCCACGCTGATCGGCCTCAAGGCCCACATCGCCCGCCAACTGGCCTCCGACGAAGAGTTCGAGCTGCCGTGCGACCTCGACCTGGGCGACGACCCGGATGATTCCGAACTGCGCGGCTGGTGCATCGGTTTCATGGAAGGTGTGTTCCTGCGTGAGGAAGCCTGGTTCGAAACCGCCGAAGACGAAGTCAGCGAAATGCTGCTGCCGATCATGGTCGGTTCGGGCCTGTTCGACGAGCAACCGGAGTTCTCCGACATTGCCGCCGATGCCAACCTGATGGACGACATGATCGTGCAGATCCCGGAAGCCCTGACCGCGCTGTATCTGCTGTGCAACGCACCAGACGAAAAACCGGCGATTCTCAAGCCACGTCACCACTAAGGTTGCGCCTATGGACAACCCCATAGGCAACCGCCCCCTGATGTTGCGCTACGGGCTGCTGGCCATCGGCTGGCTGAGCGTGGCGCTGGGGGTGATCGGGATTTTCCTGCCGGTATTGCCCACCACCCCTTTCCTGCTGCTGGCGGCTGCCTGCTTTGCCCGCAGTTCCCCGCGATTCTATCAATGGCTGGTCGAGCATCCACGGCTTGGCCCATGGATCCGCGATTACCTCGACGGTAACGGCATCCCGCTCAAGGGCAAGGTCTACGCCATCGGCCTGATGTGGGCGAGCATCCTGTTCTCCTGCTACCTGGTGCCGCTGCCCTGGGCACGGGGGTTCATGCTGACCAGTGCGGTGCTGGTGACCGTCTACATCCTCAAGCAGAAAACCCTGCGCAATTCCTGAAGTCTCCCTCGCCACAAAAAGCTCATTGAGCGTCCTTCGGCCGACGACCTACCCTCCCCCTGCAAAAACTCCACCTAAACTCCACAAACCTACACTCGAGCAGCCATACATGGCCCGCAGTCTGCGTAGTCCAGGATGGCCAGCGCTCCGACTTCCGCTCGGCGGCTGGATACTGCCGGCCGGTTTGCTACCGACTGCATTCAACGGGGTCCAGACCGACCCGCTGGTATTGGACAACCCGATCGGCGATATCCACCCCGCGTCCCGACGCAAAGACCCGCTACCGGTGTACGCCTTCAATGCCGAAGGCCTGTACCTGCCGGGCAAGAACGGCGGCCAGCGCAGCAGCGACCCGAAAAGGCTGTCGCGCTGGCAGGACGTGCTGAAAAAGATGCAGGCCGAAGGCTTCGACATAGGGGACGGCTGACCGCCATGGCAAGGAGCGATGCATGACACTGCGTAAACAGCTGTTCCTGGCCATCTGCCTGTTCTTGTTGGTGGCGTTCAGCGGCAGTTTTTTTGCCAGCCTGGAAAGCTCCCGCGAGCAAACCCTCAGTCAACTGCGCGCCCACGCCCAGGACGCAGCCACCGCGCTGGGGCTGTCACTGACCGCACAGATCGATGATCCGGCCATGATGGAGCTGATGGTCAGCTCGATTTTCGACAGCGGCTATTTCAGCAACATCCGTGTCATCAGGCCCAAGGATCAGCAAACCCTGGTGGAGCGCAGCGCACCGACGAAAATCGACGGTGTACCTGACTGGTTCGTCAACCTGGTTGACCTGCGCCCGGAAAGAGGGGACGCCTTGATCATGCGCGGCCGGGAACAGCTGGCACGGGTCGAAGTCCTGAGCAATCCGCAATTCGCCCTGGCCAGGCTCTGGGACAGCACCCTCGGCAGCCTGATCTGGTTGTTGTTGTGCGGGGTGTTCAGCGCGGTGATTGGGGGGTGGATGCTGCGCCGGCAATTGCGCCCGCTCGACAGCATGGTCCGACAGGCTGAAGCCATCAGTAAACGCGAGTTTCTCAGCCTGGCGAAACTGCCGCGCACACCGGAACTGAAACGGGTGGTGCTGGCGATGAACCAGATGGTCGAGAAGCTCAAGGCGCTGTTCGCCGAAGAAGCCGCACGCAGCGAAAAACTGCGGGCCGAATCCTGTCTGGACAGTCTCACCGGCCTGGCCAACCGACGCCTGCTCGACGAGCAACTGGCCGACCATTTACGCGTGTGTGAACAGAGCCGCGATGGCCATTTGCTGATGTTGCGGATCAACGACCTGAACGGGCTCAACCAGCGACTGGGCGGCCAACGGACTGACGCGCTGATCAGTGCCGTGGGCGAATTGCTCAAGCGCCTGACTCAGTTGCCGGAGCGTCGCACCTGGCTGGCGGCACGCAATCGTGGCGGCGAATTCAGCCTGCTGACACCGGGTCTGGACGCTGAAAATGCCGCGCGCCTGGCCTCCGACGTCAGTGCCAGCCTTGAGAACCTGCGCCTGACCGGCGCCAGCGACTGCATGCCAGTCGCCCATCTGGGTGTTGTCGCCTATCGCCCCGGGGAGCCGATCAGCAGCGTACTCCTGCGCCTCGACCAGGCACTGACCGAGTCCCGGCAGCATCCCGAGCGCCCCTGGGTGCATCTGAGCCATGGTGACACGGCGCCGAATCACTCCCAGCACGACTGGCACACCTGGATTGACGATGCCTTGACCGAAGGCAAAATGCAGCTGTACTTCCAGCCCGTCGTGCAATGCGCCGACACGCGCCAGGTGCTGCATCACAAAGTGCTCGCACGCCTGCTCGACCCACAGGGCGAGGCGATTGCCGCCGGGCATTTCCTGCCTTGGATCGAGCGTCTCGGCTGGTCGGCACGCTTCGACCTGGCGATGCTCGAAGCCACTCTGGACGAACTGGTGGTCAACCGCAGACCCTTGGCACTGAGCCTGTCCGGCAGCACCCTGCGCGACCCGGAGCAATGGCGAACGATCCTCGACCTGCTCGACTCCCTTCCCGAACTGGCGCCGCTGCTGATCCTGGAAATCGACGAGTGCCAATTGCCATCCTCCGAAGTGCTGCAGGGCCTTTGCAGCACATTGCTCAAGACCGGTTATCGAATCGGCCTGCAACACTTTGGCGGGCGCTTCAGCCAGATCGGCAACCTGACCCAGTTGGGGCTGGCGTATCTGAAAATCGATGGGGCTTACATTCGCAACATCGACGAACAGCCCGACAAACGGCTGTTCATCGACGCGATCTTTCGCGCGACCCACAGCATTGATGTGCCGTTGATTGCCGAGATGGTCGAGACACGCGGGGAACTGGAAGCGATCAGGGAGTTGGGGATTTTTGGGGCCATGGGGCGGTTGATCGGGGCGCCAGAGCCGATATGAGTTTGTCAGGATGAACAGTGTTCAGGTGTTTTTATTCACAGTAGAATTTCCGCCATTATTTGTTCCAACAGAGAACATTGCCTCTGCCACAGCCGGGCATCGGTCCACAAGGAGAATAGTCTGTGAAACTGATCAGGCTGGAGCTTGAAAACTACCGCTGTTTCCCCACACTCACTCTCGAAATCGATGAACAGTTAACCCTGTTGGTGGCACGCAACGGTCAAGGAAAAACCAGCCTGCTGGATGCCATCAAGGTTGCATTGTGGCCTTATGTTCGTGGTTTCGATCTTGGCAGCGCTACCAATGACCTGACTGGAATACACCCAGACGATGTTTATCTGCGCCCTCTAAAGGCGCATCAAATGGAACCATCGCTTCCTGCCAGCCTGACAGCTCAAGCTCTTTTTCAAGGTGAAAAATGGCATTGGACACGTCGTCGGGACAGTATTCGCAAAGCGACAAAAACACGCGGGGATACCTTTACGAGCAAGCTCGAAGGTCGAGCTCAGATTCTCGAAGCTGCGATTTTTAATAGCGCCTCTCAGGAGCATTTAAAGCCAATTGATCTGCCCGTACTGGCTTACTACGGCACTGGACGACTCTGGAGCCAGAAAAAATTGACCGCGGCGTTTGAGAAAGCCGAAAACGCCGAGTTCTCCAGAACCTATGCCTATCGCGACTGCCTTGATCCCGCCTCCAGCTATAAACATTTTGTGAAATGGTACACACGCATTTTTCGCAGCTATCGAGAAGAGCAAATCCGCAATATTGAGCGTGGAAAGCTCAGCATTGATGTGAAAGACGAATTCACCCACCCGGTTATAGCAGTACAGAACGCAGTTAATGCAGTGCTGGCAAATCAGACAGGATGGCGAGATTTGGCTTACAGCAGTGAGTTTTCCGATCTGGTGCTGGAGCACCCCGTCCATGGAGTGTTGAAGGTCAGTCAACTCAGCGACGGTATTCGCAACATTGTCGCCCTCGCCGCCGATATCGCCTATCGCTGCATCAAGTTAAACCCTCATCTGGGCATCCTCGCGCCTCGTGAAAGTACGGGCGTTGTGTTGATTGATGAAGTCGACATGCACCTACATCCCGCCTGGCAGCAAACCGTGATCCCCGATCTTTTAGGGGCTTTCCCGCTTATACAGTTCATCGTAACGACACACAGCCCACAGGTGATTACGTCCGTTTCCGCACACTGCATTCGCGTTTTACAGACGGTGAACGACGATCAGGGACGCCGAGTTACGGTGAGTAACGTGGATCAACAAACCCAAGGTGTCGCCAGCTCACAGGTGCTGGCTTACGTCATGGATATCGATCCAACACCCGATAACGAACCCGCTCATAAACTGAGCCAGTACATTGCACTCATCCAGCAAGACCGTCATGAGTCATCACATGGTTTGAATTTGCGCGAATATCTCGACACTCACTTCGGCCCTCAACATCCCTGCATGCTCGACTGTCAGCGACTTATCAGATTGCAGATATTCAAACGCAAACAAACTAAAAAATAGTAAGCGCAAGGATCCGCGTAAATGCACAAACTGGTTCGAAGTGGCGGGCCCCACTGCCTTACTCGCTATCAACATGGTCTGCATCGCTGGTCGCTGGAATCACCAACGCCAGAGGAACGTGAGCATATTTGGGAGTGCCTGCGACTAATGCAGGATACTCGTTGTGCTTACTGCGAAGCCGATATCAGTAAAGCCAGCCGTCGGCACCTCGAACACTTTCGACAACGAGACAGATTTCCTCAAGGCACGTTCGATTGGAACAATCTGTTCGGCTCATGTAATCGGGAAGATGCCTGCGGTAAGTTCAAGGACAGTTGCGGCGCCTATGATCATTCTATTTTACTCAAACCCGACAATGACAACCCCGATGATTACTTGATTTTCGTCAGCGACGGCACCATCACTCCACGGGAAGACTTGAATCAACACAACCTTCACCGAGCGCTGGAAACCCTTCGAATTTTCAATCTTGATGCAGAACATGGCGCGCTTCGCGAAATGAGACGCGAGGCGGTTCGTGGCTTCCTTGATACCGCGACAGCTCTTCAAGAGATGTATGAGGAAAACCCGGACAGTGAGGAATTACAGCAGTACCTTGCGGAAGAACTCCTGGTAACCGCCCATTTACCCTTTGCTACAGCTATCAGACATACATTGTCCTGGAGCCTTTAGCCGAGAAAGCCACCAATTGGTTTACGCTGAAAATGACTTTGTTTAACGACTGTCATCCGCTGCTTGATGAAAGCTACAACTTCTTGCGCCGCAGCCTACACCTACGCCAGAATCCGCCGGCTTGTGTGTCTCGCGGCCAGGTTCTATCGTTTGCGGGTCGCTGTCGAATCAGCGATCGGATTTGACCGTCCGAACAAATCAAGGCGCACCAGCATCCAAGACCTGATTCAGGCATTTGTCTGAATTCTCGTGTCGCGGTGGCTGTGCGTGGGACACCTTCAGGTGTGCCGGATTCCTTGATGTCCGGTCGGTCAACCCGCGTACAGCTGCCACCTTATTCGTTTGACCGCGAACGGTGGCTGCTCCACCCATCAAGGAACTTCACCCATGTTCAAACCAACACCCAATCCCCCGGAAACCGATAACGTTTCCATCGATCCGCAAAAACTCCACGAAGCTGCCGATCGCGCTCTCGACGACTACATCAATCTGTCCTCCCGCATCAACGCTACTGCAAAAAAAACCAATACGATGTTCGCCATAGCACCCGGCATCGGCACCGAAAGTCTGCTGGCCCATGCATGTGAGTCGTTGGCGTCGGCGAGTGTGCTGGCCAGTGATTTCGCCAGGGTCCTGCATGGATCGCAGCGCCATACGATGCTGGCGATCCAGCAGATCATCATGCTAGGTGAGCTGGCGGTAAATCAGGCGCTGGATAATCTCGATCCGCAAGTTTAGGCAAGACTGAAGTCTTTTGATTTTTCACTTCAAAAAGCAAACAACCCGCCATTCCTTTCGCAAGAATGGCGGGTTTTGTCGTTTCAGACCTCAACTCACACCGTATCCACCTTCAACGAATGATCGTTGAGCATGCCGTTGATAATGGTCGCCGTGTCATGCCCACCCGCGATCACCCCACCCGCTCCCGGCGTTACACCGTAATGGCTGGCCAGGTTGACCCCGGCCAGGTCGATGGTCTGGTTCGGCGCGGCGCCGGCCATGGCGCTGACGTCGATACTGGTCACCGTCGACGGCCCGCTGCCGGTGACGGTGAAGTGCAGGTAGTCATCCAGTGACGCCGTGGTGCCGCTCTCCCCTTGCAGCAGCTGCGACAGGTCGAGCTTGTCGGTGCCGGGGGTGAAGTCGGTGATCACATCATGGCCGCTGTTGCCCTTGAGCCATTGGAAGGTGTCGGTCCCCGCCCCGCCAGTGAGAGTGTTGTTGCCCAAACCGCCGATCAGCAGGTCATCCCCGCCTCCGCCGTTGAGGATGTCGTGGCCCAGGCCGCCGTTGATCACGTTGCTGTTGTTGTCACCGGTCAAGGTGTCGTTGAAGTTCGACCCGGTGAGGTTTTCAATGCCGGTCAGGGTGTCCGTGCCCGCGCCCAGGGTGTTCTGCGCGGTGAGAAGGCTGAGATCGACCGTCACTCCGGCGCTGGCGTGGGAGTAACTGGCCGTGTCGGTCCCCGTGCCGCCGTCGAGGATGTCATTGCCCGAACCGCTGAAGAGCAGATCATTGCCGGCACCGCCGTGCAGCTCGTTGTTGCCGGAGCCGGCGGTGAGCACATCGTTGCCGTCGCCGGCATTGATGAGGTTGTTGCCCGTGCCCGCCACCAGTACGTCATCCCCGCTGGTGCCGGTAAGGGTGTGGCCGTCCTGATAGCTGATGGTCAGGTTGGCCGAGTCGCTGCCGCCATGGTTGTCGTTGGCGGTGTAGGTGCCGTGGTAGTCAGGGGTGACGTCGTGTGCCCCGGCGTAGTTCACGGTCATGGTCAACTGATAGTCTTCCGCCGCGTTCGTATTGCCGTTACCGGGGTTGGGGACGTTGGTCAGGTGGATCTGGTAGGTGCCATCCGCGCTTGCGGTGATGGTGCCGCCATCGGCGATGCTGACGAACGCCCCACCGTTGAGCGAATACTCCATCGTGATGTGCCCTGGGTCCAGGTTGTGATCGAGGTTGAGCGTCTCGCCTTGTTTCAGCTTGACCGTGATGAGGTCTTCATTGCTGCCATTGGAGTTGTTCGCGGCGCCCAGATAGCCACTGATCACCAGCAGCGCCGTCATGGTCGCCGTGTTGGCCGCAAAGGCATTGCGCACGTCGGCCAGACTCTGGTTGGCGGGGTTGTTGTTGGTGCCGGCGAAACTGATCGCGCCGGTGCCGGTAAAGTCCGCGCCCTTGGCTATCCAGCCGGTATTGAACGAGGTCGGTGTCGCCGAGAGTTGATCGCCATTGGGGTCGGTATCGTTGGCCAGCAACAATTCGCCCGGCACCACGACAGTGCCCGAAAGCACGTTGGTGATGACGTTATCATCGGCGGCCACTGGCGGTGCATTGGGTATGACCTTGACCGTCAGGGTGGCGCTGGCCAGATCGCCGTCGTTGTCGCTGGCGGTGAAGGCGATGTTTTCAGTGATCAACACCGACGTGGTTTTCTGCGAAATGTAGGCGTATTCACCGGTGTCGAGATTGATCTGCAAGGTACCGCTGTTGTTGGTGGCAATACTTAACGTGTTGTCCACGGTGTTGAACGTGCCGTGGTTGAGCCCGCCGCTGAAGTTCAGCGAGCCCTGATTGCTGTTGCCGCTCGGATCGTAGGTGTACGTGGTGCCATCCACCGTGACGGTTTTGATGAAGCCGCCATCGGCGCCGAATGTGCCGCCCTCGCCCAGCAGCGAACCGGTAACCGGAGCGCCGATCACGGTGCCGGACAGCACTGAGTTGAGCTGGTTGAGATCGGTCACCACCACCGCATTGGTGTCGGTGTGGCTGCTGCCGTCATAGGCCAGTGGATTGAGGTTGGCGTTGCTCACACCACTGCCCAGGCCGATCGCATAGTTCTTGATGTCGTTGGCATCGAGGAAGGCTTTCAGCGCGGTCTCGTCGGCGGTGCCGATTTCCTGGCCGGTGGTGGGCTTGCCGTCGGAGAAGAAGTAGCCGACGTTTTGCGCCCCGGTGAGTTTGCCCGAGGTGTTGAACGCGGTCTGCATGGTCACCACAGCCGCGTCGTAGTTGGTATTGCCGTTCGCGACGAGGCCGGCCAGCAGTGTCTTGGCGGTCGCGACATCGACCCACACCGAGGTCATGTCGGTGGCGCTGCTGCTGAAGGTGACGAGCTGCACTTTCACATCGCCCAGGTCGTCGTATTTATCCAGCAAGGCACTGATGGCCTGCTTGGCAAGATCCAGCCGCGACAGGTTCGACACGCCGGAAGGGTCGGCCATGCTGCCGGAGACATCGAGCACGATCAGCAGGTTGGAATCGATCTGCACCGCCGCCACCGAGCGATCCGTTGCCACCGCCTTGGGCACGTCATCGACAATGTTGACCACGATGGTGCTGGTGCTGTTGTTGCCCAGCGCATCGGTGGCCTTGTAGGTGAAGCTTTCACTCAGGCTGTTCGGCCCGTCGTTGGCGTTCGGCGAGGTTTTCGGAGCCGAGGTCAGGGTGTAGGTGTAACTGCCGTCGGGGTTGAGCAGGATCTGCCCATAGGTGCCGGTGGCGCTGCCAACCAGGGTGTAGGTGACCGCGCCGCTGGCACCCGAGACAGATCCGACCAGGGTCCCGGACGCGGTTTCGCCGTTGTTGCCCGGGTCGCTGCCGGTGACCGTAGCGGCGGCCAGGTCCTGCCCGTCCTTGCTCAGGTCGAGGGCTTTTTCGTAGACCGTCACGTCGCTGTCGGGGTTGGCCTTGATAATGCTGTTGGCCACGTCGATGGTGATGGTGGTGGTGCTTTCATCGCCATCGGAGTCGCGCACGGTATAGGTGAACGTATCGGTCGCCCCCGCATCGCCGACCGAACCCGGGTTGCTGTGATACACCGCGTTGCCGTTGGCATCGAGGGTCAGGTAGCCATAGGTGCCATTGATCTGGTTGCCCAGCCCGCCGATGGCCGACGTCGAGGTATTGCTGCCGGCGCGCACGCCGACCACCGTCGCCGGACCATCGGCGCCGCTGATGTCGTTGCCCAGCACACTGATGTTGACCGTACCGCCCTCCGTCACCGATGACGAGTCAGGTTTGGCGCTCGGCAAGTCATCGACGATGTTGACGTTGATCTGCCCGGTCGCACTGTCGCCGTCCGTATCGGTGGCCACGATGTCGAAGTTCTCGGTCAGGCTGTTGGCGCCGTTGGCCGTCGGGTGCGCTTCGTTGTCGTTGAGGGTGTAGCTGTAGCTGATCACGCCGGTTACCGGGTTGAAGCCGGTGACGGTCAGCGTGCTGCCCAGCGGGGTGCTGATCGATTGCGGCAAGCCGGCGGCCACGCCGCCGCTGACCACGGTGATGCCGCCGACGGTCAGGGTTTGCAGGCCATCGAGGGCGCTGACGCTGAAGGTGCCGCTCTGGGTCAGGGCCGGCGTGTTGGGGCTGCTGCCGTCGCTGAGATTTTTTTCGTCAACCGTCAGCTCACCGCCATACACGTTGAGGCCGTTGAGGGTCACCGGATCGTCGTTGTTGTGGACGTTGAGCACCAGGTTCGCGGTGCTGCTGTCGCCGTCCGCATCGGTGAGGGTGTAGGTGAAGGTTTCGGTGCCGTTGCCACCGCCGTGCAGGGCCTTGAAGTCGGCATCGCTGGGGTTGAGGGTGTAGGTGTAGGTGCCGTTGGCATTCAGCACCAGGGTGCCGTAGGTGCCGGTGAAGATCCCGGGAGTGATCGGGCCGCTGTTTTCCCCAAGCGGCACGCGGTCCGCGCCTTGCACGTCGTTGCTCAGCACGTTGCCGCTGAGGGTCAGTTGGGTTTCCGAGGCGGTACTGATGTTGCTGTTGTCCACGCCATTGGGCAGGTCGTCGACGATGTTGACGTCGAGGCTGCCGGTCGCGGTGGTGCCGTTGTCGTCGACCACGGTCACGGCGAACTGCTCGGGCAGGGTGTTGGCGCCGTTGCCGGTTGGGTGGGCTTCGTTGTCATTCAGGGTGTAGCTGTAACTCACCACCCCGGTGGCGGCGTTGAACCCGGTGATGGTCAGCGTGCTGCCCAGCGGCGTGCTGATCGATTGCGGGAAGCCGGCGGCCACGCCAGCGCTGACCACGGCGATGCCGCCGACGCTCAGGCTCGTCACGCCGTCCAGCGCGCTGACGGTGAAGGTGCCGTTCTGGGTCAAGGCCGGCGTGTTGGGGCTGCTGCCGTCGCTGAGATTTTTTTCGTCAACCGTCAGCTCACCGCCATACACGTTGAGGCCGTTGAGGGTCACCGGATCGTCGTTGTTGTGGACGTTGAGCACCAGGTTCGCGGTGCTGCTGTCGCCATCGGCGTCCGTCAGCGTATAGGTGAAGGTTTCGGTACCGTCGCCACCGCCGTGCAGGGCTTTGAAATCCGCATCGCCGGGGTTCAGCGTGTAGGTGTAGCTGCCGTTGGCATTCAGCACCAAAGTGCCGTAGGTGCCGGTGAAGGTGCCGGGGGTAATCGGCCCGCTGTTTTCCCCGAGCGGCACGCGGTCGGCGCCCTGCACGTCGTTGCTCAGCACATTGCCGCTGAGGGTCAGTTGGGTTTCCGAAGCGGTACTGATGTTGCTGTCGTCCACGCCACTGGGCAGGTCGTCGACGATGGTCACGTCCAGTGAACCGGTCGCGGTGGTGCCGTTGTCGTCGACCACGGTGACGGCGAATTGCTCGGGCAGGCTGTTGGCGCCGTTGGCCGTCGGGTGCGCTTCGTTATCGTTGAGGGTGTAGCTGTAACTGATCACGCCGGTGGCGGCGTTAAACCCGGTGATGGTCAGGGTGCTGCCCAGCGGCGTGCTGATCGATTGCGGGAAGCCCGCAGCCACGCCGCCGCTGACCACGGTGATGCCACCGACGCTCAGGCTCGTCACGCCGTCCAGCGCGCTGACGGTGAAGGTGCCGTTCTGGGTCAGGGCCGGTGCGTTGGGGCTGCTGCCGTCGCTGAGATTCTTTTCGTCAACCGTCAGCTCACCGCCATACACGTCGAGGCCGTTGAGGGTCACCGGATCGTCGTTGTTGTGGACGTTGAGCACCAGGTTCGCGGTGCTGCTATCGCCATCGGCGTCCGTCAGCGTGTAGGTGAAGGTTTCGGTGCCGTTGCCACCGCCGTGCAGGGCCTTGAAGTCGGCATCGCTGGGGTTGAGGGTGTAGGTGTAGGTGCCGTTGGCATTCAGCACCAGGGTGCCGTAGGTGCCGGTGAAGATCCCGGGAGTGATCGGGCCGCTGTTTTCCCCAAGCGGCACGCGGTCCGCGCCTTGCACGTCGTTGCTCAGCACGTTGCCGCTGAGGGTCAGTCGGGTTTCCGAGGCGGTACTGATGTTGCTGTCGTCCGCGCCACTGGGCAGGTCGTCGACGATGGTCACGTCCAGTGAACCGGTCGCGGTGGTGCCGTTGTCGTCGACCACGGTCACGGCGAACTGCTCGGGCAGGGTGTTGGCGCCGTTGCCAGTTGGGTGGCCTTCGTTGTCATTGAGGGTGTAGCTGTAACTGATCACGCCGGTTGCCGGGTTGAAGCCGGTGACGGTCAGCGTGCTGCCCAGCGGGGTGCTGATCGATTGCGGCAAGCCGGCGGCCACGCCGCCGCTGACCACGGTGATGCCGCCGACGCTCAGGCTCGTGACACCGTCCAGTGCGCTGACGGTGAAGGTGCCGTTTTGGGTCAACGCGGTGGAGTCCGGTGCACTGCCGTCGCTGAGGTTTTTCTCGAAGACGGTGAGTTCGCCGCCCTCAGCATTCAACCCGCCGACCGTCACCGAGTCATCGTTGTTGTGGATCTGCAGCACCAGGTTCGCCGTGCTGCTGTCGCCGTCCGCATCGGTGAGGGTGTAGGTAAAGGTCTCAGTGCCATTGCCACCTCCGTGCAGGGCGATGAAGTCGGCATCGCTGGGGTTGAGGGTATAGGTGTAAGTGCCGTTGGCATTCAGCACCAGGGTGCCGTAGGTGCCGGTGAAGATCCCGGGAGTGATCGGGCCGCTGTTTTCCCCGAGCGGCACGCGGTCGGCGCCTTGCACGTCGTTGCTCAGCACGTTGCCGCTGAGGGTCAGTTGGGTTTCCGAGGCGGTACTGATGTTGCTGTCGTCCACGCCACTGGGCAGGTCGTCGACGATGGTCACGTCCAGTGAACCGGTCGCGGTGCTGCCGTTGTCGTCGACCACGGTGACGGCGAATTGCTCGGGCAGGCTGTTGGCGCCGTTGGCCGTCGGGTGCGCTTCGTTATCATTGAGGGTGTAGCTGTAACTGATCACGCCGGTGGCGGCGTTAAACCCGGTGATGGTCAGGGTGCTGCCCAGCGGCGTGCTGATCGATTGCGGGAAGCCCGCAGCCACGCCGCCGCTGACCACGGCGATGCCGCCGACGCTCAGGCTCGTGACGCCGTCCAGCGCGCTGACGCTGAAGGTGCCGTTTTGGGTCAACGCGGTGGAGTCCGGTGCACTGCCGTCGCTGAGGTTTTTCTCGAAGACGGTGAGTTCGCCGCCCTCAGCATTCAACCCGCCGACCGTCACCGAGTCATCATTGTTGTGGATCTGCAGCACCAGGTTCGCCGTGCTGCTGTCGCCGTCCGCATCGGTGAGGGTGTAGGTAAAGGTCTCAGTGCCATTGCCACCTCCGTGCAGGGCGATGAAGTCGGCATCGCTGGGGTTGAGGGTATAGGTGTAAGTGCCGTTGGCATTCAGCACCAGGGTGCCGTAGGTGCCGGTGAAGGTCCCGGGGGTGATCGGCCCGGCGTTTTCCCCGAGCGGCACGCGGTCGGCGCCTTGCACGTCGTTGCTCAGCACATTGCCGCTGAGGGTCAGCTGGGTTTCCGAAGCGGTACTGATGTTGCTGTCGTCCACGCCACTGGGCAGGTCGTCGACTATGTTCACGTCGAGCGAACCGGTGGCGGTGGTGCCGTTGTCGTCGACCACGATGACGGCGAACTGCTCGGGCAGGGTGTTGGCGCCGTTGGCCGTCGGATGGCCTTCGTTGTCGTTGAGGGTGTAGCTGTAACTGACCACGCCGGTCGCGGCGTTGAACCCGGTGACGGTCAGCGTGCTGCCCAGCGGCGTGGTGATCGATTGCGGGAAGCCGGCGGCCACGCCGCCGCTGACCACGGTGATGCCGCCGACGGTCAGGGTGGTGACACCGTCCAGCGCGGTCACGGTGAAAGTGCCGTTCTGGGCCAACGCAGTGGAGTCCGGTGCACTGCCGTCGCTGAGGTTTTTCTCGAAGACGGTGAGTTCGCCGCCCTCAGCATTCAACCCGCCGATTGTGGTCGGGTCATCGTTGTTGTGGATCTGCAGCACCAGGTTGGCGGTGCTGCTGTCGCCATCAGAGTCCGTCAGCGTATAGGTGAAGGTTTCGGTGCCGTCGCCGCCGCCGTGCAACGCCTTGAAGTCGGCATCGCTGGGGTTAAGGGTGTAGGTGTAGGTGCCGTTGGCATTCAGCACCAGGGTGCCGTAGATGCCGGTGAAGGTCCCGGGGGTGACCGGCCCGGCGCTTTCCCCGAGTGCCACGCGGTCGGCGCCCTGCACGTCGTTGCTCAGCACGTTGCCGCTGAGGGTCAGCTGGGTTTCCGAAGCGGTACTGATGTTGCTGTCGTCCACGCCACGGGGCAGGTCGTCGACGATGGTCACGTCCAGTGAACCGGTCGCGGTGCTGCCGTTGTCGTCGACCACGGTCACGGCGAACTGCTCGGGCAGGGTGTTGGCGCCGTTGCCAGTTGGGTGGCCTTCGTTGTCATTGAGGGTGTAGCTGTAACTGATCACGCCGGTGGCGACGTTAAACCCGGTGATGGTCAGGGTGCTGCCCAGCGGCGTGCTGATCGATTGCGGGAAGCCCGCAGCCACGCCGCCGCTGACCACGGCGATGCCGCCGACGCTCAGGCTCGTGACGCCGTCCAGCGCGCTGACGCTGAAGGTGCCGTTTTGGGTCAACGCGGTGGAGTCCGGTGCACTACCGTCGCTGAGGTTTTTCTCGAAGACGGTGAGTTCGCCGCCCTCAGCATTCAACCCGCCGACCGTCACCGAGTCATCGTTGTTGTGGATCTGCAGCACCAGGTTCGCCGTGCCGCTGTCGCCGTCCGCATCGGTGAGGGTGTAGGTGAAGGTCTCGGTGCCATTGCCACCGCCGTGCAGGGCGATGAAGTCGGCATCGCTGGGGTTGAGGGTGTAAGTGTAGGTGCCGTTGGCATTCAGCACCAGGGTGCCGTAGGTGCCGGTGAAGGTGCCGGGGGTGATCGGCCCGGCGCTTTCCCCGAGCGGCACGCGGTCGGCGCCCTGCACGTCGTTGCTCAGCACATTGCCGCTGAGGGTCAGCTGGGTTTCCGAAGCGGTGCCATTACTGTCATCGACTGCTTTGGGCACGTCGTCGATGATGCTGATATCCAGCGTACCGGTAATGCTGTCGCCATTGCTGTCGCTGGCCACCACGGTGACGTGTTCGGCAAGACTATTGGCACCCTCGCCGCTTGCGTGGGATTCGGCACGGTTGAGGGTGTAGCTGTAGCTCACCACCCCGGTCGCCGCGTTGAACCCGGTGATGGTCAGCGTGCTGCCCAGCGGGGAGGTGATCGATTGCGGAAAGCCGGCCGCCACACCACCGCTGATCAAGTTGATCGCGCCGATGCTGAGGCTGTTCAACCCGTCTGGCGCATTGATGGTGAAGGTGCCGCTTCGCGTCAGCGAGTCTGCGTTCCTCGCCGAACCGTCGGCCAGGTTGGCTTCATTGACGGTCCGCTCGCCGTTCTGCTCCGACAGGTCGTCGGAGGTGACCGGACTGTTCGGCACTTGCACAACCACCGGCGGCACCACAGGAACATCGTCCGCTACAACGTTATTGTCCGGATTGGCGTTCAGGCGTTCTTCGGGAAGTTCAGGGATGCCATTGAAACCGAAAGTGGGGAAGCCGATGATCGGATCGACGCGCCCGCCCACTTCTTCGAGCAGGACGAAACCATGACCACCGCCCTGGATGCCACCCGGTACACCGGTAGTCGTGGCAGGCCCGACAGCGGTGGCTTCAGCGGTCTGGGTCGGGTCGTCGCCGACCGCAATGGCTTTTTGCAGCTGTTCGACATCCGTCAGTTGCGCTTGGCTCGGCGTTACCGCCTCGGACGAGTCCACATGGGGAATCTGATTGGCGAGCAACTGCGCCGTCATCTGCATGCTGCTGCCGCGCCCGAGGGTCAGTTCCTGGCCATTTTGCAGGTGCACCGCCACCGCGCCTTCGGCGCCGGTGCTCAGTTGGTCGCCGGCGAACAACCGGTCCCCTTCGACCAAAGCACGCCGGGTGCCGTCGCTCGCAACCGCGAACACCTGACCGATGACCTTACTGACGATACCGATGAGCGTAGCCATGTGCACTTCCTCCGCTGCCAACCGCTGTCGGCAGCTTGTTTGTGCGAAGAACGTGCTCACGGCTCAAGCGGGTTGTCTGGCGGATCGTGTTCCAGGTACCGGTTTACGTGAGTAAGCCGTGGCCCCGGCAACGATCTCGCCCAGCCAGTCGCTCACGGCGCTGTTTACGATTTTGGGGAAATCCCTCTGCAATCAATGGCATCGGATCCCTGTGCGCAACAACGTTGCCTGTGAGCAATGCGTAACGATCTTGAATCACTCGAGTGACAAAAAACCGTCGCCACTAGATCGTTCGCTTCCCTCCCCTCCAGCACTTCTCCGCTCTATGTCGATAAGTGGATTGGAACTTTCCTTAAACCCCGTAGAGCGCCCAAGAGCTCATAAAACAAAGGCTTTCGAATTGAACAATGTGCTGGATTTTGCAGGGCGCATAAGTTTTTTTTTGCATAGCCGTTATGAAAAAAATTTCTTAGCTACGCTTCAGAATGTTCTTAGCTCTTTTGTTAAGGATGTGAAACAACTTCAACTATAAATGTCGTCAAATAATTGGCGACTGATAAGCACCATCAGGATTCAGGGAGATGCAACATGCGCCTATTAACCCCCCTCTGCAGCGCGGTTCTCTGGGCCATGGCCTGCTCGTCCCAGGTTCAGGCCATGACGCTGACCGAGGCAATCCAGAGCACCATCGCGACCCACCCGGAGCTGGCGTCACGGGTGGACAGCCGTCTGTCGGCGGATGAGGACGTGAAGGTCGCCAAAGGGGGCTTTTATCCATCGGTTGATTTGAACGCCGCCTACGGGCGCGCATACAGCGATAACACCAATACCCGGGCGCTCACCCCCAGCGGGCACAATACTGAAACCTTGAACTACACCCAGTCGGAACTGCGCCTGCGACAAATGCTCTTCGACGGGTTCAACACTGCCAATGAAGTCCAGCGCACCCAGGGTGTGGTCAACTCGCGAGCCTATTATGCCCAAGGCACGGCTCAGGACCTGGCCCTGCGCACCACCGAGGTTTACCTCGAAGTGCTCAAGCGTCGCGAACTGGTGACACTGGCCAAGAACAACCTGCAAGCGCACTTGCGGGTCAACGACCAGATCGGCCTGCGCACCCAGCGCGGCGTGGGCAGCAACGCCGATGCCGACCAGTCCGCGGCTCGCCGGGCACTGGCAGAAAACAACCTCGACACCGCCGAAGTCGATCTGGCTGACGCCGAGTCGAACTTCTATGCCGTTGTGGGGCGCATGCCCGATGAACTCGAAACCCCGCCGTCGATTCGCGGCGAAGTCCCCACCTCCTTGCCCGAAGCCCAGCAGAGCATGGTGGAAAACAATCCTTACCTGAAATCCGCCCAGGCCGACGTGCAATCGGCCGAAAGCCAGTACGAAGTCGCCAAGTCGCCGTTCTACCCGCGCCTCGACGCCGAGGCTG
Source organism: Pseudomonas sp. A-B-19 (assembly GCF_019947515.1). NCBI lineage: Bacteria > Pseudomonadati > Pseudomonadota > Gammaproteobacteria > Pseudomonadales > Pseudomonadaceae > Pseudomonas > Pseudomonas sp. A-B-19. The sequence goes on from NZ_JAGYGN010000015.1 coordinate 60,150, forward strand.
CCGTGGGCGCGAACAACAATGTGCAGGGTGATGAAGGCCACGACAATGAATGGCGGGTCGGTGTGATCATGAACTACAACCTGTTCCGCGGCGGCAGCGACAAGGCGCGCCTGGCCTCCGACTCGCACAAGATCAACCAGGCCATGGACATCCGTAACAATGCCCTGCGCCAGCTCAACGAGAACATTCACCTGGCCTGGAACGCCATGGTCAATGCCAAGAAACAAACCCCGACCGCCCGTGAATACGCCGACACCAGCAAACGCGTACGCATCGCCTACCAGGATCAGTTCGGCCTGGGTCAACGGACCCTGCTGGACCTGCTCGACAGTGAAAACGAACTCTACAATGCCAACCGTCGTTACACCGAAGTGCGCTACACCGAAGAGTTTTCGATGTACCGGGTCCTGGCGAACATGGGCCAGTTGTTGAGCAAACAACGGGTCGTACTGCCCGCCGACGCGATCGCCCAGACCGAAGTGAAAAACGAAGCTCGTCTGCCTGAAATGAAATAACTGCAGGAGCTGCCGCAGGCTGCGATCTTTTGACTTTGCTGTTGAGCAATCAAGATCAAAAGATCGCAGCCTGCGGCAGCTCCTACAGTGAGATATGCAGATATCTGTCAATTGCCGCAGAGCAACGGGAGCAATCAATGTGACCAGCATGGAACCCGACAACACCGGTGTCGATCCACGCCTGAGCTTCGATGACCCGCTTCTGGACGGTCTGTTGATCCTGTGCAAACTCCACGGCGCGACGGTCAGTCGCGCCAGCCTGAGTGCCGGGCTCCCCATGGCACACCAACGCCTGAGCCTGGACCTGCTGCCCCGTGCAGCGGCCCGGGCCGGTTTACAGGCGCGCTTGCTGCGCCGTGACCTCAACGACATTTCCCCACTCAACTTGCCGGTGCTGTTGTTGCTGAACAACGGCCGCACGGCCGTCCTGCGCCGTTATGGGGATGACGGCAAGGTGCTGATCCTGCCCAGCGAAGCCGACGGCGGCGAACAATGGCTCAGCCTTGAGGAACTGGCCGAACACTACAGTGGCCAGGCATTGTTTGCCCGGCCACGCCACGAACTCGAAGACCTGCGCTCACCGCTGGTGCCTCGGGTGCAGGCCTGGTTTCGCGATACGCTGAAGCTGTCGAAATGGCTGTACAGCGATGCGATCCTGGCGAGTTTCCTGATAAACCTGCTGGGATTGATGGTGCCGCTGTTCGTGATGCAGACCTACGACCGCGTGGTACCGAACCAGGCCACCTCGACCTTGTGGGTGCTGGCGATCGGTCTGCTGATCGGCACCGCATTCGAGCTGGTACTGCGGGTCGTGCGCGCGCACTTGCTGGATTCCGCCGGCAAGAAAACCGATGTGATCCTCTCGGCCACCCTGTTCGAGCGCATCACCGGCATGGCGATGAAAGCGCGGCCGGCGACCATCGGTGGCTTCGCCCAAAGCATTCATGACTTCCAGGGCCTGCGGGAGTTTCTCACCGCTGTGACCCTCACCAGCCTGATCGACCTGCCCTTCTGCCTGCTGATGCTGCTGGTGATCGGCCTGCTCGGTGGCTGGCTGGTGGTGATCCCGATCCTGGCGTTTCCCATCACAATCATTTTCGCCATGGTGATCCAGGTACGCCTGCGCGACACCGTACAGAAAAGCCTCAGCCTCGGCGCCGAACGCCAGGCCCTGTTGATCGAAACCCTCAGCGGCCTGGAAACCCTCAAGGCCTGCAGCGCCGAAAGCGAACGCCAGCACAAATGGGAAAGCACCCACGGCGCCCTCACCCGCCTCGACAGCCACGCGCGCAACCTCTCGGCCCTGGCCACCAACGGCACGCTGTTCATCCAGCAACTGTCCGGCATGGCAACTATCGTCGCCGGGGTCTACAGCATCATCGCCGGCAACCTCAGCGTCGGCGCCCTGGTGGCCAGCTACATGTTGGGCAGTCGGGTACTGGCGCCACTTGGGCAGATCGCCGGCCTGATCACCCGCTACCAGCAAGCGCAATTGACCATGAAAAGCACCGACGCGCTGATGGGCCTGCCCCAGGAACGCGACGCCAGACAACGGCCGCTGGAGCGCACTCAACTGCAAGGCGCGCTGGATGTCGTCGGCGTGACCTTCCACTACAACGGCCAGAGCTCTCCCGCCCTGGCCAATGTCAGCTTCAGTGTGAAACCCGGCGAGCGCATCGGCATCATCGGCCGCAGCGGCTCAGGCAAAAGCACCCTGGCGCGACTGGTGATGGGCTTCTATGAGCCGGATGAAGGCCAGTTACTGCTCGATGGCCTGGACCTGCGACAACTGGACGTCGCCGACCTGCGCCATCAAATCGGTTACGTCGCCCACGACCTGCCGCTGCTGGCCGGCAGCCTGCGCGACAACCTGACCCTCGGCGCGCGCTACATCAGTGACTCACGCATGCTCGAAGTAGCGGAAATGACCGGGGTCACTGAACTGGCCCGGCAACACCCTCAAGGCTTCGACCGGCCCGTGGGCGAACGTGGGCAACTGCTGTCCGGCGGCCAGCGCCAGGCCGTATTGATGGCCAGGGCCATGTTGCTCGACCCGCCGATCATGCTGCTCGACGAACCCACCAGCGCCATGGACAACAGCAGTGAAGACGTCCTGCGGCAAAAACTTCACGACTGGGTCCAGGGCAAAACCGTCCTGCTGGTGACCCACCGCACCTCGATGCTGAGCCTGGTGGACCGGTTGGTGGTGCTGGACAGCGGCCGGATCGTCGCCGACGGTCCGAAAGAAGCGGTCATCGATGCACTGCGCAAGGGCCGTGTCGGCTCTGCGGCCGTCTAGGAGTCGCCCATGTCTGCCGATCAGGGATCCCGTGGCTACTTCGACAGTTTCAACAAAAGTGCCGAAACCGAGTTCATGCCGGAAACCGCCGGCGCGTCGTTGCAGGACTCGCCACGCGGGTCGCGGATCACCGTGTGGCTGGCGGCTGCGCTGGTGATTAGCGCACTGGTCTGGGCCAGATTTGCCGTGTTGCAGGAAGTGACCATGGGCGAAGGCAAGGCGATTCCGTCGAGCAAAGTCCAAGTGATCCAGAATCTGGAGGGCGGCATCGTCACTGAGATTTTCGTCCGTGAAGGACAAATGGTGAACAAGGGCGACACCCTGCTGCGTCTGGATGACACCCGCTACCTGTCGAACAAGGGCGAAAGCGAAGCCGATCGCTATGCCTTGACCGCACAAGTCGAACGGCTTTCGGCCGAAGCCGAAGGCCGGCCGTTCAAACTGTCAGAAGAAGTGATCGCCAAGGCTCCGCAAGTGGCTGAAGACGAACGCTCGCTGTACGAGCAGCGGCAACGCCGACTGGCCAGCGAACAGCGCACCCTGACCGAGCAACTTCGGCAAAAAACCCAGGAACTGGCCGAGTTTCGCTCGAAACAGGGTCAATTCAGTTCAAGCCTGGCGTTGTTGCAGCAAGAGATGAACATGTCCACACCGCTGGTGGGCACGGGTGCGGTGTCACCGGTGGAAATCCTGCGCCTCAAACGTAGCGCGGTGGAGATTCGCGGCTCGCTGAACGCCACCACCCTGGCCATTCCCCGCGCGGAATCGGCGATCAACGAGATCAAAAGCAAGATCGATGAGTCAGAACAAACCTTCCGTTCCGAAGCCGCCAAAGAACTGAACGAGAAACGCACCGACCTGTCGAAAATCACCGCATCGAGCATCGCCATCGACGACCGCGTGACCCGCACCACCGTGGTCTCCCCGGTTCACGGCATCATCAAGGTGTTGAAGGTCAACACCATCGGCGGAGTGGTCCAGCCGGGCAGCGACATGGTGGAAATCGTGCCGCTGGAAGACAACCTGCTGATCGAAGCCAAGGTCCGCCCGCAGGACGTTGCATTCCTGCATCCGGGCCAGAAAGCCATGGTCAAGTTCAGTGCCTACGACTACACCATTTACGGCGGCCTGAGCGCCAAGCTGGAGTTGATCGGTGCCGACACCATCACCGACGACAAGGGCAACAGCTTCTATCTGATTCAGGTGCGCACCGACAAAAACCATCTGGGCGGAGATGTGAAACCGCTGCTGATCATCCCGGGGATGGTGGCGACGGTGGACATCATTACCGGGGAAAAAACGGTGCTGGATTACTTGCTTAAACCTGTGTTGAAAGCGCGGACCGAGGCGATGCGGGAGCGGTAGGCAATCTCCAGAATCTGTGGCGAGTGATCTGCCGCCATCGCGAGCAAGCTCGCTCCCACAGTGTCCGTGTCGAACACAAAATCTGCTAACACCACAAAACCTGTGGGAGCGAGCTTGCTCGCGATGAGGCCAGCAAGACCACCGATCATTTTTCAGAATGATTACGTTGGTAAACCTCCTCCCCCATCGCCGCAATCTGCCCCTCGATCAACGCTTCAAACGGCTTCAACAACGGCGCAAACGAAGTCGGCGCTTCGAGGGTTTCCAGCGCCTGCACAATCGCCTCCACCGTCGACAACGCTCCCGGCCCCGGCGCCTTGCGCAGCCGATAGCGGGACACACCGCCTTCGACCAGCGTCACCCTCGGCAACGCCGCCAACAGTGGATTGAGGTGCAGCAGCTTGCGCGCCTTGCGCCAGGTGCCGTCCGGCACCACCAGCAACAACGGTTCGTCTGTCGCGGCACAGGCCTGCATCGGCTGCGCATCGTCACCGGGAAACAACAACCGCGCCTGATACCCCGGCCGGTTCAACAACGTCGGCAAGTCCTCGAACACTTCCCCCACGATCAACTCGGCATTGTTCAAGCCCAACGCCGCCAACCGCGCCGTATTCAGCGCATGGTTCACTTCGCTCGGATGCTGCAACAACAGCACCCGGGTGCGGCTATCGAGGCTGGGAATCAACGGGCACAGACAATGAGTTTGTGGGCGCTGGCAGCGCGGACATTGAATTCTGGACATCGTCTTTACGCCTGATTCAGTTGTGCTTTGAGCAGATCACGGAATGTCTGGATCAACGGCTCGCGGCTACGCCCCCGCCGCACGATCATCGAGAACGGCGCCTGATAACCGAAGGTCGCCGGCAGCAGCACCCGCAAGTCCCCCTTGTCGGCCCAGGCCTGGGCGTAGTGCTCCGGCAGGTAGCCGATGTAGGCGCCGGACAGCACCAGAATCAACTGGGCTTCCATGCTTTCCACGGTCGCGGCGCTGTGTTTGAAGCCGTGACGCGCCAGTTCGGCCTGGCTCCAGTAGCCACGGCCGACCATGCGCTGCTGGGTAATGACTTGTTCGGGAATGCGCCGCTCGTTGAACAGTGGATGCCGCGTGCTGCAATACAACCAGTGTTGTTCACGGTACAGCGGCATGTACACCAGGCCGCTCATGCGCGTGGAAAACGCACCGATAGCCAGATCGAGACGATTGTCCTGCACGCCGAGCTGCAGCTCATAAGGACTCATGACCGACAGGTGCAAGTGCACGGCCGGATGCTCCTGGCTGTAGGCGCCGATGGCTTCGGCGAACGGCAGGGCCTTGTCGCTGACAGTGGAGTCGATCACCCCGAGGTTCAAGGTACCGCGCAACTCACCCTTGAGGGCGGCGGCGTACTGCTCGAAACCTTCGAGTTCGCCCAATAGGCGCAGGGTTTCCTGGTGGAACAGTTCGCCCTTGCTGGTCAGGCTGAAACCGCCGCGGCCGCGATGGCAAAGCACCAGGCCAAGGGCCGCTTCGAGCTGGCTCATGTAGGTGCTGATGGCCGACGTCGAGAGATTGAGCTCCTGCTGGGCGTTGGCGAAGCCCTGATGGCGCACCACGCTGACGAAGATGCGCAATAGTTTCAGGTCGGGTAAAGCGTTGGCCATGAAAGGCTCCGATAACGGGGTGACACGCAGTGCTCGATTCAATGCAAATCCTTGTGGGACCGAGCTTGCTCGCGATGAGGGAGTGACAGTCAACATCAACATTGACTGACCCGCCGCTATCGCGAGCAAGCTCGCTCCCACAGGTAACGCACAATTCGACCCATCGCAGGATCGTGGGAGAAGTCTATCCCCGCCTCCGCCATTAGTTTAGAAAAATCTGAACTAAGTATTTGCCCGTAGCGATTCTTCCCCGCCACTACATTTCGCAGAATCGGCCCACAAGGTTCGTCCGTACTCCCGTGAACGGCGCAAACCAATAAATAAAACAACGACGATGAGGCCCTACCCGTGGACAAGATTCTTCACCAACCACTGGGCGGCAACGAAATGCCGCGCTTCGGCGGCATCGCCACCATGATGCGACTCCCCCATTTGAATACCGCTGCCGGCCTGGACGCTGCCTTCGTAGGTGTGCCCCTGGACATCGGTACCTCGCTGCGCCCTGGCACCCGTTTCGGGCCTCGCGATATCCGCACCGAATCGGTGATGATCCGTCCTTACAACATGGCCACCGGTGCTGCGCCGTTCGACTCACTGTCAGTTGCCGACATCGGCGATGTGGCGATCAACACCTTCAACCTGCTGGACGCCGTACGCATCATCGAAGAAGCCTACAACGACATCCTCGAACACAACGTGATCCCCCTGACCCTGGGTGGCGACCACACCATCACCCTGCCGATCCTGCGTGCCATCCATAAGAAGCACGGCAAGGTCGGTCTGGTGCACATCGACGCTCACGCCGATGTGAACGACCACATGTTCGGCGAGAAAATCGCCCACGGCACCACCTTCCGTCGCGCCGTTGAAGAAGGCCTGCTGGATCCGGACCGTGTCGTGCAGATTGGCCTGCGCGCCCAGGGCTACACCGCTGACGACTTCAACTGGAGCCGCAACCAGGGCTTCCGTGTGGTTCAGGCCGAAGAGTGCTGGCACAAATCGCTGGAGCCCTTGATGGCTGAAGTCCGCGAGAAAGTCGGCGGCGGTCCTGTTTACCTCAGCTTCGACATCGACGGCATCGACCCGGCCTGGGCACCAGGTACCGGCACTCCGGAAATCGGTGGTCTGACGACCATTCAGGCGATCGAGATCGTTCGTGGCTGCCAAGGCCTCGACCTGGTCGGTTGCGATCTGGTAGAAGTCTCGCCCGCTTATGACACCACCGGTAACACCTCGCTGCTGGCCGCCAACCTGCTGTACGAAATGCTCTGCGTACTGCCTGGCGTAGTCCACCGCTGAGGATCGGTCATGAATGAACGTGATCAGGTTCTGAAAGCCGCCGCCGATCTGGTGTCCGCTTTTGCCCGTAACGATCGCGAAGCCTACTTCGACGCGTTCAGTGCCGATGCCAGCTTCGTCTTCTACACCCTCGAACAGCCCCTGCTGTCGCGCGACGCCTATCAGGCGATGTGGGACAGCTGGCGCGCCGAGGATGGCTTCGAGGTGCTTTCGTGCACCTCAAGCAACGCTTACGTCAGCCTGCAGGGCGACGTGGCGATTTTCATCCATGACGTAGCCACCGAGTTGCGCATGCAAGGGGAGCAACACTTCAGCCAGGAGCGCGAGACGATTGTTTTCAAGAAACAAGCGTCTGGCCAAGAACAACAAGGCCTATGGCTGGCCTGCCACGAACATTTGTCCGCGATGCCGGAAGGGCTGCCACCCCCTTAGCCAACACAGGTGACGCTCACGCACGATGAGCGCGCCTTTATGATCGGAGCTGATCATGAATAACAACAACAACGACCAAAGCCTTACGCAAATTGAAACCCACGGGGTCGAGCAGATCCCGGACAACGAACGCACCGCAGGCCCGACGGACTTGTTCCGGATGATCTTCGGTGGTTCCAACACCTTCGCCACCGCCGTCCTCGGCAGCTTCCCCGTACTGTTCGGCCTGTCTTTCCAGGCGGGCGTCTGGGCGATTGTGCTGGGCGTGTTGCTGGGTTCGCTGATCCTCGCACCAATGGGCCTGTTCGGCCCGATCAACGGCACGAACAACGCCGTCTCCTCCGGTGCGCACTTCGGCGTGCACGGGCGGATCGTCGGTTCGTTCCTGTCGCTGTTGACCGCCATCGCCTTCTTCTCGCTCTCGGTGTGGAGTTCGGGCGATGCGCTGATCGGTGGCGCCAAACGCCTGATCGGCCTGCCGGAAACCGACCTGACCCTGGGCCTGGCCTACGGCCTGTTCGCGATCCTGGTACTGACCGTGTGCATCTATGGCTTCCGCTTCCTGCTGTGGGTCAACAAGATCGCGGTGTGGAGTGCCAGCCTGCTGTTCCTGCTGGGTATCTTCGCCTTCGCCGGTCCCTTCGATGCGAACTACGCCGGCACCGTCAACATGGGCCAGCCCGGTTTCTGGGCTGCCTTCATCGGTGCTGCACTGGTGGCCATGAGCAACCCGATTTCCTTCGGTGCGTTCCTCGGCGACTGGTCGCGCTACATTCCGCGTGACACTTCCAAGCGTCGCATCATGGCGGCGGTGGTGATTTCGCAGATCGCGACGTTCATCCCGTTCCTGTTCGGCCTGACTACCGCCACCATCGTAGCGGTCAAGGCACCGGACTACATCGCGGCCAACAACTATGTCGGCGGCCTGCTGGCGGTGTCGCCGAGCTGGTTCTTCCTGCCTGTGTGCCTGATCGCGGTGATTGGTGGCATGTCCACTGGTACCACCTCGCTCTACGGCACCGGCCTGGACATGTCCAGCGTGTTTCCGCGGGTACTGTCGCGGGTCAAGGCCACGCTGCTGATCGGTGTGATGTCGATTGCCTTCATCTTCATCGGGCGCTTCGCGGCCAACCTGGTGCAGAGCGTGTCGACCTTCGCGGTGCTGATCATCACCTGCACCACCCCGTGGATGGTGATCATGATCATTGGCCTGCTGGTGCGTCGCGGCTTCTACTGCCCGGATGACCTGCAAGTGTTCACCCGCGGCGAGAAAGGTGGCCGCTACTGGTTCACCCACGGCTGGAACTGGCGTGGCCTGGGCGCCTGGATCCCGAGCGCGGCCGTCGGCCTGTGCTTCGTGAACCTGCCGGGGCAGTTTGTCGGGCCGCTGGGCGAAATGGCCGGTGGTATCGACATCAGCCTGCCAGTGACCCTGGGCCTGGCCTCGGTGGTGTACCTGGCGCTGCTGAGCCTGTTCCCGGAGGCGAGCGCAGTGTTCGGTCCGAACGACCCTCGCAGCCAGAGCACGGATTCGCTCGCTAAACCGGCGATGCGTCAAGCCGCCTGATTTTTTGAAGACAGGGCCATGAGGTGACCTCTGTGGCGAGGGAGCTTGCTCCCGCTCGACTGCGAAGCAGTCGCAAAACAGGCTAATGGAATTCTCCTGAAGAAACGCCTTTGCAGGGTTTGGGGCTGCTTCGCAGCCCAGCGGGAGCAAGCTCCCTCGCCACAAAGACCACCCCATAGCCATAACGCAACTTTGTTTCACCATAAAAAAGACAATCGGAGACACGCAACAATGGCTTTGGATTTATTCGTCGTACTCATCTACGCCGCCGCAATGCTGCTTCTCGGCTACTACGGCATGCGCAAGGCCAAGACCCACGAGGACTACCTGGTCGCCGGTCGTAACCTAGGCCCGAGCCTGTACATGGGCACCATGGCTGCCACCGTCCTGGGCGGCGCGTCCACCGTGGGCACCGTGCGTCTGGGCTACGTGCATGGCATCTCCGGTTTCTGGCTCTGCGCCGCACTGGGTTGCGGGATCATCGCGCTGAACCTGTTCCTCGCCAAACCATTGCTCAAACTGAAAGTGTTCACCGTCACCCAGGTGCTGGAAAAACGCTATAACCCAATGGCCCGCACCGCCAGCGCGACTATCATGCTGGCCTACGCACTGATGATCGGCGTGGTTTCAATCCTGGCCATTGGCACTGTGTTGCAAGTACTGTTCGACCTGCCATTCTGGGTCTCTGTACTGGTGGGTGGCGGTATCGTCGTCATCTACTCGACCATCGGCGGCATGTGGTCGCTGACCCTGACCGATATTGTGCAGTTCGGTATCCAGACCGTCGGCCTGATGTTCCTGCTGCTGCCGATCTGCCTGTACCGCGTGGGTGGTTGGGATCAACTGGTTGCCCAACTGCCGGCTGCGAGTTTCAGCTTCACCAGCATTGGCTGGGACACCATCATCACCTACTTCATGATCTACTTCTTCGGCATCCTGATCGGCCAGGACATCTGGCAACGGGTATTCACCGCGCGCAGCGAAAAAGTTGCCAAGTACGCCGGTACTTCGGCCGGTATCTACTGCATCATCTACGGTCTGGTTTGCGCACTGATCGGTATGGCTGCACACGTGCTGATCCCGGACCTGGACAATGTCAACAATGCCTTCGCCGCTATCGTCAAAGTCTCGCTGCCGGACGGCATCCGTGGCCTGGTGATCGCTGCGGCCCTGGCGGCCATGATGTCCACCGCCAGCGCCGGCTTGCTGGCTGCGTCCACCACCTTGACCGAAGACCTGCTGCCAAAGCTGCGCGGTGGCAAAGAGTCGAACATTGCTACCAACCGCTTGTTTACCCTGCTGACCGGCATTGTCGTGCTGGGCATCGCATTGGTGGTCAATGACGTCATCAGCGCGCTGACCCTGGCCTACAACCTGCTCGTAGGCGGCATGCTGATCCCGCTGATGGGTGCGATCTTCTGGAAACGCGCCACCACGGCCGGTGCAATCGCCGCCATGGCATTGGGTTTCATTACCGCCCTGATATTCATGTTCAAGGACGGAATGGATGCCAACTCGCCGATCTACTTCAGCCTCGGCGTCAGCCTGGTGAGCTTCGTGCTGGTCAGCCTGCTGTCCCGTCGCCCGGTGACAGCGGCCAGCGCGACCTAAACTGAAAACAATGGAATGACTTTTTCTTCGACGAGTGTGGCGTCGGTTGCCACACTCGTTTTTTTTCATCTGGAGAAAACATTTTATGAAGATTGTCCCTCGCGACCAGTGGTTCGAAGTGAAACATCTCAGTGACGGCATCCGTCTAATCCACGAGCCGTACATCCGCCCCTTCTACCGCTGCAACCTCTGGCACATCCAGGGTCGTGACAAAGACCTGCTGCTGGACAGCGGCTCGGGCCTGGTCAGCCTGCGCGAGCAATTGCCGTGGATCACCGAGCGGCCGCTGGTGGCGGTGGCCAGCCATTGCCATTTCGATCACATCGCCGGTCATCACGAATTCACCGAGCGCCTGGTGCATCCGGCCGAGGCGGACATTCTGGCCGCGCCGGATGGCGACAACGACCTGAGTAAAGCCTTTGTCGGCGACGACATGTTCGAAGCGCACCCCGATTGCCCGCTGTGCTACGCCGAATACCGGGTCAAAGCGGCACCGGCCACGGGGTTTGTCGAAGATGGAGATGTGCTGGACCTGGGCAATCGAGTGTTGCAGGTCGTGCACACACCGGGGCACTCGCCGGGTGGCATCTGCCTGTACGAAGCCGCCACCGAGACTTTGTTCAGCGGCGACATCATCTACGACGGCCCGCTGGTCGAAGACGCCTACCACTCCAACCTCGATGATTACGCCCGCAGCCTGCAACGCTTGCACACGCTGCCGATCCGTACGGTGCATGGCGGACATTTCGGCAGTTTTTCCGGGGAACATTTGCGCAACATGATTGACCAATGGCAGTGCTCACACGGCTAAAGCCTGCTGTACTCAACGGCAGGAACTGCTCCGGCACAGAGAACAAAACCGCCTCCTCCGCGAAGAACGCTCATGAAAAAAACTGCCGTTCGTGCTGTCGTGCACCGCTACATCAGCCGCCTGCTGGAAGGCCGGGATGACTTCGACGACAACGCCTGCCTGGCGCAGTTGGGATTGGATAAAGAAGATATCGAAGAGCTGATCTTCCATCTGGAAGATGAACTGGGTGTAACGGCGTTTACCGTGGAGGAAGACCAGATGCTCAAGACCGCCAGGACGGCGAATGACTTGAGCCGGTTTTTGCTGGAGATTGGGCGGTATTGAGGCTGATCGCCAGATGCGCCCCTAACAACGACGCTACCTATGTGGCGAGGGAGCTTGCTCCCGCTCGAGTGCGCAGTACTCGTAAAAACCTGCAACCATACACCTTGGGGCCGCTTCGCAGCCCAGCGGGAGCAAGCTCCCTCGCCACAGCAAGCCCCTCATCACTACAACTGCCTGGTCTACTGTTACCGGCGACGCTGCTGGCGTCGGCGCTGTTCGTCGTCAGTACGAACAGGCACAGGTTGCAAAGGCGGTTCGATCAAACCGAGAGCCACGCCCAGATCATGCAGCCAGTTTTGAATTTTCTCTTTCATGGTGCCCCCTTCAGGGTAGTGCTGAGCGGCCAAAATTCTGTAGCCCCTTCGCACAGATAATAGTCCTAAGTCCTACACAATGCTCGCGCAAAGTCGCAACGATCTGTTACTGAATCCATCACAATCAGCCTGTGTTCAGGCAATTTCCTGCGCGTGCACCGGTGCCGGCGGAAAAACCACCTGTTGCTGCTCGATCCAGGCATTCAGGTTGGTCCCGACCATGCCCTTGCGCCACATCAGCCAAGTGGTAGCACTGGCGAACGGCTCGGCCAACGGATGCACCGCCACACTCTCACGGCCCGGCAGGCTGGCGAGCATCGCCTGCGACATCAGCGCCACACCGGAACCGGCAATCACACACGCCAGCATCCCCGGATAGGACTCGATCTCCATCGCCCGGCCCATGGCCGCGTGGTCATGGGCAAACCAGGCCTCCAGGCGCATGCGGTAGGAGCAGCCCTGGCGAAAGGTGAACACCGAACGACCTTGCACATCCAGTGCGCTGCGCACGGGCGGATGATCGGCCTCGCTGATCAGCACCAGGCGCTCGTCGCACAAGGGCACCCCGTCGAGCCCGGCCAGCTCCATGGGGCCATCCACCAGTGCCGCATCGAGTCGGCCGGTGAGCAGGCCTTCGAGCAATTCACCGCTGGGTCCGGATTGCACTTGCAGGTTCACGGCCGGATACAGGCGGTGGTAGCGCGCCAATAGCCGCGGAAGATGAATCGCCGCCGTGCTGTACATGGTGCCGAGCACAAAGTCGCCCGCCGGTTGCCCGCCCTGCACGGCCGCGCTGGCTTCGTCGCGCAAGGCAAACAGCCTGGCGGTGTAGTCCAGCAGTACTTTTCCCGCAGGCGACAACTGCAAGCGCTGACGCTCGCGCAGGAACAGTTCGACACCCAGTTGCTCTTCCAGCTGCTTGAGCCGGGTCGACAGGTTCGACGGCACTCGATGCAGCCGTTCGGCGGCTCGGGTGATGGACCCTTCTTGCGCCACCGCCTGGAAGATGCGCAATTGGCTGAACTCCACGACACTCTCCAAAAAAGAACAAGTTGCTCACTATTATTCATTTTTAAAGAAAGTCAATCAGTCCTAGCCTGACGGTCATCGATCCTCTGAACGGAATCCAGACCATGTCTCCCTTGATTCGCTTATCCGCCAGTTTCGTTGCCCTGATGATGGCCATGGGCATCGGCCGTTTTGCCCTGACCCCGCAACTGCCGCACCTGCTCAGCGAAGGTCAGATCGACCTGACCGCCGCCGGACTGATCGCCGCCGCCAATTACCTCGGTTATTTCATCGGCGCGGTGGACGCCATGTTCTCCCGGCGTCCCGCGCAAGTTCGCCGGCGCTTGCTCGGCGGATTGTGGCTCTGCGTACTGCTGACCCTGGCGTCGTTCTGGGCCAATGGTTTCTGGTCGCACCTGGTGCTGCGCTTCGGCACCGGTGTGGCCAGTGCCTGGGTGCTGGTGATGATCACTGCCCTGAGCCAGCCGCTCGCGGCAGCGGCCGGGCGTCCTCGGCTTGGCGCCCTGGTCTTCGCCGGACCGGGCCTGGGTATTTTCCTGACAGGTTTACTGGCCTTGGGCTCGAATCTGCTGGGCCAGACGTCCGCTACCTTGTGGCTGGTGTACGCCGCCGCAGGGCTGGCGATGTTGCTGGGGATCCTGCCGTTCCTGCCACAACCGGGTATCACCGCGACGACAGCGCCCAGCATCAGCACGCCGGGTAATCAAGGTATCGCTCGCCTGGGCTGGATCTATGGCCTGTACGGATTGGGTTACATCATTCCGGCGACCTTTCTGTCGCAGATGGCCAATGCGCAATTCCATGGCCAATGGCAGGCCGACCTGTTCTGGCCATGCTTTGGTTTGGCGGCGGCAACCGGCGTGGTGCTGGTGAGTCTGCGGCGGCAAAAACCCGGTACCACGGGTCACTGGTTGATGGCGACGTTATGGCTGCAAGCTGCTGGCGTGTTCGCCTGCCTGCTGGGTAACGGGCCCGGCCTGGCGTTGGGTGTGATCCTGTGCGGCACGCCCTTCCTGGCTTGCATGCAACTGGTGATGCAACGCTCCCGGGAATTGGCGCCCCATGCTACCCAGCGCAATGCCGGCCTGCTGACGGCCTGCTTCGCCGTGGGCCAACTGAGCGGGCCATTGCTGGCGGCGCTGAGCAGTCATTTCAGTGGCGGTTTGCAGCCGGCACTGGTGGTCGCCGGCTGCGGTCTGTTGATCGGCGGCGGTCTGTTACTTACGCCGGTCATTGCTGACCGAGGGCTTTGCGCAAACGACGGCGCAGCCACTGCTCGGCGCTGACAAAGGTAATACCCGCCAACACCAGCACTGCACCGATGACGAAGTTCAGGCTCAGCGCCTCGCCCAGCAGCACCACACCGAACGTGACGCCGAACAACGGCGTCATGAACGAAAACACCGCGAGGTTCGCCGCCAGGTACCGGCGTAGCAGCCAGAACCAGATCAGGTAACTGAAGAACGACACGACTACGCCCTGAAACAGCACACTGGATACCGCCACAGTGGTCAGGCTGACATGGGTGATCTGGCCGCTGAGCAGCGCAATCAACAACAAGCCGAAGAAACCGACAATCAACTGATAGAACAGCGTCAGGGTCACCGGCGCTTCCGACAGGCGCGAGGCGCGAACCACCACCGTGGTCGCGCCCCAGGCCGCGCCCGCCAGCACACCCAGGGCATCGCCCATCAACATGCGGTAATCAAGGTTGTCCCAGGACACCCCGCCGGCAAACGCGAAGGCAATCCCGATAAAAGCCAGGACAATCCCCAGCCATTGCAACGGGCGCAAACGCTCACTGGGCAGCAACCAGTGCACACCCAATGCGGTGAAAATCGGCGCGGTGTAGAGGAACACCGACATGTGCGCTGCCGTTGTCAGTTGCAGGCCTTCGGAAATGAAGAAGAACTCCAGGCCGAACAAGGCACCGGCCAGCAGGCCGCCGCGCCATGTCGTTCCCACCTGGTTCCAGCCGCCCTTCCAGCAGATCAGCAACCCGACCAGCAACGCCGACATACCGGAACGTCCGGCCGCCTGCATCACCGGCGCGATATCGGCCGCCGCCCACTTGATCATCACTTGTTGAACGCCCCAGACCAGGCACAACCCGAGCATCACTTGCAGGGCAAACCCGTCGACGCTACGCCGGGTAGCGCTCACCAGAACACCTCGAAGACACAATCCATGACAATTGGAATCAACTGAGCTCGATGCGATCGGCATGAATGACAATCTGGCCATTCTTGTACAACGCACCAATGGCCTTCTTGAAGTTGCCCTTGCTGACCCCAAAAAGACTGCTGATCAACGCTGGATCGCTCTTGTCGCTGACCGCCAGGCTGCCGTTGTTTTCACGCAACCTGGCGAGGATCTTCGAGTTCAGGCTGGTGGCCGCTTCCTGGCCGACCGGCTGCAGGCTCAGGCTGATCTTGCCGTCGGCACGAACTTCCTTGATGAAGCCCTTTTCTTCTTTACCGGCGCGCATGAACTTGAAGATTTCGTTCTTGTGGATCAGGCCCCAATGCTTGTTGTTGATGATGGCCTTGAAACCCATATCCGTCGCTTCGGCCACCAGCAGATCCACTTCCTGACCCGCGGTGTAGTTGGCCGGGGTCTTGTCCAGGTAGCGATCCAGGCGCGCGGTCGCGGTGATGCGACGGGTGTGCTTGTCGAGATAGACGTGCACCACCACATACTCGCCCGCTGTCATCTGACGCTTCTCTTCGGAGAACGGCAGCAACAGGTCTTTGGGCAGCCCCCAGTCCAGGAATACGCCGATGCTGTTGACTTCAACAACTTTCAAACTGGCGAATTCACCGACTTGAACTTTCGGCTTTTCAGTAGTTGCGATGAGTTTGTCATCGCTGTCCAAATAGATAAAAACGTTGAGCCAGTCTTCATCTTCGCTAGGAATATCTTTTGGAATATAACGATTAGGCAGAAGGATTTCGCCATCCGCACCACCGTCCAGATATAAACCGAAGTTAGTGTGTTTAACCACTTGCAAACTGTTGTAACGCCCGACTAAAGCCATGTCCAATACCCTCATTGCGTGGGCGGCATTCTACCCGGTTTTAGCCGCCGCGTTCGGCACCCGGCCCGGTGGTACGAGAAATTCCTCTGAAGGCCTTGATTTTCCGGGGTTTGCATCGAGCACCTGGCCGCTCGTCAGACCGATCCGCGTATTTACACCGCGCTCAGGCCAGTGCATCGCAGTATTTTTCCAGGCAATGTTCTTAGTTAAAACAGCGGCTTAGACGCTTATTTCGAATACTGGCCGATACCTGACTACCCCGACTTCACGATTATGGCGAGGGGATATTTGCCAAGCAATTATCAGGTAATTCCTGTACGATGCCTGGCCAAGTTAATTTTCTACAGGTTAATGGCCGCCATGCGCGTAAAAGCATCCACCAGCAAAGCAAAGCCAGCTCCAGCCGTCGAAACCAGCGAGTCGATCAACAGCCAGATCGCGGCGTTCCTCAAGTCCGGCGGTGAAATCCAGCAAATTGCCAAAGGCGTCAGCGGCCAGACGTTCGGCCCGTCCAAGCAGATCACACTGGGCAAAAAGTAATCCCCTCGCGTCACCTGGTCCCAAAGCGCTTTGAGCTTCGAAGCGCTTGGACTGGAACCCTCGATACTCCCGCGCCACTCCTTCAAAACCGCTGTAAATCGACGAACGGCCTTCATTGCCGATCATTCGCCGGTATCCTTGCACACGTCTGGATCAAGCGTTTCAGCAGGCTCACCCGCCTGTCCTCGCTGTTCATGGAGTGACGCATGTTCAAACCTTTCTACCTATCGGCATTGCTCGGCAGCCTGCTGGCATGCTCCGTAGCACACGCACAAATCTTTCAGCGTGAGCTGGGGGGCTTCGACCTCAAGCTCGGTACCACCCCCACCCGCAGTATGGCCCAGGGCCTGGTCAAGCCTTCGGCCGTCGGCTCGTTCCACGGTGGCCTGGACCTGAGCCACGACAGCGGTTTCTATATGGGCCAATGGTCGCCCAGCATGGGCATCAGCCCGGAAAAAGACCTCGAGGTCGATTCCTACATGGGTTTTAAACAACCCTTCGACCAAACCCTCGGCTACGAAGTGGGCCTGATCCGCTACAGCTACCCCGAAGTCACGACCCCTGACAGCCAGGAACTGTTCGGCGGCCTGACCTTGCTTGGCAGCCGTTTCGGCATCGCCTTCAGCAATGACCCGGACAAACAGAACAACACCCTGTTCGCTGACTTGAGCGGCAATCAACCGTTCGGTATCGGCATCAGCCTGAAATACACCACCCACCAATTCAATACGCCAGTGGCGGTGGATGGCGGTTATGTAGGCAGCTTTACCGATTGGTCGCTGAAATTGTCCCGCCCGTTCATGGGCATCGACCTCGACCTGATCTACAGTGACTCCAACCTGAACGGCAGCGGTTGCTCGGCCTATGCCGGACACAACAACCAGTGCGACGGACTGGTGACGCTCAAGGCCGAACACGCGTTCTATTGATCGAACTGCCGGGCTCCTCCCTGGTTCACATGAGAATCAGCCCCCGAAGACTGGCTTTCGCAAGGATTCGTCCATGTCCCGCTGGTTCAAACACATCGCCGTAGTACTGACCATCGCCATCGCCCTTGCCCTCGGCGCGTGCAGCCGCGTGGGCCTGGCCTACCGCAACCTCGATGTGATCATTCCGTGGACGCTCAGCGACTACCTGGACATGAACGGCGAGCAAAAAAGCTGGCTGAACGAACGCCTGAAGGAACACCTGAGCTGGCACTGCTCCACCCAACTGCCCGGCTACCTCGACTGGCTGGACCGCCTGCAAACCATGATCGCCACCAACCAGGTCACCGATGCCGCCTTGCAGGCTCGCGCCCACGAAGCCGAACAGGCGATCGCCGAGACCGCCCGGGAAATCACCCCGTCGGCCGTCGAGTTGCTGCAAGGGCTGGATGACAAACAAGTCACCGAAATGAACGATGCCTTCGCCAAGGACCAGCGCAAACACCAGGAGGAATACCTCAAGCCCTCCCTCTCCCAGCAGATCGAGGAGCGTGGCGAACGCATGGAAAAGCGCCTGAATGACTGGCTCGGGCCGTTGAGCATTTCACAGCAACAGCGAGTCGCCACCTGGTCCAACGCCTTGGGCGACCAGAACACCCAGTGGATTGCCAACCGCATCCATTGGCAGAAGCAGTTCAGCGCAGCCGTTGCGCAACGCCAGAGTCCACAATTCCCACAACGGATCGAGACACTTCTGGTCAATCGCGAGAGTTTGTGGACACCCGCGTATCGTCAGGCCTTTGCCAACACCGAAGCCCAGGCGCGCTCGCTATTCGTGGATCTGATGGCTGAAAGCACGCCGAACCAGCGTGAGCGCTTGCTGAAGAAAATCGAGCGGGTGAGGAAGGATTTCAGCGACTTGAAGTGCTTAAAAACGCTGAAACAAAGTTAAGCCCCACACAATTCCCCTGTGGGCGATCCTATGGTTGAGGTGAAGCCTTCAGCCGGGCTTCTGCTGACGACTGACCGGCGGTATGTCGAATTCCACGCAAACCAAACGACCAGGTTGTGTAAGTCACCTCTCCGCCCCACACAGGAGAAAACATCATGAACATTCAGAATCATCCCGTCGTGTCGCGGGAAGAATGGCTCGTCGCACGCAAACAGCACCTTGCCCACGAAAAGGCCTTTACCAAGGAAAGGGACAGACTCAGTGCCGAACGCCGCGCCCTGCCCTGGGTGAAAATCGACAAGGACTACCGCTTCCAGGGGCCCAACAACGAACTGAAACTGGCGGACCTGTTTGGCGGACGCAGTCAATTGGTCATCTACCACTTCATGTTTGGCAAAGGCTGGGACGAAGGCTGCTCTGGCTGCTCGTTCCTGTCTGACCACATCGATGGTGCCAACCAACACCTGCCGCACCATGACATCGCCGTCGTGGCGGTTTCCCACGCACCATTCGCTGAATTCCAGGCGTTCAAGCGGCGCATGGGCTGGAAGTTCGACTGGGTGTCGTCAGCAGGTTCTGATTTCAACTACGACTTCGGCGTCAGTGCCCGAGCCGAAGACGTCGCCGCCGGAACCGCTACGTACAACTACGAAAAAAACGACGGATCCGAGGAAGAACTCCCCGGCCTCAGCGTGTTTTATCGCAATGACGCCGGGGAAATTTTCCATACCTACTCCACCTATGCCCGGGGCCTGGACATGCTGGTCGGCGCCTACAACTACCTTGACCTGACGCCAAAGGGCCGCAACGAAGTCGAGATCATGGAGTGGGTGCGGCATCATGACAAATATGAGGAACAGGAGAAGTCGAGCTGCTGTCATGGTGGTTAGCCCCAGACACCGAGACGCGGCCTTCGCGGGCAAGCCACGCTCCCACAAAACCTGTGGGAGCGTGGCTTGCCCGCGAAGAGGCCCGACCATTCAACTCAAAGTCCCCAGATTAGAAACAAGGCCAAGACAATGAACGTCACCCTCAAAACCCTGCCCCCGGCCCGCGTCGCCTACTTGCGCTACACCGGCCCCTACGGCCCGGAAATCGGCACCTTCTGGCGCGAAACCGTTGCCCCGTGGATGATCGAAAACAACCTGCTCAACCGCGCGCGCTACGGCATCGGCCACGACGATCCCAGCACCACCCCTGCGCAGTATTGCCGCTACGACGCCTGCGTCGAGGTGCCCGACGACTTCGAACCCGAATACCCGTTCGCCGTCACCACCCTCCCCGGCGGCCGCTACGCCGTCGCCCACTTCAAAGGACCGGCCAGTGAAATCCCGGCGGCCTGGGGTGCGTTGTGCAGACAGTGGATGCCAGAAAGCGGGTTGGCCTACGACCAGCGTCCGGGTTTCGAGAGGTACCCGGTGGAGGCTTCCTACGATGAAAATACCGGCGTGATGGAAATGGACATGTGCATCGCCATAAAAGACCAATAATCCCCAAAACCCTGTGGGAGTGAGCTTGCTCGCGATGGCGGACTAACATCCGCTGCGTAGGTCGACTGAAACACCGACATCGTCGGTTCGCTGTCCTGTGTCGCCAGCAACTCAAGGTCACCGTTGACCGCAGCAAGGGTGAAGCCCAGCGCCAGGTTGAGCTCCTGTTTACTGGCGATGGCGTTGTTCATCAGGTACTTGAACATGGCCTCGTCCGAGGTCAGGCCGTCGAGAAAACGTTGACCGGTACGGGCGACCACCGCTTGCTGAATCAGGCGTTGTTCATACAGGCCATCGCCGAGGCGTTTGGCGCTGTCGTCAGGATCGTAGCCGAGGTTGCCCAGCAGGTAGTCCGAGCTCATGAACTGCTTGAGGTCGGTGAGCACCGGGTTGGTTTCGATCAGGTATTTGTGAGCGTTGCTCGGCGCCTTGATGTCCGTTAGGCCGGTAACACGGGTGACGGGGCGGTTGTCGGAAATAGCGGATTTATTTATTGGTCATCACACAAACCAAACAAATAAATCCATCCCCTTTCCTCAGAAAAACGTGGTCTGTCCCCGTTTCCCCCCCGCAAAGCCGCCGATCTCACCCAGCAAACTCTGGCTGACACCGCGTCAGTGCACGTTAATCAAATTCGGCGTTATGAAGCGGGGACGGCGCAACCAACCTTAGAAGCCCTAATTAGGCTTGCTCAGGCGCTGCACGTCAGTTTGGATGATTTGGTATTTGCAGAAGGGGAACGCGGACCGTCCGACGATTTGCGCCTGCGTTTCGAGGCCGTCAGCCATATGCCCGAAGCCGAGAAATCGGTTATCAAGGCACTGCTCGATGGCATGATTCTCAAGTACCAGGCATCGCGGATTATGGGAACAAGCAGTAATAACCAAGCGAGCAGCTAAGAAGAAAGGCTAAAGCAGATAAAACAACACCGGCGCGGCGCCGGTGCTGGGGGTGAGTAGTGCTCAAACAAACTCTGTCTTGCAATCTGACAGAGGGATCGAGCAGCCATCAGAATAATGAATTGATCACCTTCGATTCGGGCCAGGAGCAAACCGAGGCCTTCTGCACCGGCTTCGATATCTTTTCTCCAGCCTTCAAGATCGCCGTGATAGGAATACGCGTGAAAAATAGGCCCCGAGGGCGGGAAAACTTTGCACGCTCTTTCATTAGCCCGCCGAGGCGGGGCGGACTCGATACCCAGCACGACCTGGCTTCTTAGCTCTGCGCGGGACGCGCCTGGATTTCTGCGTCAGTAGCAAATCGCAATTGCTCCGGTAGTAGCGCGAGCTGTCCAATAGTTCGCCCCAAGGCATCGCAAAACTCAACCTCATACGCTACAACAGGTTCGGTATAAACATCAACCACGGCCCCAATCATCCCCGCACACAATCCTTCGTCTGGCACGTCTTGCATTAATGCAACCACATCAAAAAGTGAAAACATCATCACACTCCTCACTTCACATATGCAGTTGCAAGTCTAGGTACGGTTGCCCCAGGATCAAGCACCCAACCGGTTCTGACCATAACGGTATTCCCGTTTGGCCCCGTGATCGGCATGTCCACTGTGAACCGTTGCCCGAACTGGTCTACTTTTCCCATTACCGCTGGATTGGTCAACACGCCTTGCTG
Source organism: Pseudomonas sp. A-B-19 (assembly GCF_019947515.1). Lineage (NCBI taxonomy): Bacteria > Pseudomonadati > Pseudomonadota > Gammaproteobacteria > Pseudomonadales > Pseudomonadaceae > Pseudomonas > Pseudomonas sp. A-B-19. Next base: position 81,933 of record NZ_JAGYGN010000015.1, read on the forward strand.
AATTCCCCCAATTAGCTGATCAGCGTTGGACTGGTTGTAACCTAGTGCTGATTCAAAGACCCTTGCCTTATCTCCACCTACCGGATGCTGTGGATTCAATGCATAGGATGTCAGCTTGTTAGGATCAATTACTGCCTCCCCAGCATTGGGAAGTGCGCCGTCGACAGCTTTTACCATACCCCCTTTTGCACCAACAGCCTTCCCAGCAAGAATAGCACCCGCCATCGCCTCAGCGAGGGTAGCGCCCCATTTGGCTTGCTCCGACGACAGTCCTTGCCCCTCTAGACCGAGTGCCGTATCTGCATGTATCAACTGCCCCATCGCAGCAATATTCTGCATATTGTAGCGGTTCAGATCCGCTTTGAACTCAAACGGAATCGAGTCGTTGGCATACAACGCTTCGATTTTTTTCTGGGTTTCCACACGCTCGGCAGCCAGATACCCGTAGGTTTGCAAGCAATTTGCTGGGCTTGAAGAGCATGCCGCCGCAAGTGCATCGTCGTTAGCAACGCTTAGCTGGCGGTATTTTTCCTGCACTTCATCACAGTTGCCTTTAGCCTTACAGGCACTTGTCTCCCGCTCGAAGTTGTCCAGTTCTTTGTGATTGAGGTAGTTGTACTGCGTGGCATTTTCCGCCACCCATTTCCCGGTGTTAAGGTCGTCGATGTCGGCATCCTTCTGCGTAGCCGCTGCCAACATCCCCACCAACTGCGAACTCATGCTCAGCAGATTTTGGTCGCCGTCAACCCACGTGTTGAGCTGATCGACCATCGCCTCGTTGGCACCCGCGGCCAACGCTCCGGTCCTGAAATCACCGCCACTGACTTGGGCCAACAAACCACCGACCATGGCGTGGATCGCGATTTTTTGCAGGCTGCCGTCGGCATACAGGTCCTTGGTGTAGCCACCCACGGCGTTGAAGCTGGCCGCTGCCAGGGTATTGAACAACGTGCTTTGCAAAGCATCGCCCAAGTCGCCACCTTGGCCCATGATCTTGCTCAGCGCCGTCGACGTGCCATTTTGTAAACCCTGCTTGGCCGCGAACTGCCCGATACCTTTCCATTTACTCAGGTTGGTGGTGATCTTGCCGGTATTGATATCTGTGGTGGTGCCAGTCAAGTCGTCGAAGTAGCCGGCAGTCAAACCTGCTGTGATACCTGCGATGGCATATCCCTTGAGGGCGTCACGGGACGTCACGTCTTGGATGACGGCACCGAGATTGCCCTTGTTATTGATCAGACTGATCGAAGCAGTGGTCGCTGCCCCGGTGGCAATGGCCGCGCCACCAGCTGCCACTGCACCGGTTCCTCCCAATGCCCCCATAGCTGCCGGACCGACAAACGCCGCCATGACGATGGCGATGGCCAATTGAGCACCGACACCCAAGCCTGAGCTGCTGTATTTGAAGGAGTCATGCAGCTCCTTGACCAGTTGCCAGTTGACGTCGCCACGGGCTTCGGCGTCTTTCAACCACGCCAGATTGGGATCGGCCTGCACCATGGCGTCGATGGTCTGACTCACGGACTTCTGGTCGATCTGCTTGAGATCGATCTTCAAGCCATCGGCAGCCTTGATCGCCAATTCGCCCTGGTGTACCAGCGTGCTCTGGCGCAGCGTTTCGTCGGTCTGGCCCTTGCCTGACGCTGAGTTCCAGGCCAGATCGCCTTTGCTCTTCTCGTGGCTCTCCTGGTGCAGGTCCTTGACCGCCTCGAACGTGATGCCGCCACCGCTCTCGAGGGTCAGGTCGTTACCGCTGTTGAGCTTGGCGCCCTGATAACGTTGATCACCGCCGCTGATCAGCGTCAGATCCCCACCGGTCTTGATTTCGCTGCCGATGTTTTTCACATCGGTGACTTCGTCGCGTTTCGTCTGACTGCCGCCGCCGAAGCTGTCCTTTTTCTTCATGTCGTACAGCGAATAATCGCTGTCCTGTGCCGCCAGCAACTCAAGATTGCCGCCGGCCACCAGGTAGGCTTCGTCACCGGCGCTGACCCGGCTGGAGAGCAGGGTCAGGTCCTGGCCGGCGCTCAGGGCGACGTTGCCGCCGGCGCTGAGGCTGGTACCGACCTGGCTGACGTGGTCTTGCTGCGTCGTGACTTTTTTGCTTTTGCTGTAGCTATGCTCCTCGTCCGCTGCCGCGGCCAAGGTGAGGTTGTCCGTGGCGGCCAGGGCGATGTCGCGTTTGGCGGTGATCTGACTGGCGATGACGCTGATGTCACGCCCCGCGTTGACCGAGAGGTCACGACCGGCGCTGACGGAGCCACTCATCTGGGTGATGTTTTGGTTGAGAAAGCTGCTGCCGCTCGCAAGCTTGTTTTCGGCCTGCGCGGACACCAGGTTCACATCCCGACCGGCGTTGATCGTAGTGTCGCGTCCGCTCTGGAGCACCCCGCCGATGTTGTTGACGTCACGACCAGCCTTGATGGTCAGGTCGTTGGCCGCTTCGATGCGGGCGGCGCTGTCGGCGTAGTCTTTGCTGGTGCTGAAATCACCGTTGCGAGCTTGCGCGGTGGTCACGCTGCGCTCGTTGATCAGGTCACCGTTGACGGCAGTCAGGGTGACGTCACGGCCCGCGATGATGCCGCCGGCCTTATTGACGAGGTTGTTTCCCGCCAGCAGGTCCAGGCGATTGCCGGCTTCGACCAAGCCGCTGTTGACCAGGTCGTTGCCGGCCATGGCGGCCAGATTGTTGCCAGCACGCAGAGTACCGGCGTTGTTCAGATCCTGGCCGGCGATCAGGGTCACGTCGCTGCCCTGGATCAGCGCCCCGTTGGGTGCCAGGCGGTTGTTGGCGTGGGCCAGGTACAGCACCGGCACCAGCACGTCCTCGCCGTTGACCTGCATGGTTTCCATCCAGACGATGTCGTGGGTGAGTGCTGCAACCTGTTCGGCGGTGAGGGATACGCCAAGCGACAGATTCAACGCGTCCTTGCTGGCGATGGCGTTGTTCATCAGGTACTTGAACATGGCCTCGTCCGAGGTCAGGCCGTCGAGAAAACGTTGACCGGTACGGGCGACCACCGCTTGCTGAATCAGGCGTTGTTCATACAGACCATCGCCGAGGCGTTTGGCGCTGTCGTCAGGATCGTAGCCGAGGTTGCCCAGCAGGTAGTCCGAGCTCATGAACTGCTTGAGGTCGGTGAGCACCGGGTTGGTTTCGATCAGGTATTTTGGCGGCTTGGACTGACCGCTGCTGCTGGGCAGGCCTTGCACTCGGGTGACGGTTTGGCTGGCTGCCGGAGTGAGTTGCGCAATGGCAGGCGATGTCTGGCCGGGCAGCGGAGCGACGACACTCGGCTGACTGGCGAGGTTCGCGCCGGTTACAACGTTGACCACGGTGGCTGCGGGCGCATCGGCGCTGTGCCCCGGCACGACGACGCTGCCGGCACCGCCATCGCTCGGCGCCGTGACATTGATCGACGATGCGTTGCTGAAAACGCCAGCACCTTGACGGGCATCCGCAACCACCTGACGGCTGGCGGCCGAGGTCTGCGTGATATCGCTCAGCTGGATATCGCGCACCTGAGCATTCGGTACGGTCTGGTCGCGTTGAGCCAAGGCGACACTGGCACCACCAAAGGTCCAGCTTTGTGGCGCAGCGTTAGCCTGAGTTGCCTGGGCAGCGCTGCCGCCCTGCTCGCTCAGGCGGAACAGGCCGTTTTGGCCGGTGGGCAGGTTGAAGCCCGGTAGTGTCAGGGGATTGACCTGCTGTTGGGCCAGGTTGGGTGGTAGTTGGCCGTTGAGATTGACGATGGTTGGGGCGGGCTGCCCATTGAGCTGGGTCGAGCCGACGCGTGATACACCGGAACCGATGACCACCCCTTCGCGGATCACACTGTTGGTGAGATTTTGCGACGCGGTGATACTGACTGCGCCGCCTGCCTGCACTACAGCGTTGGCATAAGTTGACGGACTGTTGTAGGTGACGGTGTTCTCAAAGAAGGTGGCGTTCTGGATTGCAGCCGGTGCAGCAGTCCGGACACCATCGCCGTAATGAGGAAGCGCAAAGTCGTACCATAGGGATCCAGCAGGCACGGTGATATATACCGAACCAAACCTAATGTAGGTTTCCAGGTTTTTGCCGCCAGGGTGAGGTGCCACCTGTATTACGGATTCGGCACCGGAACTGTTCCAGAAATGGAGATTAGGCCTTGAGAAAGTCGGGTTGCTGCCGCCGACGTATCCCAATGATCCCGGATCGTAGGAAGGATCATTGGCAGCGTTGTAAGCCATGATCGAATTCCATAGATTCAAATCGGAAGTCTGTTGCCCTGCAGTAAGAGCAATAGATCGCCGCACGTTATAGTCGCCTACAGAAGCCCCTTGATTCGTAAAGGTCTGCAGGTTGAACGTGAGGTTATTTCCTGCGCTGAGGGTCGACGCCTGATTGAGGAACACCCCGCCGCTTGCCAGAAAGTTACGCCCAGCCGTCATACTGGCCGAGGCCGAATCCTGGACAATTTGCGACTGGTAGTTTTCCACCCAGACCGCGTAACTGTTCAAGCCCAACGGGGCAAGAGGATCGAGCGAAGAACAGGTGTAGCACTGCACGCCTATCTCGCCAGAGACCAACCCGCCTGTGGTCTGGAATACGTCCTTGCGGTTCTCGATGGAGTTGGACGCCAGGCTCAGGTCGCCACCGCTCTCGATGGTCGCCGACACGTTGGAGATCGAAGCACTCAACCCATTGTTGTCGTCCTTGGCGATGCTGACGTTGCCGAGGCCATAGACATCCGCGTAGCGGTTGGTGAAGTTATCAGTGCGCAGCGCCATGTCGCCGCCGCTGAAGATCAGACCATTCTGGTTGAGGATGGTGGGGGCGTTGACGCGCAGGTTGGCGCCACTGCCCAGGGTGCCCTGGTTGTTCAGGTAGGCGGCATTGACGGTCAGTGCCCCGGCTGAAGTGAGGCGTCCGAGGTTGGTCAGGCTGCCACTGCTACCGACGGTCCCACTGGCGCCAGCCGTGATACTCGCCACAGAGGTAAGGTCGATCTGCGCAGCACTCAGACCAAGATTGCCGACACTGCTCACGCTGCCATTACCGCTATAAACACCGCCCAGGTTGAGGGCAAGGCTGCCACCGCTGGCAATCAACCCATCGTTGTACCAGTTGCCACCGCTGCCCGTGAAACTGTCGGAGGCCAGGAGTTGGCCGCCGGCGGTTTGGTTGAAGTTGTTGACGTTGACGTTCAGTCGCCCGGCCTGAATGACGCTGCTGTTAGTCCAGGTGTCCGCGTTTAGAGTCAGGCCGCCACGGGTGATCACACTGCCGCCGGCGTTGACGACGTTGGCCATGGACAGGCCAAAAGTGCCGGTGCCGACATGCAACAGCGTGCCGCCAGTGTTAAGGAAGCTGCCGGCGGCAAGGGTCAGGTCACTATTGGCGCTTTCGACGGTGCCATTACGGTTATCGAACAAGCCACCGATGTTGAATTGGGTAGCGCCCCCGGTGCCGAGGGCACGTAGTTGGCCCGTCTGGTTGTCGATACTCGCGGCGGTGATCGCCAGGGTACTGTCGCTTTCGATGACACCCAGGCGGTTGTTCAGAGCACCGCTCAGGGTCAGGTCGATCTGGCTGCCGGCGATCTGGCCGTCATTGCTGCCGCTGTTGTCGAAGTTATTGCCAGTGACGCTGACTCGACCCGTTGCATAGAGGCCGCCATTGCGGTTGTCGAAGTCAGCGGTATGGATGATTGCATCGCCGGCTTGCGCGGCGATACGCCCACCGTAGTTGTCGATGCCGGCCAGCGCGGTCAGGTCCAGACGCTGGGCCTGGGTGACGCCGCCCTGGTTGTTGTTGCTTGGGTCGTAGCCGTTTTTCAGCACGCCGGTGAGGTGGGCGCTGAACGTGCCTTGCAGGCTGGCCAACACGCCGCCACGGTTGTCGAGATTGCCTGCGATGACGGTCAGGTCGCTGCCTTGGGCAATGATGCGACCGCTATGGTTGTCGATGTCACCGGCGACAGTGAGGCTCAACGCACCCTGGCTTTGCAGCACGCCATGACTGTTGGCCAGACTCGCGGCTTGCAGTTGCACGCCACCATTGTTGCTGTAGATCAAGCCATCGGCGTTGTTCTGCACGGCGCCCGTTGCCGTGAGCAATAGTTGACCGTTGGCGGCCACGGTGCCGCGATCGCTGTTGTCCAGGCCACCGGTGAGCAGGGTCAGCAGAGACTGGCTCGCCAGTTGCCCGCCCCGGTTGTTGATCTGGCTCGCACCTTGAATCAGTAGCGGGCCGGCACTGGCGAGTTTGCCGTTGGTGTTGGTCAAGACGCCGAGCAGATCGAGGCTGACCGTGCCATTGCCGACCAGGCTGCCCGCAGTGTTGTCCAGGGCGGTGCCAGTGAAGCTCAAGCTCTGTTGCGCGTTGATCGCACCCGCCGCGTTACCGAGGGTCATGGCTTGCATGACAAGAGCTGCACCGCTGTCGACCAAACCATCTTGGGCGTTGTTCAGCAGGCCGCTGACCGTCAAAGTCTGGGCACCACCGCTGGAGAGGACGCCGCCGTTGCTGTTGTCCAGGTTCGCTGCATTGACGTTGAGGTTTTTCAGGCTGACGAGTGCACCGGCATCGCTGTTGAGCAAGTCACCACTCAAGGTTACGCCGAGGTTGCCACTGCGGCTGGAAAGTGTGCCGTTGTTGCGGTTATCGAGGCTACCAGCATGGACATCCAGACCCTGCCAACCGGAGATCAGGCCGTTCTGGTTGAGCAGGCCGCCGGTGGCATCGAGGCCCAGCAGGTTACTGCTGATCAGTTTGCCGCTGCTGTTGTCGAAGGTGCGCCCAGCCAGAGTAAAGCTCTGGGTGCTGGAAATTTCGCCACCGCGGTTGTTCAGATCGCGCAGGCGGCTGATGGCCAGCGGCCCTTTGGCAGTGATCAAACCGTTGTTGTTGCTCAGGTCTCCACCGCCCAGGTCAAGCGTGATACCGGCATCGCCCAGCAAGCGACCGCCGTTCTGGGTCAATGCACCAAGATTCAGGCCGATAGCGCCTTTGGCCGACACTTCGCCGCCATTGCTGGAGTCCAGGTTGTTGGCAGTCAGGCTCAATCCGCCCTGGCTGTTGATCAAGCCATAGGCGCTATTGTCCAGGGCCGCCGCGTTGACCGTCAGCGCCGTGCCGCCGAGCAATTGGCCACCCTGGTTGTTGAGGTCGGCGGAAGCGACATTGAGCGTCTGCGCCGCGTTGATCAGACCGTTACTCTGGTTGCTCAGCAAACCATTGACGTTAAGCGCGAGGTTGCCTCGGCTGGTCAGGAGGCCGCCGCGGTTGTCCAGCGTGCCGGCGCGCGCATCAACATTGGCGCCGGCAATCATGCCGTTGACGTTGCTCAGCGCTTGATTGACGCGCAGGGTCAGGCCCAGGTTGCTCAGCAGTTTGCCGCCGCTGTTGTCGAAGGTTTGCGACGCCAGGGTAAAGGCTTGGGCGCTGGAGATTTCTCCGCTCTGGTTAGCGACGCCGTTGAGGTTTTTCAGCAGCAGAAGCGGCGCATTGATCAGACCGTTCTGGTTGTTCAACTGGCCGTTGTTCAAGTCGAGGGTCAAGGCACTGTTGCTGAACAAGGTACCGTTTTGCTGGTCCAGCCCTGTGGCGCTGACGGTCAGTGCATCGCTACTGCCGATGCTGCCGCCTGCCTGGTTGGTCAGTTGTGCGACGCTCAGGTCGAGGCGACCGGCGCTACTGACGCGGCCACTCTGGCTGTTGTCGAAGGCACCGGTTTGAATCGTGAGGGGGCCTTTGCCGCTGATCGTGCCTTGCTGCCGGTTATCGAGGCTGGCGCTGTGCAAGTCGAGGTCGGCATCGCTGACCAACTGCCCGCCCTGATTGCTGATTGCCCCCACACTGCTGACGCTCAGAGTGCCGGCGCTGGACAGGCTGCCCGCTGTGTTGATCAGCGTGCCTGCGCGAACACCGAGTGTGCCTTCGCTGCTGAACAGACCGAGGCTGTTGTCCAGCGTAGCGCCGAGGTCAACGTCGATGCTCTGCTGGCTGAGCAAGGATCCGCTGGTGTTATCCAGCCCGGTGCCGGTCACGCTTAATCCGGTCTTGCCAGAGAGCAGGCCTTTATTGCGGTTGACGATTTGATCGACTGTCAGCAACAGGGTGTTCTGGGCAAGAATTTGTCCATTGTCACTGTTGTCCAGTTGCTGGCCGACCAGGGTCAGGTTGCCCTTGGTGGAGAGTTCGCCACCACGGTTGTCGACATTGCCAACCTTGATATCCAGTGTGCCTGTCGCACCGACGAAACCGTTCAGGCGGTTGTCCAGGCGATCGCCGGTCAGGCTCAGATTACCTTGGGCGATCAACTGCCCGCCCTGTTGCTGCAAGCTGCCAACGGTGGCAGCGACATCTTGTTTGCCAGCGATCTGGCCGAGGCTGTTGTCCACTGTAGTTGCGCTGAGCAGCAGATTGCCGTCGGCGATCAAGGTGCCGTTGTGGTTGGTGAAGCTGTTGTCAACGGCCAGACTCAGGCCATCACGGCTGCTGATCAAACCGCCGTTGTTGTCCAGACTGGCGCTGTGGGCGTTCAGCGCGGCAGCGGAAATGATGCCGTTGATGTTGCTCATCGCCTGCGCCAGTCGCAACGTCAGCGCTTGATTACTGAGCAGCTTGCCGCCGTTGTTGTCGAGTGTTTGAGCGTCAACAGTAAAGGCTTGGGCGCTGGAAATTTCGCCGTTCTGGTTGGCGACAGCGTTGAGATTTTTCAGCAGCAACGCACCGGGGGCATTGATCAAGCCACCCTGGTTGTTCAACTGGCCGTGGTTCAAATCGAGGCTCAATGCGGTGTTGCTGAACAGCTCACCGCCCTGCTGGTCGAGGCCCGTGACTGTTGCAGTCAGCGCCATGGCACTGGCAATCCGGCCATGGTCCTGGTTGATCACTTGAGCAGCGTTCAGGTCCAGGGTGTTGACACTGGTCAGGCGACCACCGTGGCTGTTGTCGAACGCGCCGGTGCTGACGCGGGTTGCGCTTTTGCCGGACAGCACGCCGCTGTTTCGGTTATCGAGGCTGCCACTGTGGAGGGTCAGACCGGCGTCGGTGGTGATCGAACCACCCTGGTTGCTCAATCCCCCGGTGGTGGTGACGCTCAACGCACCGGCGCTGGACAGACTGCCCGCGCCGTTATTCAGGCTGGCGGCATTGACCGTCAAAGCAGCTTCGCTGCTGAGCAGGCCTGCGCTGTTGTCCAGATCGCCTGTAAGGTCGAGGCTAAGGTCGTTCTGGCTGGCCAGCGTGCCGCCGGCGTTGTTCAGGCTAGCGCCGGTGAGGCTGAGCGTGTCGCCGAACAGTAGACCCTTGTTCTGGTTGATCAGTTTGGCGACGCTCAGGCCCAGTGCGGTGCCCGCCAGCACCTTGCCGCCGTCGCTGTTGTTCAGTTGCTGGCCATTGATGCCAACCTCGACCTGGCTGGAGATTTCGCCCGCGCGGTTGTCGATGTCATCGACATTGAGTTTCAGCGCCTTTGTCGCCCCGACCAAACCACCCTGGCGGTTATCCAGTTTGGTGCCCGTCAGCGTCAGCGTGCCTTGGGCGACCAGTTCGCCGCCCTGCTGGGTCAACGCGTCGATGCTGGCGTTCAGGTCGCTCTGACTGGCGATGCGACCGGCGTTGTTGAGCACGACGCCTGCTTGCAACTGCACGAGGCCCACAGCGCTTAGCAAGCCGCCCTGATTATCCAGACGCTGGCCGGTGAAACCTATACCGGCCTTGCTGCTGAGCAGACCTTGCTGGCGGTTATCCAGTTGATCGATGTAGAGCTGCACGCCCTTGTCGGCACGAATGACACCGCCGCGATTGTCCGACGAGCCGTTGCGCAAGGTCAGCAGATCTTTGCCCGAGATGCGACCACCGCGGTTATCCAGGCTCAGGCTTTGCAGGTTCATCAGGCCCTTGGCCTGCACGCTGCCGCCGCTCTGGTTGTTCAGCAAGCCGCCGAGGCCGAGGTCGAGGTTACCGTCAGTCACCAGGCTACCCGCCTGACTGTTATCCAGACTTGCGGCGCTGACGCTTAGCCCTTGCCCGGCCCCCAACGTACCGGCCTGGTTATCCACGGCGCCGCTGATCATCAGGCTCAGGCGCTGATCGGCCAGCACCTGGCCACCTGCGTTGCCCAGGCTCATGGCAACGAGGGTGGTGTTGCCGGCGCTGGACAGTTCACCGCTCTGATTGAGCAGCGCGCCAGCCAGTTGCAGGCTCAGGTCGGCATCGCTGCTGATGCTGCCGTTGCTGTTGTCGAGCCGAGCGGCGCGTGCCTCCACACTCGCGGCCGAAATCAAGCCTCTGACGTTGGTCAACGCCTGATTGAGGCGCACGGTCAAACCCTGGTCGCTGAGCAGCTTGCCGTCCGTGTTGTCGAGGCTTTGCGCCGTCAGGCTGAACGCCTTGGCACTGGAAATTTCACCGCCCTGGTTGGCGACGACATTGAGGTTTTTCAGCAGCAGTTGACCCGGTGCCGTCAGCAACCCACCCTGGTTGTTCAACTGGCCATTGCTCAAGTCCAGGGTGACATCGGTGCTGCTGAACAATTGCCCGCCCGCGTGCTGATCGAGGCCGGTGACGGTGGCGGTCAATGCCATGGCGCTGGCGATGCGGCCAGCCACACTGTTGTCCACTTGGCCGGCCGTGAGGCTGAGCGCACCGGTGCTGGTCAGGCTCCCGCCTTGCTGGTTGGTGAACGCGCCAGTTTGGAGGACCACGCCGTTACCGGCGATGCGACCTTGCTGGCTGTTATCAAGACTGCCGCTGGTCAGGGTCAGACCGGCGTTGGTCAGCAGGGCGCCGCGCTGGTTGGCAATCGCGCCACTGCTAGTCACGGTCAATCCACCCACGCCGGATACACTGCCACCATTGTTATCCAACTGCCCGGCGCTGAGCTGGACATCACGCTGCCCGGCGATCACGCCATTGAGCTGATTGTTCAAGCCGTCGAGGCTCAGGGCGATGTCGCCGTTAGCCAGGATCTGGCCGCTGCGGTTGTCCGCCTGACTGGCACTTAATCTCAGATCGCCGACACTCGACAGTTGGGCGTTGCGGTTGTCCAGCGTATTGGCGGTGAGTTGCAGATTGCCGCCCGCGTTGATCAGCCCGAACTGATTGAGCAGTGCTCCGGCAATTTGAGCAGTCAGCGCGCCGCCACTGAACAGCTTGCCTTGCTGATGGTTGTCCAACGTCCCCGCCACATTCAGGCCCAACGCGCTTTGACTGACCAGCGAACCTTGCTGACTGTTGTCCAGTGCACCCGCGCTGATCTGCAGGTCCTGCTGGGCAAGGACACGCCCCCCCTGATTATTCATCAGGCCACTGGCGGCGATACTCAGGCTCTGCCCGGCGCCGATCAAACCGGCAACGTTATCCAGAGCCCCCACCTGCACGGTACTGACTGCCAGGCTGGACAGTTCACCGCCGCTGTTATCCAGATACCCGGCGTTGGCATTGAGGTTGCCAGTACTGGTGATCAGTCCGCCCTGGCTGTTCAACACCTGATTGGCGGTGACGCCCAGGCTGCCCTGGCTCAGCACTCGACCTTTCTGACGGTTATCCAGGGTCGAGGTGGAGAGTTGCGTGCTGCCTTGACCATTCAGCGTCCCACCCTGGTTGGACAGGGTCTGTGCCACGGTGGCTTGCAGCGAACGGCTGGCGATCACGCTGCCACTGTTGGTGAGGTTCTGCGCCGCGAGGCTGACATCACCGCTGGTGTTGCGGCTGTTGTCGGCGTTGATGCCGGCTTCGATCACCGCCTGATTGCTCAGTTGCCCACCGCTGGACAGGCTGACGCGGTCGCGGGCAGCGAGGTTTTGTTGTGTGTTGAGGTCTCCCGAGGTGGTGACTGCAAGGCTGGTGCCCGCATAAACCGGTCCCTGGGCATCGAGGCTCGCGGTTGTGACGTTGACTGCACCCGCGGCAGCAGTCTGGGCCAGGCTCAAATGACCATTGGCATCGATCTGGATGTCACCGCCACTGGCGGCCAGGTTACCGGCCAGCTTCACCCCGACGCCGGCCTCGGTGCCGACCAGTTTGATCGCCCCGGCGTACATGCCACCCAGCGCCGAACTGTCGATGGCCAATTGTGGTTTGGCGCTGCCGTCATCGGCGCGAGCAGTCGCACTGAGCGTCAGGGCGTTGACGTCGTTGCGACCGGCCACAATCGTCAGGTTGTTCGCTTGAATCTCGGCGTTGATCTTCGCGCTGCGGGTGATGATTTCGAAGCTGTCGACGTTGTTGGCGTTCAGGCCTGCGCCGTCGATGGAGACGCTGCCCTGATCCACCTGATAACGATCCACGCGCCCGTTATCCAGCACCGGTTTACCGGTGGTTAATGTCACGCGCGGGGTATTGATGAAGCCGCAGCCGTTGCAACTGATGCCATACGGGTTGGCGACAATGACCCGTGCCGATTGACCGGCCACTTCGGTGTAACCGTTGAGTTGGCTCGGGCTGCCGCCGTTGACTTCGTTGAGGATGGTCTGCGCGGCGACCCCATTGAAGTTCGGGTTGCCGACGATGATCCCGCCCAGTTGGGTTGCTTGAGTACGCGCGGTGGCGTTGTTGAGAATGACGCCTTGGGTGCCGACGTTGTAATCGTGAAACTGGTTATGCGACAGCCCGCTGGCATTGGGCGCGGCGATGTTGACGATCGGCACGCCGTTGCCCGCCTGCCCGAGGCTGGTGCCCGGCGTGGCCACCACGATGCCGTCGGCCTGCGCCCACAGCGGTTGCCAGAACATCACGTTCGCCAACAGGAACGCCAATCCGCGCTTGGGCATGCCCAGGAAATGCTCGCGCGATTTCACTGCAGCAGAAGGCTGGCGGCTCAGAAAGGCGAATTGGCGGGCGTCCATGTCGAAGGTCTCGGTGAGGCGAAATCAGAGAAAAAAATCCATCCGGAACCAGATCGGCGCTTCGCGCTCGGTCAGGGCGTCCGGACGTTCCAGGGAATGGGCAAAGGTCACGCTGGCGGCGAGGTGCTGGCCGCGAGCAAACACCTCCACCGCGTTGCTGGACAGGCGCCCGTGTTGATCGCCGTTGTAGCGATCGTTGCGAATCACGCCCTGGTCATAGCCGAGGCCGGTGCCGTATTCAGCGAACACCGGGCGCAGCCAATCCAGGGTGACCTGTCGGCTCCAGCGCAGGTCGTTGCGCCAGTAACCGCCGCTGTCACCGGACAGGGATTGGTCCTTGTAACCACGGATCGACGACAACCCGCCAAGACTCAGGCGCTGCGGGCCGAACAGTACGTCTTCACTGCGCTGGCTGGTCATCAGGCTGCTGAAACTGAGCGACTCGCCCCACAGCTTGAACGGCTGCAAGTAGCTCGCCGTGGCGGTGTATTTGCGGTAACGCGCGTTTGGTTCGCCAGGGCCTGGGTGATCGTCGCCCTGCGCATCGAACACACCGATACCCTCTTGCATCCCGAGGTCGAGGTTGACGAAGGCGCTGCCGACTCGCCGACCGTGGTTGATCCCGAACTGTGCTTCGCTGAGGCGGTTACTGCTCAGCTTGAGCTTGCTGTCTTCGATGAAGTTGTTGGTGCGCAGGTACGACAGGCCGGTGCTGAGCGAGGTCTTGCTCACGGCATCGCGATGAATCACCCGTTCAGCGTGTAGCTGATGGTTTTCGCTGTCGCCGGTCTGTTTGAAGTTGAAGCCGTTGGCTTGGGCCAATGAGCGATAGTCACTCTGGCTGTAGGTGTAACTGAAATTCCACCAGCCCCACGGCAGGCTGTAATTGAGCAATGCGTTGCTGGAGGTGTGCTGGTGATCGCTCACCGCATCGTGACCGCCTCGCAGATTCAACTGATCGGCCAGCCCCAGCGGGCTGTCCCAATCAAACGTCGTGCCCCACTGCTGCTCGCCGGTGCTGCGCAGGCCGTCGTTGCTGCGGGACAACCCGGCGCGCCAAGGCTTCTGCGGGGTGTTCTTGACCAACACTTCACTGCCGCCAACGTTCTGGCCCGGTGCCAACTCCATCTGTGCCTGATTCGATGGCAAGCGGTTGAGTTGATCGACCAGTTGCTCGATTTCGCGCAGGTTGACCAGCTCACCGGTTTTTCCGGGGAATGCCATGCCCAGCTCCCGGTCCGACAGCTGGCTGCCCTGCGCGCCTTTCAACCCTTCGAGTTTGCCCTCGACCACCAGCACCTTCAGGTGCCCGCCGGACAAATCCTGCTGCGGCAAATAGGCCCGACTGGTGACCAGGCCTTTTTCGATGTAGTGATCGGTGATGACTTTCAGCAGTTCGTTGAGCTGCGTGACACCCAGGCACTGGCCGATGTAAGGCTTGAGCAAACGGTTTTTTTCGCTATCGGAAAGGCTGTCGGCGCCCTTGAGTTCGATGTCTGTGATGGGGAAACAACGGGTGTCCGCAGGCGCCGCGGGTTGAACGGGTTTGGCTGCCTTACCGGGCAATTCCTTGAGCTCTTCGAGACGCCGACGCTGCTCTTCGAGCAGACGATCCTGACGTTCGCGGATGAGATCAGTGTCACCCGGGGTGGTGGCTGCATTAGCAGAATTCAGCGGAGAAAGGCACAGCAAAGCCAGGCACAAACTCGCCCCTAGGGCGGGTGAGTACATGTTCGATCCCTCGAAGTGGAAGGTGATAGCACAATAGTGGCGAAATATTAAAGAGCCATCATATTGACGTCAAATAGTGGATCCATTCGAAAAGTATGAGGAACGAACGGTAGCGGTTAAATCAGGCGCTTCCGACCGGTATGCAGGACGTTTCTTGACGCAAGGGGGGAAAAGCGACGGCCAAGCGACGGTATTTCCGAGAGCGTATTTACCCTACAGAAGCAGCTGTATGAACGTCCTGAACCCCACAACCCCAACCTATTAACCGCCCAACACGGATCCTGAGGCCTCTCATGAAATCCCTTCTGACGCTCACCCTCGCCACTAACTTCGCCTGCACCCTACCCGATTGGGCCTGCCCCCCAGGGAAGCCACCGCCAAGCGCGAGCAACTGGCCTGGGAGTGGCCAAGCTCACCGAGCAAAATCCGGCCAAAACCAAAGAGACCAACGACGAGTTGCAGAAGATGGACCTAGACACAGCCAGCAAGGATTTGCCGGATAAATACCGTTGATTGATCCGCGTTTGAAGAAGCAGCAGACGGCGGACAAGAAAGCCCAAAGCTGATTGATCGAGGAATTTCGCACATAAAAAAACCGGACATTTGTCCGGTTTTTTTGGTCACGGCATCGGCTTATTCAGCAGCCGGAGCTTCCGGTTTGCGGCGCTTGAGCGGGGCCATGCCGTCCTTGCTGACCAGCGAATCGCTCTTCGGCCGGTTGGCGCTCTTGCGCTTGGTCGGGGTCTTGGCGGCGGTTTTCTTCTTGTCGCCCTTGGCGTCGGTCTTTTTCTTCTTCACGCCGACGGCCTTGCCCGAGGCCTTGACCTTTTTCGGTCCGCCGTAGGTACCTTTGACTTCCTTGATGGTACGGCGCTCGAAGCTCTGCTTGAGGTAGCGCTCGATGCTCGACATCAGGTTCCAGTCGCCATGGCAGATCAGCGAAATGGCCAGGCCATCGTTGCCGGCGCGGCCGGTACGACCGATGCGGTGCACGTATTCGTCGCCGCTGCGAGGCATGTCGAAGTTGATCACCAGGTCCAGACCATCCACGTCCAGGCCGCGGGCGGCGACGTCAGTGGCCACGAGGATTTTCACGCCGCCCTGCTTCAGGCGGTCGATCGCCAGTTTGCGATCCTTCTGGTCTTTCTCGCCGTGCAGCACGAACGCTTTGTATTCCTGCGCCACCAGGCGGCCGTAGATGCGGTCGGCCATGGCGCGGGTGTTGGTGAAGACGATGGCCTTCTGGTAGGTCTCGTTGGCCAGCAGCCAGTTGACGATCTGTTCTTTGTGCTGGTTGTGGTCAGCGGTAATGATTTGCTGGCGGGTGGTGTCGTTCAGCTGGCTGACCGCATTGAGCTGCAAGTGCTCAGGGTTGTTCAGGACCTTGGCGATCATCTCGCGCAGCCCCGAACCACCGGTGGTGGCGGAGAACAGCATGGTCTGCTGACGGTTGGTGCACTCGTCCACCAGACGCTGCACGTCTTCGGCGAAGCCCATGTCGAGCATGCGGTCGGCTTCGTCGAGCACCAGCACTTCAACTTCTTTCAAGTCGAGGTTGCCGGCATTCAACTGCTCGATCATCCGGCCCGGCGTACCGATCAGGATGTCCGGCACCTTGCGCAGCATGGCGGCCTGGACCTTGAAGTCTTCGCCGCCAGTGATCAGGCCGGACTTGATGAAGGTGAACTGCGAGAAGCGTTCAACTTCTTTGAGCGTCTGCTGGGCCAGTTCGCGGGTCGGCAGCAGGATCAGGGTCTTGATGCTGACGCGGATTTTCGCCGGGCCGATCAGACGGTTGAGGATGGGCAAAACGAATGCAGCGGTTTTGCCGCTACCGGTTTGCGCCGTCACCCGCAGGTCACGCCCCTGGAGCGCCAGCGGGATGGCCGCGGCTTGCACAGGCGTTGGCTCGACAAATTTCAGCTCGGCCACGGCTTTGAGCAGGCGTTCGTGCAGGGCGAATTGGGAAAACACGGGTGCTACCTCGAAGAAATGCAAAAAAACAGCTGCATAGGGTAACGGTTTCGAGCGCTCAGGCCGAGTTTCTTTATACAAATGGCGGTAAACAGTTGGTTTTTTGTTGCCTGATTTTTCCCGAAACGTAATACAAAGCCTCTTAAATGCTCTAATCCCCCTCTCGCGCCTTACAGAAGAATCGTTTTGACCATGGATATCAAACAGCTCTGGACCAACGTCCTGGACCTCTGGGGTGCCCTCGACCAGCACCCGCTCGTGCACTCCAGCCTGTCGCTGTTGCTGCTGTTGGCGATTGCGCTGTTCCTCGGACGGGTGGCGCGCTACCTCATTCTGCACTCGACGAAAATGCTCGGCCGCCAGCCGACCTTGCACTGGATCAATGATTTCCTGCAAAACAAGGTGTTCCATCGCCTGGCGCAGATCACGCCTTCGCTGGTGCTCCAGTTTGGTCTCAATCTGGTGCCGGACCTGAGCAAGACCAGTCTGAATTTCCTCGGCAACGTCGCGCTGTCCTTCACCTTGCTGTTTCTGCTGCTGTCGGTCAGCGCCCTGCTCAATGCCCTGCTGGACATCTACGCCCGCACCGAGCATGCCCGCACCCGTTCGATCAAAGGCTATGTGCAATTGGCGAAAATGGTGTTGTACGTGTTTGGCGCGATCATCATCGTCGCCACGCTGATCGACCGCTCGCCGCTGTTGCTGCTCTCGGGTCTGGGTGCCATGTCGGCGGTGATTCTGCTGGTCTACAAGGACACCCTGCTGTCGTTCGTCGCCAGCGTGCAGTTGACCAGCAACGACATGCTGCGGGTCGGCGACTGGATCGAGATGCCCCAGGTGGGCGCCGACGGCGATGTGGTGGATATCACGCTGCACACGGTCAAGGTGCAGAACTTCGACAAGACTATCGTCTCGATCCCGACCTGGCGCCTGATGTCCGAGTCATTCAAGAACTGGCGCGGCATGCAGGCTTCCGGTGGCCGCCGGATCAAACGCAGCCTGTTCATCGACGCCAGCGGCGTACGCTTTCTGCGTGACGACGAAGAGCAGAAGCTGTCCCAGGTGCACTTGCTCACTGACTACATGACCCGCAAACAGGCCGAACTCAAGGCCTGGAACGAAGCCCAGGGCAACGTCGCGGCCATGTCCGCCAACCGCCGGCGGATGACCAATATCGGCACATTGCGCGCCTATGCGCTGGCTTACCTGAAGAGTCACCCGGAGATCCAGCCGAACATGACCTGCATGGTGCGTCAGATGCAGACAACGGCCCAGGGTATTCCGCTGGAAATCTACTGTTTTACCCGCACCACGGCGTGGGCCGATTACGAACGGATCCAGGGGGATATTTTCGACTACCTGCTAGCGGTGCTGCCGGAGTTCGGGTTGAGTCTTTATCAGCAGCCCAGCGGATCGGATTTGCGTGCGGGGATATTACCGGCGGTGTTGGGCGCTAGCTATCTTCCCGAACCCGAAAAACGCAGGGTGTAACACCGTCAAAACCTGTAGGAGCGGGCTTGCTCCGGGCGGCGTTCCGACGAATGCGCCAGGTCATTCAACAGTGATGTCGACTGACACTCCGCCTTCGCGGGCAAGCCCGCTCCTACAAGGGGTTACATTGCGTTCAAAGCTTGCGGGTTACTTGACCTGCCGCTGCGGTGCCTTGTGCACCATGGTGTAGGCGTAATCCACGCCCATGCCGTACGCGCCGCTGTGTTCCA
The DNA here is from genome assembly GCF_019947515.1 of Pseudomonas sp. A-B-19. Taxonomy (NCBI): domain Bacteria; kingdom Pseudomonadati; phylum Pseudomonadota; class Gammaproteobacteria; order Pseudomonadales; family Pseudomonadaceae; genus Pseudomonas; species Pseudomonas sp. A-B-19. The sequence goes on from NZ_JAGYGN010000015.1 coordinate 100,199, forward strand.
GCACCAGTTCCATCACCGCTTCGTAAGTATCCTTGTGCGCCCAGTCACGCTGGTATTCGAGCAACACTTGCTGCCAGGTCACCGGTACCGCGCCGGCCTGAATCATCCGTTGCACCGACATGTCGTGGGCTTCCTTGCTGGTGCCGCCGGAGGCGTCGGTGACGATGTACACCTCATAGCCTTCGGCCAGGGCTTCCAGCGCCGGGAAAGTCAGGCAGACCTCGGTCCATAGCGCGGCAATGATCAGTTTTTTGCGCCCGGTGGCTTTCACTGCGTCAACCAGTGCCTTGTCTTCCCAGGAGTTCATCGAAGTGCGCTCGATCGGCTTTTGCTCCGGGTGCACGGCCAGCAACTCAGGCCAGATGTAACCGCTGAAGCTTTCGGTTTCAACCGAGGTGTAGATGGTCGGCACATTGAAGATCTTCGCCGCCTTGGCCAGGCCCACGGTGTTGTTCTTCAGGGTCTGACGGTCGATGGACTGCACGCCGAATGCCATTTGCGGCTGGTGGTCGATCAGGATCAGGGCGGAGTTGGTTGGGTTGAGCAGTTCACGGATAGACATGGCGCGTTCCTTTTGATGTCGATACTTCGAATGGGTAAGGGGTTAGTCGACGTTGCCTTCAGCGGCTTTGTTGTCGGCTTGGATGTCACTTTAGGGGCTGGCGATAAAAGGGACAATTACCTAAAATAGAGAATCATTGATTCTAAAACAGGGACAATATGGATCGCATCGAATGCATGCGCGCGTTCGTCGTCACGGTCGGCGAGAACGGCTTCGCCGCAGCCGCCCGGGCCATGGACGTGCCGCGCTCGAAAGTCAGTAAACAGATTCAGGCGCTGGAAGAAGCTATCGGCGTGCAATTGCTGCAACGCACCACCCGCAGCCTGCACCTGACCGAGGCCGGGGCCGAGTATTTCGATGCAGCACGGGAAGTATTGGCGGCACTGGACGAGGCCGAGCAACGCGCCCGTGACGGCATCGGCGAGTTACGCGGCGTATTACGGGTCAATGCGCCGATGTCGTTTGGGCTTCGGCGGTTGGGGCCATTGATTCCGCTGTTTCATGAACAGCACCCGAACATCGAGCTGCAACTGGTGCTCAGTGACCAGCAGGTCGACCCGGTGCGGGGCGGGTTTGACGTGACCATCCGCATCGCGAGCATGCCCGACTCGACCATGATCGCCCGGCAACTGGCACCTGCTCCGCGCATCATGGTGGCATCCCCGGCTTATCTCGAACGCGCGGGCATCCCGCAAACGCCTCAAGATCTGCGCACCCATCAATGTCTGAACTACGGCTATCTGCAGAGTGGTGTCAGCCTGCAACTGTGCAATGGCAAGGAAACCCAGCGGGTGAACGTCACCGGTCCATTGCACGCCAACAACGGCGACTTGCTCGCCCAGGCAGCCGAAGCCGGCATGGGCATCGCCCTGCTGCCCGACTTCATCGTCGAGGATGCGCTGGCGGCCGGGCGACTGGTGCCGGTGCTGTGCGAATGGCAGGCCCCGGCAATCACCATCAACGCGGTGTATTCATCGGCACGGCGGGTGCCGCAGAAGACCCGGGCGTTTATCGAGTTTCTGGTGGGGCAACTGGCGCCGAAGTGATTTTCGCAGATCACGCAATCCCTTGTGGGAGCGAGCTTGCTCCGGGCGGCGTTCCGACGATATCTATTTCACAGTCGACATCTTTACCGACTGTCATGCCGTCATCGCGAGCAAGCTCGCTCCCACAGAGGCTTGCGTATACCCAACCGACTGATCCACACCGCCAGCAAAATCACCGAACCGCCGAGCAACAACCGCCCCAGTTCTTCATGCTGGTTCCAGATCAGCAGGTTGATCAGCAACCCCACCGGCACATGCAGGTTGTTCATCACCGCCAGGGTCCCGCCATTGACCATGCACGCACCCTTGTTCCACCAGTAGAGCCCCAAAGCGGTCGAGACCAGGCCGAGGAACAGCAGCACGCCCCATTGCAGCGGCGCTTCAGGCAGGAAGTTCTGTTTGCCGAATAGTAGAAACGCCGGCAACACCACCGCCAGCGCGCCGAGGTAGAAGTAACCGAAGCGTCGGTAATGCGGCAGATCGCTCGGGTGGCGCGCGACCAGGTGTTTGTACAGCACCTGCCCGGCGGCGTAGGTGAAGTTGGCCAGTTGCAGCAACAGGAAACCCATGAAGAAATCCGGGTTGATCCGGTCAAAGCGAATAACCGCCGCCCCTGCCACTGCCACCAGCGCCGCGACCAGGGCCCAGGGATTGAAGCGACGATTCAGTGCATCTTCAATCAGGGTCACGTGCAGCGGCGTGAGGATGGTGAACAACAACACTTCCGGCACCGTCAATACACGAAAGCTCAGGTACAGGCAGACGTAGGTCACGCCAAACTGCAACGCGCCGATCAGCAGCATGCCGCGCATGAATGCCGGCTCAACCGAGTGCCAGCGGGTCAGTGGAATGAACACCAGCCCCGCCAGCAGCACCCGCACCAGCACTGCGAAATAACTGTCGACATGACCGGCCAGGTATTCGCCGATCAAACTGAAGGAAAACGCCTGGATCAGCGTGACAAAAAGTAGATAGCCCATGTTCGCCTCATTTCGAATGGCGACGACGATAGCGGGTTTTGCTGTTGATCGCGAACACCCAAATAATACAAATTCCTTGTGGGAGCGAGCTTGCTCGCTCCCACAGGGTTTTGTAGGTGTTGGTTAAATCGCAGGCAAAAAAAAGCCCGATCTCGCTAAAGCGTTCAATCGGGCAAGAGCACTCAGGAGCAACAAGTGCGAAGGGAGGTTCGATGCGCGTACAGGCTTGAAGGGTTGCGCCAGGTCACTAGACCATCCAGCGATTATCTGGCGATTAACCGGTCAGGCCACTTGCGAGAGCTTGGCGTTCGCCTGGTTCAGGCCTTTCTCCTGGAAGTCACCGCCCAGGTTCATGCCTTCGGCGTGGATGAACGTCACGTCGTGGATGCCGATGAAGCCCATGACCTGACGCAGGTAGGGTTCCTGGTGATCGGCGGTGCTGCCGGCGTAGATGCCACCGCGAGCTGTCAACACATAGGCACGCTTGCCGCTGAGCAGGCCTTGCGGACCGGTTTCGGTGTACTTGAAGGTCACGCCGGCCCGCAGCACATGGTCAAGCCAGGCTTTCAGAGTGCTGGGGATGGCGAAGTTGTACATCGGTGCGGCCATCACCAGTACATCGGCGGCGAGCAATTCGTCGGTCAACTGGTTGGAGCGCTCCAGAGACGCCTGTTCAATGTCGCTGCGCTGCTCGGCGGGTTTCATCCAGCCACCCAGCAGGTTGATGTCCAGGTGCGGCACCGGCTTGACGGCCAGGTCCCGGATGGTGATCTGGTCATTCGGGTGAGCGGCTTTCCACTGGCTGATGAAGGTCTGGGTCAGTTGACGGGAAACCGAGTCTTGCTGACGGGCACTGCTTTCGATGATCAGAACGCGGGACATGGGATGTAGCCTCCATCTGAGAATGCTGTAGGTCGATGGAGTGAAGGTTAAACAGAGTCATATCGATGAAAAAGCGCAAATAACTGCTATAACCAATCGATAAATTCGTTTATAAGCTCAGCATGCCCTACCTCTGTGGGAGCGAGCTTGCTCGCGAGGGTGTATCAGACACAGTGGTGTCGATTGACCCACCGCATCGCGAGCAAGCTCGCTCCTACAGAAGAGCCTGGCGTCATTTCGGGGTGCAGGTCAGCCCGATGCGCAATTTGATGATGTTGCGGCTGAATTTGGCCGTGGCATTTTTGTGCTTGCCGGCCGGTACGTCGATCTTGCGGGTGCGCGGAGCTTCAGGGCCATTGCTGAAAACCGCCTTGCAGCTCGCATCGACGTCGCCGTAGTTGGCGACCCGGATGGAGCCGATATCGCTATCCGTATCGAAGGTTTCGTAGTCGATCTTCATTCCGTTGAGGTTCTTCTGCACATCAATCGGATAAGCAAACGCCGTCAGCGGCAGTAGCGCCAGCAGCACACAACAGAATTTTTTCATTCAGCAGCCTCCAGTAAGGGCTGCCAGCTTAGGACAAGAGGAGCTCCACATGAAAGCGCCCCGCGTGACCCTTGATCAATGGCGAACATTGCAAGCCGTGGTCGATCACGGTGGTTTCGCTCAGGCCGCCGAGGCGCTGCATCGCTCGCAATCGTCGGTCAGCTACACCGTGGCCCGCATGCAGGATCAGCTCGGCGTACCGTTGCTGCGCATCGACGGGCGCAAAGCCGTGCTGACGGAAGCCGGCGGCGTGCTGTTGCGCCGTTCCCGGCAATTGGTGAAACAGGCCAGTCAGCTGGAAGACCTGGCCCATCACATGGAGCAGGGCTGGGAAGCCGAAGTCCGCCTGGTGGTCGATGCCGCTTACCCAAGCGCCCGCCTCGTCCGCGCCTTGACCGCGTTCATGCCGCAAAGCCGTGGCTGCCGGGTGCGCCTGCGCGAGGAAGTGCTATCGGGCGTGGAGGAAGTCCTGCTCGAAGGCGTGGCCGACCTGGCCATCACCGGGTTCAGCATTCCCGGTTACCTGGGTGCGGAATTGAGCGACGTCGAGTTCGTCGCCGTCGCTCACCCGGAGCATTCCCTGCACCGCCTCAAGCGCGAACTGAGCTTCCAGGACCTGGAAAGCCAGATGCAAGTGGTGATCCGCGACTCGGGGCGCCAGCAACCACGGGACGTCGGCTGGCTCGGTGCCGAACAGCGCTGGACCGTCGGCAGCCTGGCCACCGCCGCAACCTTCGTCAGCAGCGGTCTGGGGTTTGCGTGGCTGCCCCGGCACATGATCGAGCGGGAACTCAAGGAAGGTACGCTCAAGCTGCTACCGTTGGATCAGGGCGGTAGCCGCAACCCGAGCTTTTACCTGTATTCGAACAAGGACAAACCCCTCGGGCCGGCCACGCAGATTCTCATCGAGCTGCTACGCACGTTTGACACCGCACCACTGGACGCACCGTTCGCCGCCCCCGAACAAGCCTGACACGGAGTGTATGCATGGCCTATTTCGAACACGAAGGTTGCAACCTGCACTATGAGGAATATGGCCACGGCACGCCGCTGCTGCTGGTCCACGGCCTGGGCTCAAGCACCCTGGACTGGGAAAAACAGATCCCGGCACTGGCCACCCGCTACCGAGTGATCGTCCCGGATGCGCGCGGTCACGGTCGTTCGGACAAACCCCGGGAGCGCTACAGCATTGCCGGATTCAGCGCTGACCTGATTGCACTGATCGAGCACCTCAATCTCGGCCCGGCACATTATGTCGGCCTGTCGATGGGCGGCATGATCGGCTTCCAGTTGGGCGTGGATCAGCCGCAACTGCTCAAGAGCCTGTGCATCGTCAACAGCGCCCCCGAGGTCAAACTGCGCAGCCGCGATGACTACTGGCAGTGGTTCAAGCGCTGGAGCCTGATGCGCACCCTTGGCATGGGCACCATCGGCAAGGCGCTGGGCAGCAAGTTGTTCCCGAATCCCGAGCAGGCCGACTTGCGACAAAAGATGGCCGAACGCTGGGCAAAAAACGATAAACATGCTTATCTCGCCAGCTTCAATGCCATTGTCGGCTGGGGGGTTCAGGAACGACTTTCGAAGGTTACCTGTCCAACTCTCATCGTCAGTGCCGACCGTGACTACACACCGGTGGCGCTGAAGGAAAACTACGTCAAACTGCTGCCTGACGCGCGGCTGGTGGTGATCGCCGATTCCCGCCACGCCACGCCGCTGGACCAGCCGGAACACTTTAACCAGACACTGCTGGAGTTTCTGACCGCAGTCGACACCACCACTCAGGATCACTGACCCATGCTGAAAAAAATCGCCCTCGCCGCAGGCTCCGTCCTGTTTGCCGCCAACCTGATGGCCGCGACGCCGGAAAAAGCCCCGCACGTGCTGCTGGACACCACCAACGGCCAGATCGAAATCGAACTGGACCCGGTCAAGGCCCCGATCAGTACCAAGAACTTCCTTGCGTACGTCGACAGCGGCTTCTACAACAACACGATTTTCCACCGGGTGATTCCCGGTTTCATGGTCCAGGGCGGTGGCTTCACCCAAACCATGCAGCAAAAGGAAACCAAAGACCCGATCAAGAACGAGCACAAGAACGGCCTGGTCAACGTACGTGGCACCTTGTCCATGGCCCGTACCTCGGTGCCTGACTCGGCCACCAGCCAGTTCTTCATCAACGTCAAGGACAACGACTTCCTTGACCAGGGCGACGGCTACGCGGTGTTCGGCAAAGTGGTCAAAGGCATGGAAGTGGTCGATATCATCGTCAATTCGCCAACCACCGTTCGTGGCGGCATGAAGGATGTGCCGGCCGATCCGGTCTACATCAAGTCGGCCAAGCGCATCGACTGAGACTAAGCTGGACATGGATGTCCGAGCCGTCGCCGGCTTTGCCGGCAACGCTCAAACCGTTTAAAGGAGAGCCCGTTCGCGGGCGAAAAAAACATGCTTTATCGCCGTTTTGAAAAACTGATCGATGTTTTCCGTGAAGCACCGACGGCGTCTCCGCCAGACCGTGTATTCCCGTTTTATACCTATTACCTCAAGCAGGTCTGGCCGAGTTTCGCCGCCCTGCTGATCGTCGGCCTGATTGGTGCTTTGATCGAAGTGGCATTGTTCAGCTACCTGAGCCGCATCATCGACCTGGCCCAAGGCACACCGAACGTAAATCTCTTCAAGGAACACGCCCTCGAACTGACCTGGATGGTGGTGGTTGCGCTGGTGCTGCGCCCGATCTTTGTCGGCCTGCATGACCTGCTGGTGCACCAGACCCTGAGTCCCAGCATGACCAGCATGATCCGCTGGCAGAACCATAGCTACGTGCTCAAGCAGAGCCTGAATTTCTTCCAGAACGACTTCGCCGGGCGCATCGCCCAACGCATCATGCAAACCGGCAACTCACTGCGCGATTCCGCCGTGCAGGCCGTGGATGCCCTGTGGCATGTGCTGATCTACGCCATCAGTTCGCTGGTGCTGTTCGCTGAAGCCGACTGGCGCCTGATGATCCCGTTGCTGACCTGGATCGTCGCCTTCATCAGTGCCCTCTGTTATTTCGTGCCAAGGGTGAAGGATCGCTCGGTGATGGCCTCCGATGCACGCTCCAAACTCATGGGGCGGATTGTCGACGGCTACACCAATATCACCACCCTGAAGCTGTTCGCCCACACCAACTTCGAACAGCAATACGCCCGCGAAGCCATCAAGGAACAGACCGAGAAGGCGCAACTGGCCGGTCGCGTGGTCACCAGCATGGACGTGGTTATCACCAGCATGAACGGCTTGCTGATCGTCTGCACCACCGGACTCGCCCTGTGGTTGTGGACCCAGTCGCTGATCAGCGTGGGTGCCATCGCCCTGGCCACCGGCCTGGTGATCCGCATTGTCAACATGTCCGGCTGGATCATGTGGGTGGTCACCGGCATTTTCGAAAACATCGGCATGGTGCAGGACGGTCTGCAGACCATTTCGCAACCGGTCTCCGTTACCGACCGCGACCAGGCCAAACCCCTGGCGGTGGCCCGTGGCGAAGTGCGCTTCGAACAGGTGGACTTCCACTACGGCAAGCGGAGCGGGATCATCGGCGACCTCAACCTGACCATCAAGGCCGGCGAGAAAATCGGCCTGATCGGCCCGTCCGGTGCCGGCAAATCGACCCTGGTCAACCTGCTGCTGCGCCTGTACGACGTCGAAGGCGGACGCATCCTGATCGACGGCCAGAACATCGCCGACGTCAGCCAGGAAAGCCTGCGCGAACGCATCGGCATGATCACCCAGGACACGTCGCTGCTGCACCGCTCGATCCGCGACAACCTGCTGTATGGCAAGCCCGACGCCACCGACGCGCAACTCTGGGAAGCGGTGCACAAGGCCCGGGCTGACGGCTTCATTCCTTCACTGTCGGACGCCGAAGGCCGCACCGGTTTCGATGCTCATGTCGGTGAGCGCGGGGTGAAACTCTCCGGTGGCCAGCGCCAACGCATCGCCATTGCCCGTGTGCTGCTCAAGGACGCGCCGATCCTGATCATGGACGAGGCCACCTCGGCACTGGATTCGGAAGTCGAAGCGGCGATCCAGGAAAGCCTCGAAACCCTGATGCAGGGCAAAACCGTGATTGCCATCGCTCACCGGCTCTCGACCATCGCCCGGATGGACCGGCTGGTGGTGCTGGAAAACGGCAAGATCGCCGAAACAGGCAGCCACGCCGAACTGCTGGCCCATGGCGGTTTGTATGCGCGGTTGTGGCAACACCAGACCGGTGGGTTTGTCGGGATCGATTGAGTATCAAGATGGCCACATTACCTGTAGGAGCGAGCTTGCTCGCGATGAATTAAAGAACGCCGCGCGGTGTCAGGCTCTCAGCATTATCGTTGACGACCATCGCGAGCAAGCTCGCTCCTACAGGGGTCAAGTGATTCCGATGGACCTTGGATAACCGCCAGGCCCCGCCAACAACGGGGCCTGGCGGTTTTTTTGTGCCTGCTGGAATTCTGAAAAAACCGTGCTGTACTGACTTCAACGTTCTGGAGGTGGTTCTGCAGTCCATCGGCTGGATGCTAAAGGCAGCATAATCTCGAAAGGACACTCTCTTATGACTCTGTTAAAACGTTCGGCGACTGAGTTGGTAGGTACGTTCTGGCTGGTATTGGGTGGTTGCGGCAGCGCGGTGCTGGCGGCGGCTTTTCCGGATGTCGGGATCGGTCTGCTCGGGGTGTCCTTCGCATTTGGCCTGACCGTGCTGACCATGGCTTTCGCCATCGGCCATATTTCCGGCTGTCATCTCAATCCTGCGGTGTCCCTAGGCCTGGTGGTAGGTGGGCGCTTCCCGGCCAATGAATTGCCGGCCTACATCGTTGCCCAGGTCATTGGCGGTGTGATTGCAGCCGCCCTGCTGTACTTCATTGCCAGCGGTAAACCCGGTTTCGAACTGGCGGGAGGCCTGGCGTCCAACGGCTATGGCGAACACTCGCCTGGCGGCTATTCGATGGCGGCAGGGTTTGTCAGTGAACTGGTGATGACCGCGATGTTCATCCTGATCATCCTCGGTGCCACCGACAAACGTGCACCGGCAGGACTGGCACCGATTGCCATCGGCCTGGGGCTGACGCTCATCCACCTGATCTCGATCCCGGTCACCAACACCTCGGTCAACCCGGCACGCAGCACCGGCCCGGCGCTGATCGTTGGTGGCTGGGCGATTCAACAATTGTGGATGTTCTGGGTCGCACCGCTGCTCGGCGCAGTGGTCGGCGGCGTGCTGTATCGCTGGCTGGGCAAAGAAGAAAGCTGAAACGCTGAAAATCAGCCTTGTCGATAAGGCAAGGCTGACTTCGCATCCTCTGCATAAGCCAACACGCCCAGCCGCTCCTGCTCCAGAAAGTCTTTCACCGCTGCTTTCAATCCGGGATGGCGCAAGTAGTGCCAGGAATGGGTAATGACTGGCTCGAATCCACGAATCAGTTTGTGCTCGCCCTGGGCCCCGGCATCGAAACGCTGGAAACCGTTGGCGATGGCATAGTCCATGCCTTGATAGAAACAGGTCTCGAAATGCAGGCGATCGAACTCCGCCAGACATCCCCAGTAACGGCCATAAAAGCTGTCCCCCCCCACCAGACTGAACGCCATCGCCACTGGCCGTGAACCTTGTTTGGCCAGCACCACGCGAATCGACTCCGGCATGCGCTCGGCCAACAGGCTGAAAAACTCCCGCGTCAAATACGGCGCTTGCCGGCGCACCGCGTAGGTATTGGCGTAGCAGGCATAGACGAAATCCCACTGCGCCTGACTCAGCTCCCGCCCTTCAAGCCATTCGAACTCGATGCCCTGCCCGGCCACCTGCTCGCGCTCCTTGCGCATCTGTTTGCGCTTGCGCGAACTGAGCACGTCGAGGAAGTCCTGGAAATCCCGGTAGCCGCGATTCTGCCAGTGGTATTGACAGCCAACGCGCTGCAGCCAGCCGGGCTGCTCGCTCAGTGCCGCGTCGGTGAACGGATCGGTGAAATTGATGTGGGCGCTGGAGAGCCCTTCGAGTTCAAGGTAGCCCGGCAGGCTTTTCAATAACTCGAAGCCGTCCTCGACCGTGGCCGCCAACAGCCGCGGCCCGCTGACGGGACTGAACGGCACAGCGCTCAACAGCTTGGGGTAGTAATCGATGCCGGCGCGCTCGCAGGCATCGGCCCAGGCATGATCGAACACGTACTCGCCATAGGAATGCCACTTGCGATATCCGGGTAGCGCGGCGATCAGTCGATCCCCTTCGACGTGCAATAAATGCTCGGGCTGCCAGCCGGTATGGGGTCCGACGCTGCCGCTGTCTTCCAGTGCGCTCAAAAAGGCGTGACGCAGAAAAGGCTGAGTCTCGGGCACCAGTGCGTCCCACGTTTGCGGGGCGATTTCTGACAGTTTTTGCAGACGTTGCAACGGCATCACCATCCTCACTCTTCATGGCGTGAAAGCCCCGCGAGTATCGCCTATCGCTCTGCATTGCACACGAGCAAACCGACGACAGCGCTCTAACTCAATAGTTCACGACGGCTTTGTATCGTCATCGACATGACATCACAGTGCCACTGCTCTGTCATAAACCATCGCGATACTGGCGCCTGTTTTTAGAGCGCCGGGTTATACCCGGTCACTGTTTTCCGCCCCTAACGGTCGGTTGTGTCCCGGATGGCTCTGTCATCCGCTCTCATCTTCGGAGATTGATATGCGTCTTGCTTCCACGAAAACTGCGGCGGCCTTGTGCGGTGGCCTGCTGCTGGCCATGAGTGTCCCGGCCAGTGCCGCAGTCGACGCCAAACTGCTCGATATGCTCAAGGCTAACGGCTCGATCACCAACGCGCAGTACAGCGAACTGCAAGCCGAGCTGGCCAGGGATCAGAAAGACCAGCAGATCGCCCGTCAGGCTCAGCAAGAGACTAACGAGCAAATCGCGGCCACCGCGAAGAAAACCGACGCACTGAGCACCTTTGACCAGAAGCTGGCGTGGGCCGCCAAGACCCAGTTCAAGGGTGACGTGCGCTTCCGTGAAGAAACCGTGCACAACGATGGCGTGCCAAACAACAAGGACCAGGACCGTCAGCGCATTCGTGCCCGCCTGGGTGCCTACAGCGAAATCAACCCGCAGGTCGACACCGGTATCCGTATCGCCACCGGCAGCAACGACGACGCTCGCTCGACCAACCAGGACCTGAACAACTACTTCGACAAGAAGCAGATCTGGCTGGACCAGGGTTACATCGACTACCACCCGGACGCGATCAAGAACCTGCACCTGGTTGGCGGCAAGATGCCGCAACAATGGGTGAGCATGGGCGACATCATCTGGGATAGCGACATCAACCCGGAAGGCCTGGCCGTCACCTACAAGTACCCGCTGAGCGGCAGTACCGAGCTGTTCGGTAGCGCCGGTCACTACACCCTCAAGGACAACGTCGACGGCGAAGGCGTGCAGTTCAAGCACGACCTGCGTCTGTACGCTGGTCAATTGGGTGGTCGCTTCGCCATCACCGACAGCATGAAAATGACCTTGGGCGGCAGCATCTACTCCTACGACAACGACAGCAGCAGTGCCTGCCCTACCTCCGGCACCGTTACCACGCCATGCGCCCTGGCCGTCAACGGCAACAGCCCGAACGAAACCTTCAAACTGTACGAAGGCTTTGGTCAGCTGGACTTCAGCAACCTGCCAGTTCCGCTGTCGATCTACGGTCAGTACGTCAACAACACCGATGCCAGCAACGACCAGGACACGGGCTGGCTGGCCGGCGTGAAGTCCAGGCTCTACGGCTTCAATGTGGACTACAACTACCGCGACGTGCAGCGTAACGCTGTGGTTGGCGCCTTCACCGACTCCGACTTCGCCAACGGCTTCACCGGTTCGCGCGGCAGCAAGCTGAAAGTGAGCTACGACCTGGACAAGAACTTCGCCCTGGGCGCGACCTACTTCATGGCGACCTCGGACCAGACCAACGCCAACATCAACAAGAAAGATTCGGACATCAACACCCTGCAACTGGATGCCGAAGCCAAGTTCTGATTCACCCCGCTACACGACCCGGGCAAGGAAGCCCGGGCCGCTTTTACAGCCTGGCGTTGGTGCATCGGTCCCCATCATCCTCCGATGCATCAACTCCGGGCTGTTCGTTTTTGCCAACCCCCCTTGTAGGAGCGAGCTTGCTCGCGAAGGTCGTCAACGATAACGCGTGCAATCTGGATGAACGCAGCGTCTCTGAGTTCTTCGCGAGCAAGCTCGCTCCTACATCCTACAACTTGCGCAGCAACACGCTACCAATCGAATAACCGGCGCCGAACGAGCTGAGCACGGCCAGCGAACCGGCGGCCAGATCGTCCTGGTTCTTGTGGAACGCAATCACGGAACCGGCGGAACTGGTGTTGGCGTAGGTGTCGAGAATCACCGGCGCTTCCTGTTCGGTGGCGTCGCGGCCCAGCAGTTTCTTGACGATCAGGTGGTTCATGCTGAGGTTGGCCTGGTGCAGCCAGAAGCGCTTCACGTCGCTGACGTTGAGCTGGTTCTCTTCCAGATGCGTTGCGACCAGTTCGGCCACCATCGGGCAAACGTCACGGAACACCTTGCGGCCTTCCTGCACGAACAGTTTGTCCCTGGCACCGACGCCCTCTTCCGCTGCGCGGTTGAGGAAGCCGAAGTTGTTGCGGATGTTGTTGGAGAACTTGGTCAGCAGCTTGGTGCTGACGATGTCGAACTGGTACCTGGACGTCGCAAGGTCAGCACGTTCGATGATCACCGCGGTGGCGGCATCGCCGAAGATGAAGTGGCTGTCACGGTCGCGGAAGTTCAGGTGGCCGGTGCAGACTTCCGGGTTGACCATCAGGACTGCCCGGGCCTGCCCCAGTTGCACGCTGTTGGCGGCGGTCTGGATACCGAAGGTCGCCGAGGAACACGCCACGTTCATGTCGAAACCGAAACCCTGGATGCCCAGCGCTTCCTGGACTTCGATGGCAATGGCCGGGTAAGCGCGTTGCAGGTTGGAGCAGGCGACGATCACGCCGTCGATGTCCGCTGCGGTCTTGCCGGCACGCTGCAAGGCTTGTTCGGCCGCGCCGATGGCCATCTGGCAGAGCACCGACCACTCGTCGTTGGAACGCTCCGGCAGGCGTGGCGCCATGCGCTGCGGGTCGAGGATGCCTTCCTTGTCCATGACAAAGCGGCTCTTGATGCCGGAGGCTTTTTCGATGAACGCTACGCTGGATTCGGTCAATGCCTGCACTTCACCGCGCGCAATGGCATCGGCGTTGTCGGCGTTGAATTGCGCGACGTAAGTATTGAAAGACTGCACCAGCTCTTCGTTGGAAATGCTGTTGGCCGGGGTGTACAGGCCGGTGCCGCTGATGACGACGTTATGCATGGTCGTGTCTCTAATCTGTTCAGGCAGAAAGCATTGGCACCGACGTGCCAATACACAAAGGGTCTATTCCGATCCGGGGGACGCAAACCTGGCATCGCTTTATTCCGACCTGCCCGAGACCGTGAAGGCTCAAAACCGCGGGGCCGGCGTTTATAGGCGCGAAGTTTGCCATAAACCGCAGGTTTTGGCCCCTTTTTGCTGGATAACGCACCCATCAAAAGAACACACAATACCCGTAGGAGCCGGCTTGCCGGCGAAGGGGTCATCACTGACGATGCAAGGCTCAAGGCCGACTTCGCTGGCAAGCCAGCTCCTACAAAGTATTTGTGTCAGGGTTCGACCTGGCTCCACTGCTTGCTCAGGCGCTTGTCGGAAATCGGCACCTTGGTCCCCAATTGCTGGGCAAACAGCGAAACCCGGTATTCCTCCAGCCACCAGCGATACAACTCCAGCTGCGGATCGCGCTTGCCTTCCTGGGCATGTTTGTTGGCGCGGGTCTGGTATTGCGTCCACAGGCCGCTCAATTCGCCACTCCAGACCCGGTCGCGCTGCACCTGGGCGCCGATTTTTTCGAAACGCTGTTCGATCGCCTTGAGGTAACGCGGCAACTCCTTGAGCCACTGCATCGGCGTTTCCCGGACAAAACCCGGATAGACCAAGTGGCTGAGCTGTTGCTTGATATCGTTCAGGGCCACGGCTTGCGCCAGATCGATCTTGCCCTTGAAGCGCTTTTGCAGACCGTGCCAGAGCTTGAGGATTTCCAGAGTCAACCTGGCCACACGCTCGGCGTGCTCGGTCCAGGCGCCACGTTTGCGCTCGGCCAGGGACGCCAATCCAGCGCCATCGCGTGGCAGCGGGTCTTCGCCTTCAAGAATGCAGCTGTCGAGGCTGGCCAGCAGGATATCTTCCACCAGCGCATCGACGCGCCCCATGTCGCGGTACAGCAGGCCCAGTTCGGTCAGCCCCGGCAATTTGCCGCGCAGGAATTTGGCCGACTCGGCCAGTTGCTGCATCAGCAGACGTTGCAGGGCACGGCGATGCTGGAACTCGGCCTCGGCCGGCGTCGAAAAACGCCCTTCCTTGACCGTACCGCTCTCCTCCACCAGCGCCGGATACACCGTCATCGACAGCCCGGCGATCTTCTGTTGGGTTTTCTCGGCCACGGCGGCGAATACTTTCGGCTCCACCGGCTGCTGGTTCTTTGCGGTTTGCGGCACCGCCAATGCCGCCTGGCTAGCCTCGGCGAAACGCGCCGTCAGTTCGGCCAGATCGCGACCTTCACCGAGGAACTTGCCCTGGGCGTCGACGATTTCCAGGTTCATCCGCAGATGGCTTTCGACCTGTTGCGCCGCCTCACTCCAGGCTTCGTCGCTGACCCGCGCGCCGGTCATGCGCAGCAGCTCGCGACCCAGGGCCTGAGGCAGTGAACCCTCGGCAAAAGTCATGCGCTGCAACGCCGCTTTGACGAAGTCCGGCACGGGTACGAAGTTCTTGCGCAGGGCCTTGGGCAGGTTGCGCACCAGAGCAATGCACTTGGCTTCGATGACACCGGGCACCAGCCATTCCAGGCGTTCCGGTGGCAGCATCGGCAACAACGGCGCCGGCACGCGCAGGGTCACACCGTCCCGTGGATGGTTGGGTTCGAAGTGGTAACTGAGGGCCAACTCCAGATCGCCGATATGCAGCGTATCCGGGTAATGCTGGGCGGTGACTTCACTGGCTTCGCGGGCCAGCACGTCTTCTTCGCGCATGATCAGCAGCTGCGGGTCTTTCTGGCTGTTGATCCGATACCAACTGTCGAAGGTCGCCGTCTGATGAATCTCCGCCGGCAATCGCGCGTCATAGAAGGCGTACAAGGTTTCTTCGTCGGCAAGGATGTCCCTGCGGCGAGCCTTGGCTTCCAGTTCGTCGAGTTGTTCCAGCAACTGCTTGTTGGCCGTCAGGCACCTGGCCTTCGACTGGATTTCGCCACGCACCAGCGCTTCGCGGATGAACAATTCACGGGACACCACCGGGTCCACCGGGCCGTAATGCACCGGCCGACGCCCAACCACGATCAACCCGAACAGGGTGATCTGTTCGAACGCCACGACCTGGCCACGCTTCTTCTCCCAATGGGGTTCGAAGTGGTTTTTCTTGATCAGGTGCCCGGCCAGTGGCTCGATCCAGTCGGCATCGATTTTCGCCACCATGCGCGCATAGAGCTTGGTGGTTTCCACCAGTTCGGCGGTCATCAGCCACTGCGGACGCTTTTTACCGATACCCGACGACGGATGAATCCAGAACCGCCGTTGACGCGCGCCGAGGTAATCGCCCTCTTCGGTTTTCTGGCCGATCTGGCTCAGCAACCCCACCAGCACCGCTTTGTGCAGCTTCGGATAGTCCGCCGGCTCTTTGTTGAGGCTTAGTTGCATGTCGCGGCAGATCAGGCTCAACTGACGATGGGAGTCGCGCCATTCGCGCAGGCGCAGGTAATTCAGGAAATTCTTGCGGCACCAGTTGCGCAACGGATTGGTGGTCAGCGCCAGGCGTTGTTCTTCGAAACCGCGCCACAGATTGACCAGTCCGGCGAAATCCGAGTCGGCGTCTTTCCACTGCGCGTGAGCCTGATCCGCCGCTTGCTGACGCTCCGGCGGGCGCTCGCGCGGGTCCTGGATCGACATGGCACTGGCAACGATCAACACTTCCTGCAAGCTGCCGAGTTTCGCCGCCTCCAGCAGCATGCGGCCCATGCGCGGGTCCACCGGCAAGCGCGCCAATTGCCGGCCGAGCGGCGTCAGCTGACTGTTGCGATCCACCGCCGAGAGTTCCTGCAGCAGGTTGTAACCGTCGCTGATCGCTTTGCCATCAGGCGGCTCGATAAACGGGAACGCGCTGACCTCGCCAAGGCGCAGGTGCAACATCTGCAAAATGACCGCCGCGAGGTTGGTGCGCAGGATCTCCGGATCGGTGAATTCCGGGCGACCGAGGAAGTCCTCCTCGCTGTACAGGCGCACACAAATGCCCGGCTCGACACGCCCACAGCGACCTTTACGCTGATTGGCGCTGGCCTGGGAAATGGCTTCAATCGGCAGACGCTGGACCTTGGCGCGGTAACTGTAACGGCTGATGCGTGCGGTGCCGCTGTCGATCACGTAACGAATGCCCGGCACGGTCAGCGAGGTTTCCGCGACGTTGGTTGCCAGCACCACGCGACGGCCCGGGTGCGACTGGAAAATCCGCTGCTGCTCGGCCGGCGACAATCGTGCGTACAACGGCAGGATTTCGGTGTGCTTGAGCTGCGCCTTGCGCAGCATGTCGGCGGCGTCACGAATCTCGCGCTCACCCGGCAGGAACACCAGCACGTCACCGGGACTGCGGCGTTCGCTGCGCTCATGAGCGGCGATTTCGTCGAGGGTGGCGAGGATCGCCTGATCCACCGTCAGGTCATCCTCGACGCGGTTACCCTCTTCGTCCTGCTCCAGCGTCAGCGGGCGATACCAGGTGTCCACCGGGAAGGTACGGCCGGAGACTTCGACAATTGGCGCGTCATCGAAGTGTTTGGAGAAGCGTTCGAGGTCGATAGTCGCCGAAGTAATGATGACTTTCAGGTCGGGACGGCGCGGCAGCAGGGTTTTGAGGTAGCCGAGCAGAAAGTCGATATTGAGGCTGCGTTCGTGGGCTTCGTCGACGATGATCGTGTCGTAGCGTTCCAGATAACGGTCGTTCTGGGTTTCGGCCAGCAGGATGCCGTCGGTCATCAGTTTGATCAGGGTGCTGGAATCGCTCTGATCCTCGAAGCGCACCTGATAACCGACCAACGCACCCAGCGGCGTGCCAAGCTCTTCGGCCACCCGGCTGGCCACGCTGCGCGCAGCGATCCGCCGCGGCTGGGTGTGACCGATCAAACCATGCTGACCGCGACCGATTTCCAGGCAGATCTTCGGCAACTGGGTGGTTTTACCCGAGCCGGTCTCACCGGCGATGATCAGCACCTGGTGCTTTTCCAGCGCCTTCTTGATTTCGTCGCGCTTGGCGGCGATCGGCAGGCTGTCGTCGTAACGAATCACCGGCAGGCTGGCGCGGCGGGCCAGCACCTGCTCACAGGACGCCTGCATCCGCGTCACCCACTGGGCCAGCCTGGCCTCGTCGGGTTTCTTGCGCAGCTCAAGCAACTGCCGCCGCAGCCGGTGGCGGTCGGCGAGCATGGCGTGATCGAGGTTTTTCAGCAGTTTGTCGATGGAGGGCGATTCGTCGGTCATCGGGTACGCAATTCAGTCGTCTAGTGGCGCAGGGGGCCGATTGTCGCAGATTTGAAGGACGAACGAGATCCCTTGTAGGAGCCGGCTTGCCGGCGAAGGCGTCTGAACTGACGATGCAAGGCTCAAGATTGCCTTCGCCGGCAAGCCGGCTCCTACAGAGGTCCGTGTCGGATGGAGGGCTATTCGTTATCGAGGCCCTTGCGCCGATAGGGAAACACATCAATCACCTTCCCCGCCCGAATCGCTTCCTGCAGGCTCTTCCAGTAATCGGCGTTGTATAACTCGCCATGCAACTGATTGAACAACTTGCGTTGCCCGAAATCGGCAAACAGGAATGGCGGAAACTCTTCCGGGAACACGTCCAGCGGCCCGATCGAGTACCAGGGTTCGGAGGCCATTTCATCTTCGGGTGTACGCGGTGCCGGGATGTGGCGGAAGTTGGCCTCAGTCAGAAAGCAGATCTCGTCATAGTCGTAGAACACCACACGACCGTGACGGGTGACGCCGAAGTTCTTCAGCAGCATGTCGCCGGGAAAGATGTTGGCCGCCGCCAGTTGCTTGATCGCCAACCCGTAGTCCTCCAGAGCCTCGCGCACCTGCGCCTCGTTGGCGTTTTCCAGGTAGAGATTCAGCGGGGTCATGCGGCGTTCGGTCCAACAGTGACGGATCAGCACGCTGTCGCCTTCCACCGACACCGTCGACGGCGCGACTTCCAGCAATTCCTCCAGGCATGCCGGGTCGAACTTGCTCAGCGGGAAACGGAAGTCGGCGAACTCCTGGGTATCGGCCATGCGCCCCACGCGGTCGACACTCTTCACCAAACGGTACTTCTCGATCACCGTGGCGCGGTCGACGTTTTTCGATGGCGAGAAACGGTCTTTGATGATTTTGAACACGGTGTTGAAACCCGGCAGGGTGAACACGCTCATGACCATACCGCGCACACCGGGGGCCATGATGAACTGGTCGTCGGTGTTGGCCAGGTGATTGATCAGCGCCCGGTAGAACTCCGACTTGCCGTGCTTGTAGAAGCCAATCGAGGTGTACAGCTCGGCAATGTGTTTGCCCGGCAGGATACGGCGCAAGAAGCCAATGAACTCCGCCGGCACCGGCACATCCACCATGAAATACGAGCGGGTGAACGAAAAAATGATCGACACGTCTGCTTCGTCGGTGATCAGCGCATCGATCTGGATGCCGCGCCCTTCGAGGTGCAGCAATGGAATCGCCAGCGGCCACTGCTCGTCGGCGGTGTAGATGCGCCCCACCAGGTACGCGCCTTTATTGCGGTACAACACCGAGGAAAACAGCTCGACACTCAGCTCCGGGTCCTTGCACACCCAATCCGGCAGGTTCTCGCGCAACTGCGCTTCAAGGCGCTTCAGGTCACCGGACAGGTCTGCGTAATCCTCACTGAAGCGGTAGTCGGCGAAGATGCTGGCGAGCATGGCCGACAATTGTCCTTGCGGCTTGTAGGTGCGGGTTTGCGCGGCCCGGGCATGGCGCAGGCTCGGCCGGGTGGTGTGGATGAACATGCAGCCGTCGCTGATCAGGTCATGGCTGAACAGCCCGCAGAAAATCGAGTTGTACCATGTCTCGGACAGTTCATCGTCCAAGCGCAGGTCGATCAGGCTGATGTAGGCGCTTTTGACCAGCGGCCAGCAGCTGACGTCCAGGGTGCCTGGGTCAAACGCGGTGCGCAGTCGCTCCACGGTTTCACCGACTTTTTCTTCGTACAGATTGATCCGCGCCGCCGACGCCGATTGCGTCTCCTGCCACCTGGCCTGTTCGAAGCGGGCCCGGGCGCCGTCGGTAATCTGCCGGAAATGCTCGCGGTAATCGTCAAAGCCATCGAGGATCAAGCGGGCGATGTCGGCGGCTGGCCATTGCTGCGGCATGGTGAGACCTCTGCGGGAATTCGGGAGGCTTGAGCTTAGCCAGTGAAGCGGGTGCAGGAGAAGCGTAATTTTCCGGACGAATTGAATGCCCGGTTTTCGGTTGCCATCGATCACACACTCAGCAACACTTTCGCCCCTCCATCAAGGAAGGACCGCGCTGTGAACCCCGTCGATATTTTCCGTTTACTGTCCCTGGCGGCCATTTGGGGTGCGAGCTTTCTGTTCATGCGCATCATCGCTCCGGTGATCGGCACGATTCCCACGGCGTTTTTCCGTGTGTCGATTGCCGCGGTCGGACTGTTGGTGATTCTTGGCCTGATGCGCATCAGCTGGGATTTCAAGGGCAAACTCAAGACCGTGATGCTGCTCGGGGTGATCAACTCCGGGATTCCGGCGACGCTCTATTCGGTGGCCGCGCAGGTGCTGCCTGCCGGTTACTCGTCGATTTTCAATGCCACGACTCCCTTGATGGGCGTGCTGATCGGCGGCCTGTTTTTCCATGAAAGGCTCACTGGCGCCAAACTCGGCGGCGTGTTCCTGGGGCTGTTCGGCGTGGGCGTGCTGACCCGTGCCGGTCCGGTGGCGTTCAATATGGAACTGCTGATGGGTGCCGGCGCCTGCCTGCTCGCGACCACTTGCTACGGATTTGCGGGGTTTCTGGCGCGCCGCTGGCTCGATCAGGCCGGTGGTCTCGATAGCCGCTTGTCGGCAGTGGGCAGCATGCTCGGCGCGACGCTGTTCCTGCTGCCGCTGTTCGGGTACAGCGTGATCAGCCAACCACCCGCGACCTGGGGCGGCTGGAATGTCTGGCTCTCGTTGTTGGGGTTGGGTCTGGGATGCACGGCGTTTGCCTACATTGTTTACTTCCGGCTCCTGAGCTCGATTGGTCCGGTGAAATCGATGACTACGACCTTTTTGATCCCGCTGTTCGGCGTGTTGTGGGGGGCGCTGTTTCTCGATGAGCCACTGTCGATGGCGCATATCTATGGCGGGCTGTTGATTGCGCTGGCGTTGTGGCTGGTGTTGAAGCCGGCTGCTGTGAAACCGGCTTTGGTGGCTGAGCGGTAGAATCGTTGCGTTGCGGATGACGCCAAAAATCAACAGACCTGGAGCATTGCTCCAGGCCTTATCGGGTTTGCACGCAATTACGCGGTTTTACGGAACACGAATACCAGCCCGACGATGATCAACAGCATGCCGAACAGGCTCAACAGCGCCAGGCGATTGCCGAAGATCAGATAGTCCATCACCGCCGTGACCGCCGGCACCAGATAAAACAGGCTGGTGACATTCACCAGATTGCCCCGGGCGATCAGGCGGTACAGCAACAGCGTTGCCAGCACCGACACCACCAGCCCCATCCACAGCACCGGCAGGATGAAACCGCTGCTGTGTTCGAAGTGAAACGGCCGGAAGGGAACGAAAATCCCGCACAACAGCAGTCCAGCCAGATACTGCACCGGCAATGTGCCGAGGGGATTGTCGGTGATGCGTTTCTGCATGATCGAACCGAAGGTCATGCTCGCCAGCGCCAGCAACCCGTACAGCATCCCGGCCAGCGACACCCCGGCCAGCCCGATGCCCTGGTAGACCACCATGACCAACCCGGCCAGCCCCAGGGCCAGACCGAACATCCGGCTCCAGGAACGTTGGCGCTCCATCAGCACCACTGTGAGGATCGGCTGCACGCCCATGATGGTCGCCATCACCCCGGGCGTGACTTTAAGGTCCAGGGCCAGCAGATAGAAAATCTGATACGCCCCCAACAACACCACGCCGGTGGCCATCGCATACAGCATCGGTTTGCCGCCCTTGGGCAACTTCAGCTTGAGCAACGGCACCAGCAACACCAGGCCGCATAGGGCAATGACGAAACGAAACATCAGGAAGGCGAAGGGCGACGCGTGAGCCAGCCCCCATTTGGAGAAAATCGCCCCGCTGCTCCACAGCAGAACGAACAGGCTCGTGGACGCCGCCGCGAGCGCGGACTTTTTCGAAAGGACAAACATGAATACCACCTGTAGTCAGGCAAAAAGCCAACTCAGCCGAAGCTGAAATCCAGTAGTTTTTCAGGCGGGCATGGGAACAGCAGAAGGCAGCTGATCAGCCCGAAATGCCAACGCCTGGCGGTGATGCGACTGCGCACACCGACGTGCTACTGACAGGTGGGGGGTAATGACTGATCTGCCCGGGCTGCTGATTCCCGCACGGCACGACGCCAGCGTTGACCGCTGAATCGACTACCGCGTTGATGAGGGATGCAGGCATTGGGCTGATCTTTGCTCGAGGGATGAAAAAGTGAGTCCTGAAACTCACTGTGCGCCGACTATAACCAGCCCTCGACATGGATTGCAATAACTTGGTCAAAAGGCCAGTAACGACAAGGAAGAGGGTGCTACTTAGGCTTGAGAGCAACTGCGACGCCCAACGATGGGGAATGGAATGCAAGAGATCACATGCCAAGGGAAAGGACTCATCTTCGGTATCAGCTGTACAAGTCTCAGGCCAGAAAGATTGCTGGTGCCAGCACCGCACAGTTGCAGCGTGAGCTGGAACGGATCGGCCCTACCGCGCTCGATTTATCGAAGGTGCGCTTTGAACCGATTGACACACGGGCATTGAATGCTTCTGTGCTTTGGGAGGATCCACACTTTTCCTGGAATGAAGTCGGTGGGTGGAAAGCACGAGAGCCATTGGCTCTGGATATTGCCATCTGGTTCGACGACGAACTGTGCGGCATGTGCTTTGCAAATCCGAACAACAGTCGGCTGCGGATGCGCATCGTACGGTTAGAGGGACGTCCAAGGGAGGCGCATCCTTTGAGAAACCGCATTGCGACACTGGCGCTGATTGCCATTGAACAATACGCGCAGCTCATCGGTTGCCGGTTCCTCGAAGTTCAAGAGCCACAGGTTGGCGCGGTATCAATTTATCAACAGCTCGGCTTTGACTTCGATATAGAAGGCCGTCTTGTCAAAACCCTGGAGAACCTTGTATCGTGAAAAGTGTTCAGTTAATGACCAGCAGCGGAGGGAAAATGCGCAAAGTCATCAAAAAATCCCCCACAAGGAAAAGCTCGCGTCTTACAGAAAAAAAGACTGCCGCTGTAGAACTGACTGCCAGTCAGCAGCGTCTTCTGCAAATACTTGTAACAGGCATCGACGGCGAAGAACCTAGCCTTCTCGCCGGATGCCCTTAAAACTCGCAAGCAAAAAAAACCGCTCACAACGAGCGGTTTTTCTGTTCTGTATCCGGCTTCACCCAAACAGCCAATACCCCAACAACGTCAGCACCATCACCGCCAGTACCGGGCGCAGTACACGGTAGGCCTTGGGATTACGGCGTTTCCATTGTTTGACCACACCACTGAATTTATCACTGGAGTTCTTGCTCCAGGCATAGGCCTTGTTGATCCCGCCCACACGTTCGTCGTCCAGGTTCTGAGGGGCGGTGGCGCGACCCAGCCATGCGCTGATACTGCGATTGATGCGGGTCATGAGGCGGTTGCTCAGCGGACGCTCGATATCGCAGAACAGGATGACGCGGGTCTTTGGTGTTTCATTCTTGACCCAGTGCACGTAGGTTTCGTCGAACATCACGTCTTCCCCATCGTGCCAGGCGTAAACCTGACCGTCGACAAAGATGCGGCAATCGTCGGAGTTCGGTGTCGACAGCCCCAGGTGATAACGCAGGGAACCGGCAAACGGATCGCGATGCGGGTTGAGGTGGCTGCCGCCCGGCAGCAGCGCAAACATGGCGCCCTTGACGTTGGGAATGCTGCTGACCAGTTCCACGGTTCTCGGACACAAGGTTTGAGCAGAAGGCAGCGGTTTGTCATACCACTTGAGGTAGAAACGCTTCCAGCCCTTCTTGAAGAAAGAGCCAAAACCGGCGTCGTTGTTCTTTGCCGCCGCACGGATATAGCCCTCGTCGAACAAGTGCATCGCTTCATCGCGAATCACTTCCCAGTTGTCCCTGAGCACATCCAGCTCCGGGAACTTGCTGCGATCCAGATACGGTTTCGAGGGCACACCGGAAAACAGGTACATCAAGGCGTTATAGGGTGCGAACAGTGCCGAATGGTTAACGAACTGGCGCAATACAGGCAGACGCGCCTTGCCACGCAAATGCACATAGAGGGTGCTGCCGAGAAACAGCAACAACAACGAGGCTTTTGCGGCAAACGATAAGGTCATCAACAACTCCTTTGAAGATAAGCGACACTGCGCCACGTCCATTGCCCGACGTGGCTGCTGGCATGATAAACACTACCGGTCCGGCGAAAAACCTGCGTTTTTCAACATTCATCATTAATGAATGTGCAACAAAGCACCTCTTAGCACGAGATGCCTGAACATTGGCTGATGCAAATCCATCATCAAGCGGACCCGATCAATAGATCGCAGCCAGTGATAACGCCTCAACCATCATCGCCAGCCACGCTCCGCCAATGCCTGGTGCTTACTGCTGATTCTCCTGCTCGGTAAACAGATCACTGAACAGCATGCTCGACAGATAACGTTCACCGGAATCCGGCAAGATCACGACGATGGTCTTGCCCTGCATTTCCGGGGTCTCGGCCAGCCGTACAGCCACTGCCATGGCAGCGCCGCAAGAGATCCCGCACAAAATCCCTTCCTCCTGCATCAAGCGCAAGGCCATGGCCTTGGACTCTTCGTCACTGACCAACTCCACCCGATCGACGATCGACAAATCGAGGTTCTTCGGCACAAAGCCGGCGCCGATGCCCTGGATCTTGTGCGGGCTCGGCTTGATTTCTTCACCGGCCAGGGCCTGGGTGATCACCGGTGACACTGCAGGCTCCACCGCCACCGAGAGTATCGGCTTGCCCTGGGTATTCTTGATATACCGCGAAACCCCGGTGATGGTTCCACCGGTTCCGACGCCTGCCACCAGCACATCGACCGCGCCGTCGGTATCGTTCCAGATTTCCGGGCCGGTGGTTTTTTCGTGGATGGCCGGGTTGGCCGGGTTGTCGAATTGCGCCGGCATGAAGTACTTAGACGGGTCGCCGGCAACAATTTCACCGGCTTTCTCGATAGCCCCCTTCATGCCTTTGGCCGGCTCGGTCAACACCAGTTCGGCACCCAGTGCCTTGAGCACCTTGCGGCGTTCGATACTCATGGACGCCGGCATGGTCAGTATCAGCTTGTAGCCACGGGCGGCGGCCACGAAGGCCAGGCCGATGCCGGTATTGCCGGAGGTCGGTTCGACGATGGTCATGCCCGGCTTGAGTTTTCCGCTGCTCTCGGCATCCCAGATCATGTTCGCGCCGATCCGGCACTTGACCGAGTAACCCGGGTTGCGCCCTTCGATCTTGGCCAGGATGGTCACACCACGCGGCGCAATGCGATTGATCTGCACCAGCGGCGTGTTGCCGATGGAGTGGGCGTTGTCAACGAAAATGCGGCTCATGGCTGGGTCCTTAACGACAGCATTGAAATAGGGCATCAAGGTAAGCCTCTTGCCCGCAGGCGTCCAGTCGGGTCGTATGTCCAATTATCAGTGCAGCCAATGGCTTTGATTGCCAGAGATTTACCACTCGATTCCAAACCACCGGCGAACATGAACACCACCGCGCTTCAGGCTTTTTTGCAGATTTTAAGCAATGGTTTCATCCAGGCGTTCAATGCGCGATATGAACGGCTTAAGCTGTATGCAGGCTAATTTTTGCGCGTGACGATGTACCGGCCAGCGTCTTCTGCTGCACGGGGCGCATTCGCTTGCTGTTGCAGGAAATCCCAACCCAGGCAGGCCAAGGCTAACGATCGCGGTACCGTTTCTCGGCCACTGCTGTATCGGGTGATGCTGCGGGTACTGACCCCCAGCGCTTCTGCGGCCTGATTGAGCGATAACCCGGTGCGGGCACGCCAATCGATAAAGATCCGGGTATTTTCGTCGGCTGCATTTTGCGCCAGGGCATCCAGGTAGAGGGTGTCTGCCCCCATCTGGATGTCTGGTTCAGGCCATTCGACACTCCAGCCATCATCACCCAACGTTGCAGATTCAAAAGCGACTCCCAGCAAAGGCTGCAGGCCTGGATAGGTATGCAGGTCGCGGCTCAAATCGAGCATCAGTTGCTGGCCATCGATAAACGTCAGCGCCAAACGATAATCCGGCAACGCTTGCACGGCCGATAGCCGTGGTCGTTTCATGGGTAGCATCGTTTCCAATCCTCCAGTAATTGCGCCTGATGAGCCCTGACCCACTCCAGCGCCTCCTTGATAATCAGCGGCGGCGCCTTGCCCGCCATCACTTCGACAGATTCCAGGCCCAGCATGACGTCCAGCCCGCCACCCGTCAGATGAACGTGTGGCGGTGGATGATCCTTTTCGCGCAACTGAATGCGATACGTATCTCGAAATCGATATTTAGTAGACATGCCCGGCAAGCTATCGCCAATATGGCGATAGCTCAATACTGGCCAGCAGCCGAGACTGAGTCAAGATGTGACGCCCCATTCAGAGACTGAATAAGCCGTCTGCGTTCACAGTCGACCGGGCACCGCGTTATAGTCGGGGCTGACTCTTTTATTGCCCCCGCCCTGCCTCGTACAGGTCGGCGTTACCGTTCGAGGATTAGCAGATGAAGTTCGAAGGCACCCAGGCCTACGTCGCCACCGATGACCTGAAGCTGGCGGTCAATGCCGCCATCACCCTGGAACGGCCGTTGCTGGTCAAGGGCGAACCGGGCACCGGCAAGACCATGCTCGCCGAGCAACTGGCCGACTCCTTTGGCGCCAAGCTGATCACCTGGCACATCAAATCCACCACCAAGGCTCACCAGGGCCTCTATGAATACGACGCGGTCAGCCGCCTGCGCGATTCGCAGCTCGGCACGGAAAAAGTCCACGACGTTCGCAACTACCTGAAAAAGGGCAAACTCTGGGAAGCCTTCGAATCCGAAGAACGGGTCATCCTGCTGATCGATGAAATCGACAAGGCCGACATCGAATTCCCCAATGACCTGCTGCAAGAACTCGACAAGATGGAGTTCTACGTTTACGAGATCGACGAGACCATCAAGGCCAGGAAGCGCCCGATCATCATCATTACCTCCAACAACGAGAAAGAGCTGCCGGACGCCTTCCTGCGTCGCTGCTTCTTCCACTACATCGCCTTCCCCGACCGCGTGACCATGCAGCGGATCGTCGACGTGCACTACCCGGACATCAAGAAAGACCTGGTCAGCGAAGCGCTGGACGTGTTCTTCGACGTGCGCAAGGTGCCGGGCCTGAAGAAGAAGCCTTCGACCTCCGAGCTGGTGGACTGGCTGAAGTTGCTGATGGCCGACAACATCGGCGAAGCGGTGCTGCGCGAGCGCGATCCGACCAAAGCTATCCCGCCGCTGGCTGGCGCTTTGGTGAAAAACGAACAGGACGTGCAATTGCTGGAGCGTCTGGCGTTCATGAGCCGTCGCGGCACCCGCTAAGAGGCTGATGCCATGTTGCTCAACCTGTTCAATGAAATGCGCGCAGCCAAGGTGCCGGTCTCGGTGCGTGAACTGCTGGACCTGATCAACGCGCTGAAACAGCGCGTGACTTTCGCCGACATGGACGAGTTCTATTACCTGTCCAGGGCGATCCTGGTGAAGGATGAAAAGCATTTCGACAAGTTCGACCGGGCGTTCGGTGCCTACTTCAATGGCCTGGAAAAGCTCGACGATCATCTTCAGGCATTAATCCCCGAAGACTGGCTGCGCAAGGAGTTCGAACGCTCGCTGACCGACGAAGAGCGAGCGGCGATCCAGTCCCTCGGCGGCCTGGACAAGCTGATCGAAGAGTTCAAGAAACGCCTCGAAGAACAGAAGGAACGCCACGCCGGCGGCAACAAGTGGATCGGCACCGGTGGCACCAGCCCGTTCGGTTCCGGCGGTTTTAACCCGGAAGGCATTCGGGTCGGCGACGCCGGCAAGCGCCAGGGCAAGGCGGCCAAGGTCTGGGACCAGCGCGAATACAAGAACCTCGACGACTCGGTCGAGCTGGGTACGCGCAACATCAAGGTCGCCCTGCGCCGCTTGCGCAAGTTCGCCCGACAGGGTGCGGCGGAAGAGTTGGACATCGATGGCACCATCGATCACACCGCCAGGGATGCCGGCTTGCTGAACATCCAGATGCGGCCGGAGCGGCGCAATACGGTCAAGCTGTTGCTGCTGTTCGACATCGGCGGCTCAATGGACGCCCACGTGAAAATTTGCGAGGAGCTGTTCTCGGCCTGCAAGACCGAGTTCAAGCATCTGGAGTACTTCTATTTCCACAACTTCATTTATGAATCTGTGTGGAAGAACAACATGCGCCGCACCTCCGAGCGTACTTCGACCATGGACCTGCTGCACAAGTACGGCGCCGACTACAAAGTGATCTTCATCGGCGACGCCGCCATGGCGCCCTACGAAATCACCCAGCCGGGCGGCAGCGTCGAGCACTGGAACGAAGAAGCCGGTTACGTGTGGATGCAGCGGTTCAAGGAAAAGTATAAAAAGCTCATCTGGATCAACCCGTACCCGAAGGACACCTGGGGCTATACCTCCTCGACCAACATCGTGAGGGATTTGATCGAGGACCAGATGTATCCGTTGACCCTTCGGGGGTTGGAGGAAGGGATGCGGTTTTTGTCCAAGTAACCCCACTGTCCTGTAGGAGCCGGCTTGCCGGCGAAGGCAATCTTGATCCTTGTCGCGACAGATCGGACGCCTTCGCTGGCAAGCCAGCTCCTACAGGGGGGTCACCTGAACCGGTGCAGATATTCGACATGCTCGCGATGCGCCACTTCCTGCACCACCGGCCGCAACCGCACCCGCGCCCCCGGCAAACACTGCGCCAATCGCGCCAGCGCCAGCGGCGTCAACGCTCCCAGACGCGGGTAACCACCAATGGTCTGCCGGTCATTGAGCAACACGATCGGCTGCCCGTCCGGCGGCACCTGCACGGCCCCCAACGGAATACCTTCGGAAATCATCGGTTTGCCCTGGTACTGCAGCGCCGTACCCAACAGGCGAATGCCCATCCGGTCGGCGCGGCTGTCGAGCTTCCACACACTGTTGAACGCGTCGAACAGGCTCTGCCCGCTGAACTCACCGATCTGTGCACCGAGGACCAGGTCCAACGGAGCATCGAGGTTCAAGTCCGGCCGCTGGTCGGCGGTCATTTCGCGCAGCAGCATCACCGAGTTGCCCGAATAGCTCAAACTCGCGCCTTTACCCAGCGCATGGCCCATTCCGTCCAGGCCGCCGAGTTCCTCACGGACCACTGTCGCGCTGCTGCCCAGAACTTTCGGTGCATCAAACCCACCCGGTGCCGCCAGATAGGCCCGAGCGCCGAGCAACGGCCGGGTCAATTGCAAACGCTGCCCCTTGTGCAGCCTGAAACTGCGCCACGGCGCCAGCGCCTCGCCGTCCACCTGCGCGCCAAGATCCGCACCGGCCAAGGCCAGCACGCATTCCTCCTCCGCCACGACGGTAAACCCGCCGAGGGTGATTTCGATCACTGGCGCATCCAGTCCGTTGCCCAACAGCCAATTGGCCCAGGACATCGAACGCCAATCGGCCGCCCCGCCCTGGGTCACGCCCAGATGCCGCACGCCGAAACGACCGGCGTCCTGCAACAGGCACAGCGGCGTACTCGCTTCAATCGTCAAACGGCTCATGCCTGAGCCTCCAGTGGCGTATCGTCACCGCCCAGAGAAATGAATTCGGCATGGCCGATCGCTTCGAACCGTACGGAGTCACCGGGTTGCATCAGGCTGTAGCCGTCACGGTTGCGGTCGAACAATTTGGCCGGTGTGCGGCCGATCAGGTTCCAGCCGCCCGGCGACACCACCGGGTAAGCCGCCGTCTGCCGTTCGGCGATGCCGACACTGCCGGCCGCGACTTTCTTGCGTGGCGTGTTCAGACGCGGCGCGGCGAGCACCTCGTCCACTAGCCCCATGAAAGCGAAGCCCGGCGCAAAGCCCAGGGCAAACACCTGATATTCACGCTCGCTGTGACGACGGATCACCTCCTCCACCGCCAACCCGCTGCGCTGCGACAACAGGTTCAGCTCAGGTCCGACGCACAAGTCGTACCACACCGGTAACACATGGCAGGTACCGCGCGTACGCGCATTGGGCGACAGATCGATCAGCGCCTGGGCGATCAACTCCCGGGCCTGGGCGGGACTCAGCGCGGTCAAGTCGTAATGCACCATCAAGGTGGTGTAGGACGGCACCAGATCGATCAGATGCCCGGCGAACGCCGCCCGCAGACTTTCACTGGCCGCCAGCATCCACGGCATGTTGGTTTCGGCAATTTCATCGAACAGGCGCACCATCAGACAATCCAGCGCCACCACTTCCACCCGCAGCTTCATGGCGCGCTCTGCCGGTTCAAGGCTTCACGGATGCGTTGCACGGCAGCGACCGAACTGGCGTTGTCGCCGTGCACGCAAAGGGTGTCGGCCTGCAAATGCAGGGCGCTGCCATCGCTCGCGGTGAGCGAATCGCCACGGGCAATGGTCAGCGCCTGCTCGATGATTGTTTGCGGGTCGTGATGCACCGCTCCCGGCAGTTGTCGCGACACCAGCCTGCCGGCGTTGTCGTAGGCGCGGTCGGCGAAAGCCTCGAACCACAGCGTCACGCCGTATTCATCACCCAGTTGTCGGGCGGCGCTGTTGTCGCGGGTCGCCATCAACATCAGCGGCAGGTTGCGGTCATAGGACGCCACCGCTTGCAGCACGGCGCGCAACTGCGCCGGGTTGGCCATCATGTCGTTGTACATCGCGCCATGGGGTTTGACGTAACTGACCCGCCCACCCTGGGCCCGGCAGATGCCGTCGAGGGCGCCGATCTGGTAATGCAGAATGTCTTGAAGTTCCTGGGTGGCATACGCCATGGAGCGACGGCCGAATCCCACCAGATCCTGATAGGCCGGATGCGCGCCAACTTGCACGCCGTGGCTGAGGGCCAGGCTGACGGTCTTGCGCATGACGCTCGGGTCGCCGGCGTGAAAACCGCAGGCGATGTTGGCGCAATCGATAAAGGGCATGATTTCTGCGTCCAGACCCATGGTCCAGTTGCCGAAACTCTCGCCGATGTCGCAGTTCAATAGCAGGCGGCTCACGCTGAACACTCCTGTAGGCATTTATCTTTTTAGCTGCGGGACATATCTGTAAGACAAGCCCGCAGGTTATCAGTTACCGGGCGTCGAGTTGCTTGCCACGGGTTTCCGGCAGGCTCAGGGCCGCGAGGATCACCACGCCGTAGGAAACCGCCGCAAAGGCACCAATGCCCACACTCAGCGGCACGGTCTGGCTGAGCAGGCCGATCAGCAGCGGGAACAACGCCGCCAGCGCCCGGCCGATGTTGTAGCAAAACCCCTGGCCCGAACCACGAATGCGTGTAGGGAACAACTCGGTCAGGAATGCGCCCATGCCGCTGAAGATCCCCGATGCGAAGAAGCCCAGTGGAAAGCCCAGCCACAGCATCACGCCGTTGCTGACCGGCAGTTGCGTGTACAGCAACACAATGGTGAACGAGCCCACGGCGAACAGGATGAAGTTCTTTTTACGCCCCAGGATGTCGGTCAAATAGGCGCTGATGACATACCCCACGTAGGAACCGATGATCACCATCGCCAGATAACCGCTGGTATTGAGTACGCTCAAACCGCGTTCGTTCTTCAGAAAAGTCGGTAGCCAGGACGTGATCGCGTAATAACCGCCCAGCGCACCAGTGGTCAGCAACGAGGCACGAAACGTGGTGAAGAGCATGCCGGGAGCGAAGATCTCGTAGAACTTCGACGGGTTGCCCGGCTCCTGTTTCGCTTTGGCTTCACGATAGATTTCCGGGTCCTTGACCAGACGGCGGACGAAAATCACGAAGATCGCCGGCACGATACCGAGGATGAACAGCGCACGCCAGGCGTCTTCCGGTGGCAACAAGGAGAACAGCAGCGCATACAGAATCGCCGTCAACCCCCAACCCAGCGCCCAGCCGGACTGCACCATGCCCACTGCCTTGCCGCGGTCCTGGGCACGAATGACTTCACCGATCAGCACCGCGCCGGCCGTCCACTCGCCGCCGAAACCGAAGCCCATCAGGGTCCGTGCAATCAGCAGTTGCTCATAGCTCTGGGCAAAGCCGCAGAGGAAGGTAAAGAAGGCAAACCACAGCACGGTCAATTGCAAGGTGCGCACGCGACCGATGCGGTCGGAGAGAATCCCCGCCACCCAGCCACCGATGGCCGAAGCGATCAGTGTGCTGGTATGGATCAGCCCGGCCTGACCGGTGGTGATGCCCCACATGGCAATCAGGGTCGGCACCACGAAGCTGAGCATCTGGGTGTCCATGCCGTCCAGGCCATAGCCGATCTTGCAGCTCCAGAAGGTGCGGCGTTCCTGCTGATTGATGTTGCGATACCA
Source organism: Pseudomonas sp. A-B-19 (assembly GCF_019947515.1). Lineage (NCBI taxonomy): Bacteria > Pseudomonadati > Pseudomonadota > Gammaproteobacteria > Pseudomonadales > Pseudomonadaceae > Pseudomonas > Pseudomonas sp. A-B-19. Next base: position 132,153 of record NZ_JAGYGN010000015.1, read on the forward strand.
ATCGAAAGGTTCCGGGCGGGCCGAGGCTTTCGGGATGGCAGTGGTGTCGGGCGCACTCATGGCAAGTCTCCGCGCTGATTTTATTGGTATTGTTCTGAGCCCCGACGACGCCTATCGTGGGAACCGGATGCGTCGATTCTTGGACGCCCGCCCCTGCTGCGTCCAACTAATAAAAACCCGCCTTAGCCATAAGAAATCTTTATCCCATGAACCTGAAGTTTCTCGAGACCTTCGTCTGGGTCGCCCGACTCAAGAGTTTTCGCCTGACCGCCGACAAGCTCTTTACCACTCAGGCCTCGATCTCCAGCCGAATTGCGGTGCTTGAAGGCGAGCTCGGGGTAAAGCTGTTTCTGCGGGATTCGCGCGGCGTGAGCCTGACCCCGGAAGGCCTCAAAGTGCTCGATTACGCCGAGCAGATGCTGGACACCATGCAGGCACTCAAACAGTCGATCGAGACCCGTTCGAGCAAGGCTGGACGGGTGCGCATCGGTGTGATGGACACGGTGATCCATACCTGGCTCAGCCCGTTGGTGGCGCAGATGACCGATCACTACCCGCTGGTGGAAATCGAGCTGGTGGCCGATACGTCGCTCAACCTCTGCGATCAGCTGCAAAAAGGCTTTCTCGATGTGATCCTGCAAACCGACCTGCTGCGCCAGGAAAGCGTGCGCAGCCTGGAACTGGCCAGCCATCCGATTGGCTGGATCGTCGCCAGCAACTCGATTTACAACCGCAATTACTCGAACGTCGCCGAGCTGGCGCGTGAGCGGATCATCACCTATTCGAAAAACTCCCATCCGCATCAGGAAGTGCTGGCGCTGATGCAGGCCAATGGCGTCATGACACCGCGACTGAACTGCGTGAATTCGGTGTCGGCCATAACCCGCTTGTTGCGCGACGGCTTCGGCATCGGCGCGTTGCCACCGGTACTGGTGGCCGAGGAACTGGAGCGAGGGGAATTGACTTTGCTGACCATCGACCAACGCCCGCCCAACCTGCAAGTAGTGGTGTCATGGCGGGTCGGCGCAGAGTGGGTCGAAGAGATCGTGACCTTGTGTCAGCACGTGGTGGAGCACTATGCGCAGAAGGTAGGCGAGCACTACATGGTTTTGAGCAAACCTGCGGCCAGACTCTGAAAAGGAAATCCCCAGACCACAAGTAGGAACTACTATCATTTGCATTATTATTTGGAAAATGTATTCTCTGCGCGCATTCAGCTAAATCACTGTCCAGAAGGAGTCGGACTCGATGCGCGCTTACACGCAAAAACAGCAGCAATTGCTCTCAAACTGGAGCGAAGCCCTCGGCACTCCTGCCTTCCAGTCCCACCGCATCACCCTCGACCATTTGAGCAATGCCCTGGAACCCGCCGCGCAGCGCTGCTTCCAACGCCTGATCCAGGCGCTGTTTCGCGAAGGCCTGATCAACCCCGACGCCTGCGAGTACGACGACAACAGTCGTTGCTGGCTGCCGCTTGGCGACGGTGCGAAGCTTTGCTTCGATCACCTGTCGGGCGGAAGAATGAACAGCTGGGACGTTCGCGGCAGCATCGTCCTGCACACCCCCGACAACCTGCCCCACAAAATCCAGCTGCCCAGCGAACTGCTCGCTCACCTCAGCACCCAGCTCAACCCGCCCGCCTCCCCGCAGGTACTGGAGCGTCTGGCCCGCGAGCTGGACGATAGCTACAGCAACGACACCCTGTGCCTGGCGTTCCACCATGGATGGACCGAGCGCCTGAGAGAGCAGATCGACACCGAGCACAACGACAATCTTTTCGCCTGGCTCAAAGCCAGCCCCGACCACCAGAACCCGACATCGTTGCTCGAACAGTGGGGCACGCTCGGCCACCCCTGGCATCCGAACTACAAGACCAAACTGGGCTTGAGCACTGCGCAGGTCATCGCTTTCTCCCCGGAGTTCGAAGCGCGCTTTCCGATTGTGCTGTGCGCCCTGCACCGTCAGTACGCCCACGTCGAATCACTGGCCGGCACCGCCGATTACCAGGACTGGTGGCAGGCCCACTTCCCGCAGGCCGCCGAACAATTGCAGCAGCATTTGCAACAACGGGGCCTGAACGCAGCGGACTACCTCCCGCTGCCGTCGCACCCATGGCAAGTCAATGAAGAGCTACACAATTCGTTCGCCAACGAGATCGCCGACAACCTGCTGATCGTCACCGACATCGTTGCTTTCACGGGCCACCCGACCATGTCCTTCCGCACGGTCGTACCAGAGGCCAGCCGCGTTGCGCCGATGGTCAAGTTGCCGGTGGCCTTGCGCCTGACCAGCGTGCAGCGCACCGTGTCGCCGCGCTCGGCCCGGATGGGACCGCGCATCAGCCAACTGATACTGCAGATTCTCGATCATGAACCGCAGATTCAGCGCCTGCTGAACATCGTGCCGGAGCGCATCGGTGTGCACTACGCGCCACAACCGGCCAATGACGAACAGTCCCGGCATGCCGCCGTGCTGTACCGCGACAACCCGCTGACCCTGCTGCAAGAAGGCGAACTGGCCGTGCCGGTCGGCAGCCTGTTCGCCGTCAACGAACTCGAACAACCGTTGCTGCGTGACTGGGTGCAACTGGCTCAGGGCCGTGACGACAGCGAGGCCATGCAGGCGTTTTTCGATGACTACCTGTCGATTGCCGTCCCGAGCCTGTTGGGCATCTACCTGGTGTATGGCGTGGCGTTCGAAGCGCACCAGCAAAACAGCTTCATGGTGATGGGCGCTGACGGGCAGTTGAATCGGTTGCTGCTGCGTGACTTCGGCGACATCCGCATCGATCGCAAAACCCTGCACGCCAAGGGTCTGGATATCCAGCTGTACGATCCGAAAATGACCCTGTACGACGACGCCGGTTTTGTCCGCGACAAGCTCCTGCACACCACGTTCATGTGCCATCTCGGTGAGTTGACGCTGCTTTGTGCCCGCCACTGGAATGTGCCGCAAAACAGCCTTTGGGAGCGCTTGGCCACGCACGTTGAACAGTGCTTCGAGAGCGTGCGCGAGCACGTCGAACCGACACGCTGGGAAAGCGAGCGCCGGGCCTTGCTGGAGCAGGATTGGCCGGCCAAATCGTTCATGCGCATGCGCTTGCACGACAGCCACGCCGACATCGTCGGACGCCTGAGTAATCCACTGCGAACCATCGCCGATGCTCGCTGATGGTCGTGCTTTGCGATTGCTGATCGTCATCCAGTTTGTCTCCATGGGTGCCATGGAAATGAGCGGCCCGTTCTGGCCCATGCAGATCCAGCATCTGCTTGGGCCAGAGGGCGCAGGCTACACCGCGCTGCTATCGACGCTGGTCTATGCCGGCCCGATGCTGGCGGCCATGCTGCTGACACCCGCGTGGGGACGCTTGGGTGATCGCACCGGACACAAGCCGATGATCGTTCGGGCGCTGCTGGCACTTGCGCTGTGCCAAGGGCTGGCGGCGATTACCCTCGACCCGTGGCTGCTGGTGGGCATTCGCGTGATGCAAGGCGCATTGGCCGGGTTCATCGCCGCTGCGCAAGCCTATGCCTTGGCCTGCTGCGACAGCTCCCGGCGCGGTCACACCCTGGCTCGTCTGCAATCGGCGACCGCCGTTGGCTCGTTGATCGGCCCGGTGCTCGGCGGCTGGCTGATGGACATCTCGGGGTTTGCCCTGCTCTGTCAGGGCGCGATGGCGATTTGCCTGCTGTGCGCACTGGGGAGTTTTTTCCTGCCGGCCGACAAGGCGCGAGCCTCTACGAAGAAACCGGTTGCGCCAGTGGCCCTGCCTAAAGGCTGGCTCGGTGGAATCCTGTCAGTGATCGTATTGATACAAGCCGCGAAGATGATGCCGCAACCCTTCTACGCGCTGTACGTCGCCGACATTCTGCATGCGCCAGGCTGGCTGATCGGTGCCACTTACGCGGCGAGCGCCGCGACCCTGGCCATCTGCGCTCCGCTGTGGGGGCGTCTGTTCGACCGCTGGCAACCGGCTTACACCTTGCGTGTCATCGAAGGCGTTGCCTGGCTCTGCGCCCTGACGCTCGCGGCCACGGCACTGGCCAGCGAATGGTTGGGTTTTCTCGTCAGCCGGTTGGTCTGGGGCATCTGGCAAGGCGCACTGCTCCCCGTCGCCTATGCACTGATCGCCAACACCGTGTCGTCAAGCCAACAGGGTTTTGCCCTCGGTCTGGGCAACAGCGCGGCCAAGGCTGGCGCTCTGCTCGGTGCCGTCCTCGGCGGGATCGGCATGGGGCTGGTCGGGCTGGCCCACAGTTTCTGGCTGGTGGCGTTGACCTACGCACTGGCCGCCATCGGGATCCGCTGGGTGCGCTCATTCACCTCCACACCGCCCCCCGCAATCTTGTCCACCCACACTTATCACGACTAAAAAAAAAGACCCACTCATGACCCGAACCAAACTTTCCTTGATGATTCCGCTGCTTGGCTCCTTCAGCGCCCAAACCTGGGCCGAGGACACCGACCAGCAACCCGGCACATTGAACATGCAAGCCACCGTCGTATCCGCGACGCGCAGTGAAGCGACCATTGCCTCCATTCCAGGCTCGGTCCAGGTGATCGACGAACAACAGATCAGCCAACAGAGTGGCGCCGGGCGTCGGGTCTCCGACATCCTGGGGCAACTGGTTCCCGGCCTGGCGCCGTCCAGCGGCGGGATGAGCAACTTCGGCCAGACCCTGCGCGGGCGCAACATGCTGGTGTTGATCGACGGCGTGTCGCAAAACGCCACGCGTGACAACTTCCGCCAGCTCAACAGCATCGCGCCGGCCAGTATCGAACGCATCGAGGTGGTTTCCGGCGCCAGCAGCATTTATGGTGCCGGTGCTTCGGGCGGCATCATCAACATCATCACCAAGCGCAACCAGGGTCAGGACCTTGCCTACAGCAGCAAACTGGGCCTGACCACCGGCAATAACCTCAACAGCAAGGGTTTCGCCTACGAGGCTTTTCAGAGTGCGACCGGGCGCAAGGATGCCCTGGACTGGTACGTGTCCGCCGACCTGACCCAGCGCAACGATCAGTACGACGGCAACGGCAATCGCATCCCTCAGGACACGTCCCAGGGCAGCAACATGGACACCGACACCTATGACCTGCAAGGTCGTTTCGGTTACGAACTGGATGCCGATAAAAAACTCAGCCTGTCGCTGCAGGACTACAAGGACCAGCAGGACACCGGCTACACAAAAGACCCGAACAACCGGCAAGAGGCCGTGGCGGTCAAAGGACTGAAACTCGACGACCAGCCCTACACCCATAATCAGGCGGCCAACCTCAACTACACCGACAACGACTTCTACGGCCAGGGCCTGCAACTGGAAAGCTACTGGCGCCGGGCCGATGCGCTGTTCTTCCCCGACCTGTCGCGGGGCAAGGCCGGGATCTCCGACAACAACAGCGTGCAGGATGTCTACGGCCTGCGTGCGGCCATCGACACACCGTTGCCGGCCATCGGCAGCGCCACAGGCAACCTGGTCTGGGGCGCCGACTATGATCACGAACGCTCCCGCCAGCGCGGTGACCAATACACCCTCAATGGGCTGACCTACACCAAGACCGGCACCACTTACGAGTTGGGCCCGGATATCGAAACCACCACCAAGGCGCTGTTCGGGCAGATGTCCTGGGACATCGGAGACTGGACCTTGCGTGGCGGTGTGCGCCGCGAATGGATCGAAAGCGAGGTCTCCGACAGCGTCGCTTACGGCCAGATCGTCCAGACCGGCGTACGCGCCATCCTGCCCGGTGACACCCTCAAATACGACGCGACGCTCTATAACCTGGGCGCGGTCTATCACCTGAGTGAACATCAGGACGTCTTCGCCAATTACAGCCAGGGGTTTTCGCTGCCGGACATCCAGCGCTTCTTGCGTGACGTGAACAGCACCTTCGACATCCAGAGCCTCAACGCCCAGGCCATCAAGGTCGACAGCTACGAGCTGGGCTGGCGCGGAAACTGGGACCGGTGGCAGGCCGACGTCACCGTCTATGAAAACACCTCGGACGTGACTCAGTTCTACGATGCCAATGAGCGTGTCTTGCGCCTGATCAACCAGAAGGAGCGGGTTCGCGGCATCGAAAACAGCCTGACCTACCTCGCGACCGATCACTGGTCGGTGGGTGGCACCTATGCCTGGGCCAAAGGCGAGACCCAGCAGAACGGGAAATGGATCGATCTGCCGGCGACACGCATTTCACCGGCCAAGACCACGCTTTTCGTCGGCTACGCCGAAGACGACTACACCCTGCGCCTGCAAGGCATGCACCTGTCCAGTTACGACGCTGCCGCCAAGGACAACAACGGGCGCGACATCGATGGCTATACGCTGGTGGACCTGCTCGGTTCCGTGTACTTGCCGGTCGGTCGCCTGGAAGGCGGGGTGTACAACCTGACCAACCGCACGTACGTCAACCTGTTCGCCCAGGCCAACGCCAGAGCGCCATTCCCCAACGCCGAAGGCCGCACCTTGAGCATGACCTATTCGATTGACTGGTAATCAAGCAGGGAGCCGGCTTGCCGGCTCCCTGACGTTCGCCGGTGTTACAAGCCGCGCAAATCCCGCTCTTCGATCGGCCGGCTCTGGCGCAGGCGCTTTCCGCCCAGCACCACCCAGTCGATCAGGCGGAACAGGCATTCCAGGCCAAACGACAGCAACAATGCGCCGCTCATGCCCCAGCTCATCGCCTCGGGCGTCAACAGGATCTGGTAGCCGTAGCCATTCCAGGTTTCCTTGCGGATGTCCGGATCGGCAGCCAGCACCACTTGCAGGAAGCGGATGTACCACGGCCCTTGCATCGCCTGGAACTGCTTGTCCAGCGCCAGTTGACGGGTCAGCAGGTTGCTCAGGCTGTCGGCATCGCTGCGGAAGATCGGGTCTTCGCTGGCGCGGTAGTGGGCCACCAGGGCCTGCATGTCACCCTTGAAGAACTGATTGGCGGTGTTCTGGAACCCGCTCAACCCGGCTTGCGCTTCAATCAGATGGGCTTCGACCCGCTTGGCGTAATCGCTGATGAAGCCCGGCACCTGGACACCGATCAACAAGCCGGCCGCAAACAACACCAGCCGTAGATAACTGAGCAACATGGGGATTGAATCCTTATGAGGTCTTGCCCTGGCTGACGCATTCGCCGCGCCGCCACAGGCTCCATTGACCCGGTTCATAACGGGTCCAGGTTTCGTTTTCGGTCAGGGGTTCGGTGGCGATGACGGTGACCACGTCGTTCGGTGTGGTTTCAGCCTGAAAATCGACGATCACGTCGACATCTTTCAAGCGCGCCGGGCCAAACGGTGCGCGCCGGGTGATTTGCGCCAGTTTGGTGGAGCAATAGCAGAACAGCCAGTCGCCGTCGCTGAGCAGGCAATTGAACACGCCTTTGCTGCGGTATTCGGCGCAAGCGGCCACCAGGTCCGGCAGCAGCGCTTCGACCTCGACCGGTTCGGGGAACGCCGCACGCACACGGTTGAGCAAATCGCAGAAGGCCGCTTCACTGTCGGTATCACCCACGGGGCGATAGAAACTGGCCGCAGGCCGGAAATCCGCCAACTGGCCGTTATGGGCGAAACACCAGTTGCGTCCCCACAGCTCACGAACGAACGGATGCGTATTGGACAGGCAGACCTTGCCGACATTGGCCTGGCGGATGTGCCCGATCACCACTTCGCTCTTGATCGGATAACGCTGCACCAGGTTCGCGACTTCCGACTCGCAGCTTGCCGCCGGGTCCTGGAACAGGCGCAGCCCACGGCCTTCATAGAAGGCAATGCCCCAGCCATCGCGGTGTGGGCCGGTGCGACCGCCGCGCTGCATCAGCCCGGTAAAGCTGAACACGATATCGGTCGGGACATTGGCGCTCATGCCCAATAACTCACACATGCTCGGACTCTCGCTCAATCGCAGGGGCAAGGTTACAGACGGGGTTCGACTCGCATCCGCTGAGGACTGCTCGGCACGGCAGGACGACCGTAGCGATCATCGCCGGCACCGCCAAACGGTTGATCTTCCTCATGCTCGTCGGCGCGAACGGCGGCTTTGGCGGCGGCGGCCTGTTCCTTGCGGAGGTTGGAGGCGCGCTCGATAGGGAAACGGATCGCCACCAGCACCAGATACAGGCCGAACGCGATCATGCCGTACATCAACAGATCGGAAATCGCCCGCCAGGCGTTATTGCCGACCTTGAACAGCAAGTCGAGGGCGGTAATGGCGACGGCCGGTGCGACTTTGTCCTTGACCGGGTCGATAATGGTCGGGCTGAACAGCAGCACGGCCATCGCCAGCCGCAGCGGCTCACGCAGCCAGCGCCACATCCAGCGGGTCAAGCGCATCCACACCAACAGGCAGCCCAAAGCGGCAAAGGCGTAGAGGCCCCAAGCGATCAGATAGTCGTTCTCGGTCATGGTGTCCATGGCAAGGCAGGCAAGTCGGGTAGAGACAGGCCATTACTGGCCTGCCTCCCCCTAAGAACCGTACGTGCGCCTTTCAACGCATACGGCTCAAGTCTTTAGAAAGCCCCTTGCGGAGCCGGTTTGTTCACTGTCAATCCACGGCTGTGAAGCTGTTGGTGACAAATAGGATGCAATAGTACCCGGTTATCCAGGGTGTCTCTACCGCCATGAGTGCGGTGGATAATGTGATGGTCATGCCATCCCGTTTCCTTCGTAATCGGTTGTTTGCACATCAGACACAGTCCTTTCTGGCTTTGATAGAGACTGAGAATCTGTTTGCGATACTTCAGCTTTTTCAGCATCTGTGCCGTCCGCAGCTTCTCGCCCATTTCTTCCATGGAAGGGTCGAAGGGGTTGTACTCCCCACTAACCTTCCTGTGTCGTTCGATCGGTGTACTCGCAAGCGAATACAGAGCGACCTCCTTTTTTGTCCCGTTTTCCTCCAACATCGTGGTGGCAAACACCCAACTTCTGCTTCCTTGAGTTCGGAAATACTTCTTCCCGATCCATTGCAGTGACTTGTTCGGGTGCCGCCGCTTTGCCCAACGCCATAGAGCATAAAACAACAAATTATCCATGCGGCTGTAGGCCTGCTTGGCTACTACAGGCTGGTGATACAGCGCCCAGCCTTTCAAGATGGGATTGAGCAATCGAATCAAATACTCCTGCTTCGCCATCTTGTTGGCGTCGATGACCTCCTTCACCTTGTGATAGAACGCCTTGACGTTCTTCTTACTCGGTTTGATCAGAAGCTTCCCGTCGTACTTACGGAAATTCCAACCCAGAAAGTCGAAGCCTTGATCGGTATGGACGATATGTGTTTTCTCAGGGGATAACTGCAACCCGCGTACTGCCAGGAATTGCTCCACCCAAGGTCTGATTTCGCTTTCCAGTACCTCTTTCGAGTTTCCAGTAATCACAAAATCATCCGCATACCGCACCACGTTGATCTTCAGCTTTCTGGCCCTTGTCACGCCCAGATACTGCTTGAGCTGTGTTTCCAGACCATCGAGCGCCATATTTGCCAAGGTAGGCGAGATAATCCCGCCTTGTGGCGTACCAGCATCCGTTGCCTGTAGCTGGCCTTTATGAATCACGCCAGCCTTCAACCATTTCCGAAGAATCGCTTTGTCCGTAGGGACGTTGGCGAGCATCCAGTCATGATTAATGTGATCAAAGCAGCCTTGTATGTCCGCCTCCAGTATCCATTGGGCCGAGACCTTCTTGGACAGGCAAACAAACAACTGACCCATCGCATCCGCCGTGGAGCGTTCGATCCTGAAGCCGTAGCTATTCGGATCGCCCTTGGTTTCTGCAATGGGGGCCAGAGCCAGCAAATACAGCGCCTGCATAGCCCTGTCAGTCATGGTTGGGATACCCAAAGGGCGTTCCTTCCCATTCGACTTCGGAATGAACACACGCCGTAAAGGTCGTGGCTTATATCCGTGACGCTTCAACCCATTTGCCGCTTTCCATTTTGCGTCGGGTGTATCCCAGAGCACGCGGTCGACTCCCGCCGTGCGCTTACCCTGGTTTTCAGTGACTCGCCGTACGGCCAAGTATCTGGCCGATCGAGAGCGGGTCAGCATCCGTTGCAGGGCTTTCACCCTGCGCCATTTGCCTTCCCGACAAGCCTTCGCAATCCGCACCTGCATTGCCCGAACATTCCGCTGAACACGACACCAATCGATGTCATGCCATTGTTGCGGAGTGCCGGAAAGCGCAGGCACGGCCATTTGGCTGTGCTCTATCATGCTGCCTTCCTCTCAAGTTTCCCCGAGCAGAAGACGTACGCATCCCCTGACGGGAATGGACGCTCCCGTCAGGGTTGGATTAGTAGGAGGCCCAATACTGCGGGTCTCTAAGATCATTGAGACAGGTTCAGTCAGAGTTCATGCGACGAAAGACCACGCAGAAGTCTGCCCGGTTTCCCGTGAGGTAATGTCCCAACCCCTATCCGAGCCATTACAGCCCGGCTTTCGCTTTCTCTGCGATCCCATACCCGCACAGCCAACAGATCCCCTTGCGGTTCACCTGCCCGAAGGCGGCCATACGGGCTTACCACGTTCCCTGCCTATCACACGATTGGTTTAGGGCCTGCCTTTTCACCGATGGTCCTATGACGACGTACCTCAAGCCTCTACAGAGGTATCCGACCACGTGCCTTTTGGCTCAAGCCTGACAGCAGTTTTGGCTTGTTCATAATTACGGCGTTTATCAGCAGTTCACTTACGTTACCCATGCCAACCAGCCTAGCGTCTCAACCCGGCACTGCTCCGAGTATCTATGCTTTACCTCGCGGCAAAAGCACACCCTGACGGGGACTACATTGTGAGAAGAGCTTCACACCTCACCGTTACCAGTGACGCATGTCTTCCTAGGCTATCGTTGGTCGCACAACGAGTCCGCTGCCACCTTGCGAGCAAGGTAGATGGACAATGACAGACAGAGCTTTCGCTCATGTCTCCGGTTTGATGTGAGCAGGGACTGCCGAGGCAGCATGCCCAAAGAAATTGTTACCTCCTGTTTCAAAAGCAGGAGGGAACCCCAGCGGGGATTCTCTCCCGCATGGGTTTAGCCCTGAACAGGGCTGATGTGTAGTAGGCACTCCAGTACCGGAAAATCTGGTACTGCGGTTGAGCTACCGAGCGCTAATCGACCTTGAGTTTGCCACCGCCGCTGCGGCAAGTCCTTGAAGGCATTGGACTTCTGGGAGGGTTTTGTTTCTTGGGGTTGGGTACCCAAGCTCTTGGCTTCCTTTCGGAAGCCCTTCAAGATGACTCTACACCTCGAAGTCTTGGAGACACGCTACGCGTGTCGCACAGAGGCGCTTATGATAACGGCTTTTCGCCCGTCAGGCTGCATCAATGCCTTCGGTCAAGACACATAACCTTGTGGGAGCGAGCTTGTGTGGCGAGGGGGCAAGCCCCCTCGCCACACAAGCTCGCTCCCACAGGTTGTAAAGCCCCTATTGCGTACACTGTTCGAGAGCCCTTCATGCCCCTATCCGCCACCATTCACGACGCTCCGATTGCCCACAAGGCTGAAGGCTCCGATCCGTATGCCTGGCTGCAAGAGCGCGACACCAAGGCAGTGCTCGACTACCTGAAAGCCGAAAACAACTACCAGCAAGCGCAAACCGCCGACCAGGCCGGGCTGCGTGAAACCCTGTTCGAGGAGATCAAAGGGCGGATTCTCGAGACCGATCTGTCCCTGCCTTCGCCGTGGGGACCGTATCTGTACTACACCCGCACCATGGCGGGCGACGAGTACGCCCGGCACTACCGCTGCCCGCGTCCGGCCGACGACAGCCTGACCCTCGACGAAAGCCGCGAACAACTGCTGCTGGACCCCAACGAGCTGGCCAATGGCGGCTTCTTTTCCCTGGGGGCATTCAGCATCAGCCCGGACCATCAGCGTCTGGCCTACAGCATCGACTCCAGCGGCGACGAGATTTACACGCTGTTCGTGAAGGAATTGTCCGACGGCCGTGTCAGTGAACTGGAGTTCCAGGACTGCGACGGCAGCATGACCTGGGCCAACGACAGCCTGACGCTATTCTTTGGTGAACTGGACGACACCCATCGCCCGCACAAGCTGTATCGCTATCGCCTGGACGGCACGGCGGCCGAAGAAGTGTTCCATGAGCCGGACGGTCGCTTCTTCATGCATTGCTACCGCTCAAGCTCCGAGCAGCAATTGCTGCTGTCGGTGGGCAGCAAGACCACCAGCGAAGTCTGGGCCCTCGATGCCAACCAGCCGCAGCAAGCCTTTACCTGCATCGCGCCACGGGTCGAGGATCATGAGTACGACGTCGACCACGGCGTACTCGACGGTCAATGGACCTGGTTCATTCGCAGCAACCGTGACGGCATCAATTTCGCCCTGTACACAGCCACCGATACTGGCGCCGCGCCGACCGAAGCCGACTGGCAGAACCTGATCCCCCACAGTGACGCGGTGATGATCGACGGCATCAGCCTGAACACCGGGGCCATGACCCTGAGCCTGCGGGTCGGCGGGTTGCCGGTCATCGAGGTTCACCCACAGGGCCTGGCGCCTTATCGCGTGCAACTGCCGGATGCTGCCTATAGCCTGCACGTGCAGAACAGCCTGGAATTCGAAAGCGAGCGGATTCGCCTGCGCTACGAAGCGTTGAACCGTCCGGCGCAAATCCGCCAACTGGACCTGGCCACTGGCGAGCAGAAAGTGCTCAAGCAAACTCCGGTGCTCGGCCCGTTCGATGCCGATGCCTACGTCAGCCAACGCCTTTGGGCCACGGCACCGGACGGCACGCAAGTGCCCATCAGCCTGGTGATCAAGCGCACAGACCTCGGCAAACCCGTGCCGCTGTACCTCTACGGCTATGGCGCCTATGGCGAAAGCCTCGACCCGTGGTTTTCCCACGCGCGCCTGAGCCTACTGGATCGCGGCATGGCCTTTGCCATTGCCCACGTGCGTGGCGGTGGCGAACTGGGTGAAGCCTGGTATCGCGCCGGCAAACAGGAGCACAAGCACAACACCTTCAGCGACTTTATCGCCTGCGCCGAACACCTGATCGCCCAGGGTTTGACCACTGCACCGCAGTTGGCGATCAGCGGCGGCAGCGCCGGGGGCTTGCTGATCGGCGCGGTGCTCAATCAACGGCCGGAGCTGTTTGGCGCCGCCATCGCCGAAGTACCGTTCGTCGACGTACTCAACACCATGCTCGACCCTGACCTGCCATTGACCGTCACGGAATACGACGAGTGGGGTAACCCGGAAGAACCGGACGTCCATGACCGGATCAAGGCCTACGCCCCGTACGAAAACGTTACCGCGCAAGCTTATCCGGCGACCCTGGTGATCGCCGGCTACAACGACAGCCGTGTGCAGTATTGGGAAGCCGCCAAGTGGGTGGCGAAATTGCGCGCAACCAAGACCGACAGCAATCCCCTGCTGCTCAAGACGGAACTGGGTGCCGGGCATGGCGGGATGAGCGGTCGATATCAGGGGTTGCGTGACGTAGCACTCGAATATGCATTTTTGTTCAAGGTTCTGGGTATTGCCTGAGGAACCTGGCGCGGTGCACCGGTCATGGTTCCGGACACAGGAAGCCGACACAATACTGACCCCTGCGGCAGCTCCTACATGGGTGTGCAGTGATTTCAAATTCGAGCCAGTAACAGACACAACACTAAAGACCGTGACGACATGCCTGAACCCACCTTTCTGAACAACGAAATTCGCGACTGGCTGATGGATTGCGGCCTGTTCAATCAATTGCTGCCGGCGGACTTCGTCGCGGCTTCCGGTTACTTCAGTATCAGCACCATTGCCCAGGGCGAGGAGATCTTCCAGGAGGGCGATGCCGGCACCTTCATGTGCATCATCCACACAGGTCAGGTGGCCGTGCAGAAAACCACCGCCGACGGGCAACGCGTCACCATCGCCACGTTGCGCAGCGGTCGCTCGTTCGGTGAAATGGCCGTACTCGACGGCGAACGGCGCTCGGCCAGTTGTGTGGCCGCAAGCAACTGCCAGTTGCTCAACCTGGGCAAGGACTCGCTGGAAAAGATGCTCAACGACGCACCGAAAATCGCCGCCAAGATCATCCGCGCCCTCGCCGTATCCCTGTCCAAACGCCTGCGCATGGCTGACGGCCAACTGCTTTCGCAGCAGGTCTAGCCACCCGGCGACTTGGGTTTCGGCGGATTGGGCGCAAGGCCCGGTATCGGCTGGTCCTTGGTCGGCGGGCTCGGCATTTCAATGGGCACCAACGGCGGACCGCTACTGCCGGGGCCGACTTTAGGCAAAGGCGCCGGGCTGATTTGCGGGTACGGCGTGGGCGTCGCGGTGCCGGGCGAACCGGGTATCGGTGCGGGGCTGACGGGAATCGATTGCAGCTGTTGAGCTTGCACTGCAGTTATCGAGAGCGCGGCCAGGGCAATGACCGTTAGAATGGTGCGCTTCATCAATGGCTCCGTTGACCTTGTCGTCATAAACAGGCTACTCCCAACTGCGCCTGTTTGCCCTCCCGTGTTCTGCCAATTTTCTTCAAGTGAGCCCCATGAAACGTTTCGTTCTGCTGGACACCACCCCCATTCCTGAAAACGGCGGTGCCCTGTGCCTGTTCGAATACGGAGAGGATTTTGTCATCAAGATCCAGGGTGGCGATGGCGGGCAACTGATGAACACACGCATGCATGGCTCCGAAGATGCCCTGGCCGAGATCCCCTGTCGCAAAGTCGCTGGCCGACCGAATTCACGGGTGCTCATCGGCGGCCTGGGCATGGGTTTTACCCTCGCTTCGGCGCTCAAGCACCTGGGCAAGACCGCAGAAGTGGTGGTCGCCGAACTGGTCCCCGGTGTCGTTGAATGGAACCGTGGACCGCTGGGCGAGAAGGCTGGCAATCCGCTGCTCGACCCGCGGACGGTGATTCGCATGGAAGACGTGGCCAAAGTCCTGCAAGCCGAGCCCCAGGGTTTCGATGCCATCATGCTCGACGTCGACAACGGCCCCGAAGGCCTGACCCAGAAAGCCAACAGCTGGCTGTACTCCGCCGCCGGACTGAACGCCTGCGCCAGGGCCATGCGCCCCAAAGGTGTACTGGCGGTCTGGTCGGCCAGCGCTGACCGGCAATTTTCCGACAAACTGAAGAAAGCCGGTTTCAAGGCCGAGGAAGTGCAGGTCTTCGCCCATGGCAACAAAGGCACCCGCCACACCATCTGGATTGCCGAGAAGCTCAAGGGCTAGGCTAAACTTCGCTTTATACTGTCATTAGTCATTTTACAAAGGTGAACCCATGAGTTCGTCCACCCCGACCAACACTTCGAAGCTGGATCGCATCCTCGCCGACAACCAGCGCGACAAGGAAATGGGCTACCGCGACAAGGCCCTGAAGATGTATCCGCACGTCTGCGGCCGTTGCGCCCGTGAGTTCTCCGGCAAGCGCCTGAGCGAACTGACCGTGCACCACCGCGACCACAACCACGACAACAACCCGCAGGACGGCTCGAACTGGGAGTTGTTGTGCCTGTACTGCCACGATAACGAACACTCGCGGTATACCGACCAGCAGTATTTCGACGAAGGCTCGCTGAGCACGCCAAAAATCGCCAAGGCCACGCATAATCCGTTTGCGGCGTTGGCGGGGTTGATGAAAAAGGAAGATCAATAATCTTCAGTGTCTGAACTGGCCTCTTCGCTGGCAAGCCAGCTCCTACGGGTTTTGCACCGCACGCATGACAATGTAGGAGCTGGCTTGCCAGCGAAAGCAATCGACCACACACCCACCAGTCTCAAACTGAACACCCCTCCCCCATTCCCCGTATAATCGCGCTTTTTTCCCGAAAGGCACCCCGCTCGTGGCAGACAAACGGTACAGCTGCATTGGTTTGTATAACCCCAAATCACCGGAGAACGTCGGTTCGGTGATGCGCGCCGCTGGCTGTTATGGCGTGGCGTCGGTGTTCTACACCGGCAAGCGCTATGAGCGCGCCGCCGACTTCGTCACCGATACCAAGCGCGTGCACTACGACATCCCGCTGATCGGTATCGACGACCTGAAGAAAATCCTGCCGCTCAACTGTGTGCCCGTCGCCGTGGAACTGGTCGAGGGCGCCCGCCCGTTGCCGGAATACACCCATCCGGATCGTGCGCTCTATATCTTTGGCCCGGAAGACGGATCGCTGGATAAAGAGATTCGCGACTGGTGCGAAGACGTGGTCTACATTCCGACCACCGGTTGCATGAACCTGGCCGCCACGGTCAACGTCGTGCTCTACGACCGCATGTCCAAGGGGCTCAATACCCGATCGGGACCAAAATTCCGCTGAATCGCCGCACATCCGATTGAACGAGCTGCCTGCCCTGGCTGTCAGCTTGACTATCGATCACCCAAGCCCGGAGACAGACCATGAGCGAACTCAAACCCGTCGAGCGTATCGAATCCACCCCGCTCCAGAGCCCCTCCGAGCAAAACGTGCAGGGCTGGGAACGCATCGGCTCCCTGGCCGGTGGCGTGGTGATGGTGGGCAAGGGCCTGCGTCGTGGCGGGATCTTTGGCCTGATCCAGGTGGCCATCGGCGGCGTGGCCCTGGCGCGCGGCATTACCGGGCACAGCTCGGCGAAAAGCCTGCTGGAGAAAGGCCGTCAGGACATGAGCAACGTGCGGGCGAAAATCCAGCGGGCGGGTGAAGAGTTGAAGACGCTGAAGGCCAATGCCGAAACGGCGACCAAAACCGCCAGCGTTACTGGCAATGATTCGTTGAAGTCGCCGAAGGCCGGGGGGTTGATCCGGGAATTGCTCTGAGGCAGCCGGCCTCTTCGCTGGCAAGCCAGCTCCTACACGTGATCTGTGCCGTACACAAAACCAATGTAGGAGCTGGCTTGCCAGCGAATGGCGGTGCTACTGAAGCAACTCGGTACTGAGCACCCTGGAAGATCCACCGATCACACTCTCGCTGAGCTGAACAAACGCCTGGGTATCGATATCCCCCAGCCGCATCGCCCCGCGCAATACATCGTCCAGCGAACGCTTGTTGTGGGTTTTCAGGCGAATCTCGCGATCCAGTTCCTGCAGCAACACCACTGCCCTGGCCACCTGCGCCGGGCTGACCTGCTCGCCGCGCAGCGTGGTGACTTTCTGGCCGATCCTGAGCAGTCTGCCGCGCAGGTTCTCAAAGCGTTCATCGCTCATGCCGCCGGCCCGGCGCACCAGTTCGATGGCGTAATACTCGGCAAAGCCTTCATTGATCCAGTCACTGCGCTGCGTGCCGTTGATCCGCCCGAACACCTGGGCCAACTCGCGCACCAGGGCACTGGTGCCGCTTTCGCTGACCAATGGCAGGTGACTGTTGAGATAGATCGACTCGTGCGCCGACCGGCTGCCGCGCCACATCGGATCATTGGCCCCGACGATCAGCAGTTTGCCCAGGTGTCTCGGATACAGCGCCTGCACCTGTGGCCAGACGAAGGTCAGCAGGGTCAGCACATCCATGCGGCGCAGACCCTGCCCCAGCGGCGAGGCGACGGTGACTTCAGTCTCGCCCAGACGAGTACGGCGGCTGCCAAGCTGGCCGGCGAGCATCCAGCCCGTGGGTCGGTCGAACAATCGGGAAGGGTTATCGATACGGAATTTATTCTGGCCAATCCGTGGCCACGCGGTTTCAACGCTTTTCCAGCCACCGGGCAGCTCGAATTCAAGGCGTGAAACCAGTTCGATGCCATCCTCTTGATCGAGCCTGGCAGCCGGCACCAGATCGTCCCCGCGCATCAACGCCCAGTTTGGCGTCATGCGCGTGTCGAAGCTGCCGTTCTTGCGCCCGTGGTCGATGTTCACACGGTAAGTCAGGCTGGCCTTGTCGGCAGTCGGGCGCCAGATACCGCGCGCCGCTTTGCCAGGGGTCAGTTGCCATTGGCCGTCGACCTTGAAATCGCTGTAGTGGCTGCCGTCGCCGAGGTCGAAATCCAGGCTGCGCACCGCCGAGCCCTGGGCGAGCGTCAGGCGCACTTCGGCCTGATCGCTCTGGGGCAACAGGCGCACGTGATAGTCCAGATTGACCTTGTTCGCTGCCCATACGGGCGAATTCACGACCAATAGTCCAACGACCCACGCCTGCCGCCATCCCACAGCCATACACACTCCTTCGTGAAACCTTAAACGTTCGACCGTCAGCCCGCGCGGAAAATCAGGTGATCTTCCCAATCATCTTCCGGCACGCTGCCTTCGGCGAGCATGCGCCCGGACTGGGAAATCCGCTCGTGATGCACAGCATCGCGATCACCGCACACCAGGTGATGCCACAACGGCAGGTCCTTGCCCTCGCTGACCAGACGATAGCCGCAGGTCGGCGGCAGCCACTTGAATTCGTCGGCCTTGCCCGGCGTGAGCTGGATACAGTCCGGTACAGAGTCACGACGGTTGGGATAGTCCGTGCACTGGCAGGTTTTCAGGTCCAGCAATTTGCAGGCGATGCGCGTGTAATAAACGCTGTTGTCGTCTTCGTCTTCAAGCTTTTGCAGGCAGCACAATCCACAGCCGTCGCACAGCGACTCCCATTCCTCCTGATCGAGTTGATCGAGGGTTTTGCGTATCCAGAACGGTTCTACTTTGGCGGCCATGGTTCGAGTATCGACATCAGGTGGTGAAAAGGCCGCCAGTCTAGTGCCCGAAGGCCCGCGGGCCAAGCATTGGCGACTGTCGGTAGAACGGGCTTGTCAGTTTTTGCGCTGCCAAGTAGGGTTTTGCGTCGCTCCCACTTTCAAACGTAGCAAGGAATCTCTGATGAGTGCCAACCCACGCGTTGCCGATTACGCCATTCACCCTCAGTTCACCGATCGCTGGTCGCCCCGCGCCTTCACTGGCGAAACGATTCCAGAGCAAACCCTGCTGAGCTTCTTCGAAGCCGCCCGCTGGGCACCCTCGGCCTACAACTCGCAACCCTGGCGCTTTCTATACGCCCGTCGCGACACGCCGAACTGGGAGCGCTACCTGGGCCTGCTGAACGAATTCAACCGCAGTTGGGCGCAACATGCTTCGGCCCTGGTAATCGTGATCTCGAAAACCACCTTCACCGCGCCTGGCGCCAGCGAAGAAACCCCGGCCCTGTGGCACACCTTCGACACCGGTTCCGCCTGGGGCCACCTGGCCTTGCAAGCGAGCCTGAGCGGCTGGCACACCCACGGCATGGCCGGTTTCGACCAGGAACTGACCCGCAAGGAGCTGAACATTCCTGAAGGCTACGCCCTGCACGCCGCCGTCGCGGTGGGCAAGTTGGGGGACAAGGCAAGCCTGGCGGAATACCTGCAAGCCCGTGAAGAGCCAAGCCCGCGTCGTCCATTGAGCGAGTTGGCGGCTGAAGGTGACTTCACCCTCTAAGCCACACCACAAAACCAATGATTGGGTGGAGGCAACGGGCTTGCGCCCGTTACCCCTCCCACACCACCGGACGTGCGGTTTTCCGCATCCGGCGGTTGAACAGCTCAGCAAGGGGCTGAGGCGAAGTCCTGCGGCGTCCACAGTC